>NZ_CP067976.1:334930-669860 GCF_018141665.1 Wolbachia endosymbiont of Spodoptera picta
AGACTGGAATGACAACTTAAATTGCTTGATGTGAACATAAAATAGCTCATGTCATCACGTTAGCAATACAACTTCTTTAATAAAAACTAAATCAATTCCCGTAATAATTGTACTAGCTAAGGCTAAAAGGCAGAGGGTTATTAGTGAGGGAAAATATGAATACTCAAAGCACACAACAATATCATGAATTCATTCGAGGATTTTTTACTTTATTCGATGAAATAAAAAAGGAAGACGACCCAATTTATAATTCCAGAGTTGGTTTTAATGCAGTAAAGTTTCTAATAAAGCACTCCATCTGGAATTTGGAGACAGATGAAGACAAAAATAAAGCTTATGAAGTTATTCTTCCAGAGCAGAACAAGATAAAGAAAGCCGAACAAAAGCTTGAAAGTGAAGTTAAAGCAAGGTTAAAAGAGTATGTTGATGATATCGCAGGAGTTTCAATATATGGCGATCACGCAAGTATTACACTGGGAGATGACAAAAAAGAGTTTAAAATCAGCGAGTTTTTAAATAGTGACTTTTGTCAGAAGAAAGGAATTTCGGGATTTTCAACGCTGCATAGTGATGGAAAGAGCGGAATGCACGGTTTTGTTGCCGAAGAAGGAGAGAAAAGAATAAGGCATTATGTTGTAACCGATGGTTCATATGAAATGACTTTGAATTGGCATGACAAAAATGGAAAAAAATGTACTATCAAAATCAAGATTGATAAAGATGGTGTAGATCTTACTGAACGTAATGGTGTTGCTGAGGAACAATTAAAAGCAAACACAGATGTAAAAATAGGTGGCTTATTCCTATATCAAATACAATTCAAGGAGAAAGGACAAGAACAAGAGAATCAACAATCATCTGAAACTTTCATAGAAAGTGATATCAGTAAAGGTGTTGGCGTTCAAGCTACTCAAGATCAAGAAGTTGAGTTTAAGCATGCAACGACTAGCACTACAAATTCTAATAACGCATCTGCTAAAAAGATTCCACCGTCACTGCCACCTAGAGCTAGTTCATTACCTAATAATCAGAAAAAAGATGAGTATCAGCCAATACGGATTAATAGTAGAAATAACTACAATTCTCCATATTCTGATGCTTCTTCAAGCAGTACTATTTTCACCAAGTCTGTAATCTACAATCAAGATAATACACAAGAGGATGAACGGTATGACAATCCTACATTTGCTACATTTGGATATGCTGTACCTGGAAGCCGAAAATCAGATGAAAGTGAGCAAATATCTAATAACCGGCAAAAAGGTGCAATTTTTGATCCTACAGCTACTGAAAGCGCTGCACCAGCACAAGACGTTGCATTCAAAAAAGTTAAAGAATCACGCAATACTGGAAATAAGCAACCACTAAATAATGTAGCTTCGATTCTTGCATGGAAAGCAAAAAATGAGTTATTACGTAGTGAAAGTGAGTATGATGAAGAATTTTCTGACTTCGAAGATGGTTGGAGCGATAACGAAGATGAGTATATAACGCTTTCAAATCCTCAATCAGATTATAAACAAGAAAAAGATTATCTTAGCACTAAGGAAAACGAAGAAAGAGGAAACGATAAACAAAAAGAAACCGAAGATAAATTACAAGAAAATGAATCTCTAGAATATAGCTCAACAGACATAAAAACAAACGATTCGGGCTATTCATCTCCAACTCACTCTAATCATGAAAAATCTCGAGTAAATTCTGGACAGTTAAAAGCGAGCCTAATGAATGTTGAACAAAGAGATGATACCCTACTTACGGAATTTACCAGTAAGTTGGATAAAGAAACTCAGAAATTCCTGCTAAAACCAGTAAATCAAAAGAAAATGAGTGGGCAAACAAAAGAACATTTATTAGCAGCTGGATTGCTAAAAGACAATGCAGCGGAGAAAGAAATAAACGACTCAGGTTACTCATCTCCAACTTACACTAGCCACTATAATTTTCAGGTCAATTCTGAGCAATTAGAGAAGAGATTAGAAACCATTGAGCCAAAAGATACATTGGAAAAATTGAATAAAGGATTGAGAGAACCTTCACACCAGGCTACTAAAGATTTATTCTCAGAAAGTATGTTGAAAGAAATAAAAGAAGGTAAAAAATATGACCCTGTACGTAAGTTATTAGAAAGAAAAGTGGCAGAACAAGAAGCAGAACAAGAAAATGATAATACTAATCTGACTATAGACAAAAATAGCGAACTATATAAATTGCTAGAAAAAGATGCAGCACAACTGAAAGCTGGAATAGTAGAAGAGGAAAGAAAAGATACTTTAACAGAACGCAATGATAGTCCTGATCGCAATAGAATTGCATTAGCAAATAGAAATAGAATATGGGCTAAACTTATTGCTGAAGAAAAACAAAAAAAGGACAATGGTATTAGTATAGGTTAAAGTAATTACTTAGCAAGCAATGGGTTTCATGTAATGGTAACCCTATTACAGAAGAGTATGAGCCACGTAAAAATAATACAAACATTCCTGCAAGACCTTGTATGTTGCACCCCCCTGCCCTGTTTTTCCACTCTTCTGATGCTAAATAATATTTAATTTCTTGTTCGCTGAGACGCTTAAATTTCACTATTGTAACTACAGTCCTAATATGCTGTTTAGATTGATCAGGAGTTAATAAACACACACTGGTGTATACTCTATGCCTTCTTCCTGATAACAAGCGAACGCATTTTTCTGCTTGCTCAACGTTTTCAGCTTTGAGCAGTATCCTTCTACCACAAGCAACAACTGTATCAACACCAAGCACAAAGTAATTTAGATTTGCACTTTGTATTTTCTCGGCTTTACTTTTTGCCATACGGATTGAGTAATCTTTTGGCAGCTCTTTCTTCAAAGGCGATTCATCTGTATCTGCTGGCAAAACTAAACCTGGCTTAATATTTATTTGTTTTAGTAAGGCTACTCGCCTTTCTGATGATGAAGCAAGAATAAGATTATCTAGAGATTGTTCTATCACTTGAGCCTTTTTATTATCCTACCCTTTCTTGCATTCCTATCATAAATACTCATCTCAACTAACACTCTATCGCCTATAATGATACGTATTTTACTTCTTCTCACTCTTCCTGATACATGACAGATAATCTCATGTTCATTGTCCAGCTTCACTCTAAATTCTGCTGCAGGTAGTAAAGCAGTTACTGCCCCTTCCACTTCAAAAATTGTTTTTGATTTGTCTTCTTTTATCATTGTCGTATTATAATTTAATAATCTTTTTCAGTCTACTATAGATTTTAAATTATTATCAATACAGGAGATTTTTATACTCTACTTGAGTATTGCTCTTGCAACTTAACTCCAATCATCTCCTTAACAATGCAAGAGGAAAGCGAGCTACCTACGCTTCTACTCTCTACTACCTTCTCAATAGAACTTATATTAGAAGATAAATCATTATCACAATTTTCCTCATCGCTATCAAGTCCACTATCAAAACTTGAAGATCTGGATAACTCTGTCTTCTTTTGTGAGGCACTATCAGGTTCACTAAAAACGTTTCCTGCTAGAGTATAAAATTGATGATTGAAGCTTCTTTGTTCAATAGAACTCATGTTAGAAGATAAACCATTATCACTACCATATCCTCCATCAGAGCTTGAAGATCTGAGTAACGTCATCTTTTCTTCCAGTGGAACACAAGACTCATTATTAGTCTCATTAAAAATATTTCTTGTTGGAGTATAAAATTGATTATTGAGGCTTCTTTGTTCATCAGCATGAATTTTTTCTCCCAGTCCATCAGCTATTTCTACAACTTTATCATCCCATTCATTCTCACACTCTAGCTTGCTTCTTAACTCTTCAACTTCCCATGCTAGTTTGCATATCCCTTGTTCATAAGATTCCAGTTGTGCTTTATGCTCATCTTTCAACTCTTGCACTTGAAGTTTTAAATTGCTTATATACTGCTCCTTTTCCTTCATTATGTGTGCTGCTTCTTTTAATTTGTCTTCTAACTCCTTCTTTTCTGTATTAACACCTTTTAGCTTACCCTCTAGCTTTCCTTTTGCTTCACATACATTTTTAAGTTCTTGTGCTTTCTCTTGTAACTCTGCTAATACGCTTGCTAACTTTTCATCCTTTTGTGCCAGTTCAGTTTGCAATTCCGTGTTTTTTCGCTCTTCTTTTCCAAAACTGTTTTGTAAATCAGTTATTTGTTGTGAAGCAATTTCTGGTTGAGTTTCAGTGTGCTGTAAATTGGCTTCCAATGCATTGCTATTAATAGAAGGAGAAGAAGGAAGGCTATTATCAGCATCAACTTTATGATCTAACTTCCCCTCTGGTTCCTTACCTTGATAAGCCACCATAGATTCATTGTAAAGATTAATAGGAGTAGCCCTATTCTCTTCTAGTGATTCCATTACAGCATCATATAAGGAGAGACCTTGAATATATAATTCATCGTTTTGCTTTATTAATTCTAGAATCTACTTCGATGAAACAAAATCTTCACCATTAAATTTTAGTATTTCAGTTATGCCATCGCTACTCACATTCATAATCATGGTACACATTCTTGATCCATCTTTTGCAGCCCAAGTGCTTGTCATTTCATAATATGCACCTTCTTTAAATTCATAATATCTTTTCTTATCTTTTTTATGAGCGTGTATTTCATGTTTTTTATTGCAATAGATATTCAGTTCTTTAATATCTTTCTCTTGCTGTAAAACGTCACTAATCTTTGTTGGCTCACTATTGTCGTAATGAGTAAGGTTAATATTCAAAACTTTATTATTATTGTCAATTTCTTCACAGTAAACTTGAAAGTCCTCTTTCCATTTTCCAAAATACCTACTTGCAACTTCTTTTCCTTCCTTTACTAACTCTATGTATTTACCTATATTTTTCTCAAAGTCCTCATTAACAGGCTTTTCTCTTTACTTTTACTGCTTCATCCACATACATTCGCTTAAAATCATTATCACCTATTAGATTACTAAAACGCCAATTACCATAAGCTTTTTGTATATCAGTAAAGTCCATCTTTTCTCTCAAAAGCGCTAATAAGCTTATCTTATCTCTCAAATTTTCTAACTCACAATCGAGAAAATCATCGAAACTGCATAACTTTTTATACAGTTCTCTATCTTCTATAATTGAGCAAAGAAATTTCATTATAGTAAGGTTCTTAATGGAAGGCTCATTTTTTTCTACATCATTAATATAGCTTTTGAGAAATTGAAATATACCAAGCCCATCACTATCTTGGACAAACTTCTCTCTATCATTAACACAATTGTTGCCCTGTGATGAACATAATATTATGCAATTTTTGCAAGTCATGTATTGACTTAACTACATATTCTGCAACTGACAATTCTCTCAGCTAATCACTTGTTTTTTCCGCTTTTATTGCTTTGTCTCCCTTAGTCAAACCTGCAATCATAATACGCCTACTTTAACTATGTTTATATTATAACAATCAACATGTATTTAAGAAAAATCACACTACTCACTGTACGTTTACGCTGCTACTTTACATAATAGATTGCTTGAAGTCACACAAGTATCGTTTTTTATTAGATAAAAGTTAATAAGACGTTTTCATAGATTTTTAAGCTTAATAACATCCTCTCTATTGGGACTAGTTGAAATTAGATGAATTGATACGCCTATTAATTCTTCTATTTTTCTCACATATTTCATCAAATTTGCAGGTAATTCCTTAACTGACCTTTTGCCTTGAGTTTTCTCTTTCCAACCAGGAAATTCTTCATATATTGGCTCTAATTCTTTTTGTATTGAATGTGATGCGGGTAAATAATCATACATTTTTCCGCCATACTTATAACCAGTGCCTATTTTAATAGTATCAAAAGAATCAAGAATATCTAATTTGGTTAATACAATGCTTGAAACTCCAGAGAGTTGTACGGCCTGGCGCACTAAAACTGCGTCAAACCATCCGCAGCGCCTTCTTCTATTGCTTACTGTTCCAAGTTCCTTACCTATAGAAAATAAGCTGTCTCCAATCTCGTTATTTTGTTCAGTAGGAAATGGACCATTACCCACTCTTGTTGTATACGCTTTTGCTACACCAATAATGTGAGCATTGTAGGATAATCCTGAGCCTGTTATCGCTTGCGATGCTACGGTATTACTTGAAGTAACAAAAGGGTAAGTTCCGTGGTCGATATCTAAAAATGCGCCTTGAGCGCCTTCAAATATTATTTTCTTACCTTCTTTCATAAAATCATTTAGTATCTTCCACACAGGTTTTTTATATGAAAGAATTTTTTCTGAAATCTGTCGAATTTCCTTTAATATTTCTTCTTTTTCAACCACCTGGTAGTTAAGGCCTTTTCTGATAGAATTATGGTAACTCAGGAGAGCATCCACTCTTTGATTGAGCTCATCTGCGTTTTCTAAGTCACAAATGCGTATAGCTCTCCTTCCAACTTTATCTTCATAACATGGCCCTATTCCTTTGTTTGTTGTGCCAATTTTGCAATTTCCGTTTAAATCTTCAAATAGCTTTTCCTTGTCCTTATGTACGCTAAGTATTAATGGACAGCTCTCGGATACCATCAAGTTGTTATAGTTTACGTCCACTCCTTTAACTTTCAATGATTCTATTTCTGATATTAGAGCTTGTGAATCAAGAGCAACGCCATTTCCTATGATAGATATTTTTCCTGGCCTCAAAACAGCAGAGGGCAGTAAATTTAATTTATAAACCTCATCATCTATTACTATAGTGTGCCCTGCATTATTTCCTCCCTGAAATCTCACAACTACATCTGCATTCTCAGAAAGATAATCTACTATTTTACCCTTGCCTTCGTCACCCCATTGCAGACCAACAATTACAATATTATTCATCACTATTTTCTAGATTAATACGTAAATATTAATGCAGCATGCTACAAATGAAAAGAGAAATCTACGCCTTTCCTACACCTATTAAATAAAGAAATATACTATCGACTTTTTTTATATGTTATCAAATTATTCATCATTATATGATACAACTTACAGTATATTTATAGTAAGGTGTTAATTATGAAAGAGGCAAAGGAGAGTCCAGTAGTTAGATTAAAGGCCACAGCTAAAGAGTTCAATTTTGGTAAATTAAGAGCAGATCAAGATAATAAATTAGCAAATTCTGGTGAAACAATGTTCTTGGATTTTCAAAGGATGAATTTTATTATTAATAAAAAAGAAATAGATAAAAATTTTATTATTGCATTTAAGGAAGGAGATAAAGATTATAAAAATGAGATTTTTAACCGTGATAATTTTGATAACCTCTCCGAAGAAGGTAAAGCTTTTATGGAACCAGTACTTAAGGAGCTTGATCAAGATAGACTATCTGAAGTTTGGGAAAATCATTGTAATAGCCCTACAATTGCTGATGAGAAAAAAATTGATGAATATAGAAAGGAATTTGAGAGATTTTATAACGCAGGGAGAAGCTCTTATCATCTATTCTCCAAAAAAGATTACCGTGCATTAGCAAAGGAAATTTTCAAGGAAATGTTCAGGTATGCTGGAGCAGAAGTTCCAAGTAATGCTATTTTAGAAGAGCTAGTCACCAATTGTAATCAAGCAGGGTATGAAGCTGGTATATTTAATGAATCTCATGCAGCACTCAGTAGTTGTAGCTTGATTCCACATAGTCCTAAAAAAGCGCTAAACATTTACTGCACTGATCACAACCACATAAAAGTGAAGTCTGATATGGCAATGCCTATAACCACGCTTAACAATCCGAAAGAGAAAATATGCGACCTATCCAGCTCATTAGAATTTACACTTGAGTCTCAATATGGTGAAGACCTTGTAAAATATGGAGATGGTAAATTATCACTTACTATTCCTGAAGAGTTGAAAAACTATAAAGACAATGGCAAGACCTTGTTTGACACTATTAAAGAATATTTTCAGAAATTCCGTGCAAAATTAGGATTTAAACCTGAGGCAAAAATACAAATAGAGCATAGCTTAGGTACTCAAATCAAAGTAAACAACTATTTAGATGGTACAATATCTACTACAGGATCGGATGCAAATGAAAAATTTACCAATCTTTTAAAGAAAAATCTCAGAGAGAGGTTATTGGGATCAGGAGTTGCTCTAGGAGATGAAGATGTTGATGATATTATTGAAGTCAGAGTATCTACAGTTATGGATCTACTGCGTGATTATACTAAATTGGAAGATAATAAAGAAAACAGAGAGTTATTAATAAGTGAAGTAGCAGATAATTTAGGGCTTTCCACTCAAGATAAAACAGCATCAGAAGTATTGATGGAATTAAACTCTTTACCTTCTTCGATAAAAGGTCAGGTTAATCATAATCAAGTGCAGTTTGTTGTAAATATTTTTACCAATTTAATTGTTGAAGGAAAAAGCGAAGTATACAAAGAAAAAAATGCAATTAATGCAATTCATCAGAAGATAGATAAGGCAATTGTTGAGCAAGAAAAAAGAGCAACCAACAAACAAGATATAGAAAATGATAAATGGACAGATAAAATAAAAAAACAGAGATTATCTATGGAATCACATGGGCATTTGCATTAAAGATACTGTGTACAGAGGCGTAGTATGCTCAATTTTCGCCTTTCATTTAAAGCACTCAAATTGACCAAACACACTCAATCCAAAGCGTTTGTAGATTCGATATCTTGAGTAACTTGACGCAGAGAGAATTGTATACCTTAGTCAACTTTTCTAGCGGTATCCATAAGGTAAATCATTATTTGAGTGTTACACCCAAGCCCTCTTTATTTTCCTCTGTTATCAAGCTAAAAATACCATTTGGTTTCATTATGTATACGAAACTATTATGCTTGCAAGAAAAAAAACTAAAAAACTGGAAAAGAGAATAGGAATTTGACATAAGCTATTCCCAAATTTTCAATGTTCATATGGTTATAAGCAGTACAGCTATTAATCATCCATTATTGATATACCTGAATTATTCTCAGTAAATAAATCAAGTATAATGTTAGGTACTCTACCATCAACTATGTGAACAACCCCTGCACATTCTTCTACCATTTTAGTATATGACATAAGCCTTTCAACAAATTTTTCTCCTTTAATTTTTCCACAATCAATCGATTCTTTTAAATTTTTAATCAAGACTCTTCTATTGCCAACTTTGTTTATTTCTTCATCTGTATCAGTCAAGATTATCATTTTAGATGCGTAAACTGCAAGTGCAATTGCACTTGCAGTGCTATCAGTATCAATATGATATGTTTCTCCATTTTTTCCATAACCGATAGGTGCAATAACTGGTATAGAATCTGATTCTTCAATAAAGAATAATATATCAGGATTGATTTCAGTTGGTCTACCGATAAATCCCATGTCTAGTATTTTTTCAATATTATTTAATCTATTTTCCCTAAGCGTAGTGCTTATCTTTTCAGCTTTTATGAGGTTGCCATCTTTTCCACATAGTCCAATAGCTGAACCACCAGCAGCATTTATATGCTGAACAATTTTTTTATTAATTGAACCACACAGTGCCATTTCAATGATTTTCATAGTGCTTTTGTCTGTAAGTCTGACACCATTTATAAACTTATCATTCATACCTAGCATTTTTAACACTAAGTTAATTTCATATTCTCCGTCATGAACTACCACCGGATTTATACCAAGCTGTTTCAACAGAACAACATTATGCGCAAAAGCACTAAGCAGCGTTTCATCTGAGATTATTACACTGCTGCATTTGATGATAAAAGTTTCGCCTACAAATTTAGGTATGTTAGACAGAACTTCAAATAATATTTCTGTTTTTTCCTTCAATGGCATCTTACCATTTAAAGATTCATCACTTTTCATTTTTTTATCTTGTAAATTTGAAAAACTCATCTCTTACCTTGGTGATTTTATGCTTAACACGAATGCTTATTTGATGAATTGATACATGTTCATTATTAACCCACTTTTGAGTATTTTCTAGAATAGCATCTAGACTTTCCTGATTCACTTTATCTATTTTTGTTAGCACAATATTAAAGTTAATATTATTACATATTAACCAATAAACAAAGTCTTTGTCTATTTCTTTTAATCCTACCTTGCTATCTATAAGCACAAAGACTCTTTTTAGATTTCTCCTGTGAATTAGATAGTACTCAATTAGGTTTAAGTATTGTACTGCTTCTTCCTTGCTTGCACAAGAATAGCCATAACCCGGTAGGTCGACAATCCTAAACTTATCATTGTACATAGAGTAAAAATTTATTTGTCTAGTGCATCCAGGTTTAGAAGAAACTCTTGCAGCTTTTTTGCTGTTTATCAGCAGGTTGATTAAACTTGATTTTCCTACGTTTGATCTACCAGCAAATGCAATCTCTGGAGCCGACTCATCTGGTAATGATTTTTTGTCTGAAGCTCCAAATATGAAGCTGCAGATTGATGTTATCTGTTTTGCCATTATACTTAGGTAGAAATATTCGAGACAATTATAGTGTTATTGCTTGATATAAGAAATTTTTTATTTCAGTATATATTACTTACTTAAACAGCTGAAAACTAGGCCTGTACTATATGGATATAGAGAATAATTTACAAGACTTAAAAAAAAAGTTTTCTGATGTAGAGAGAAATCTGGAAAACCCTACCAATTTGAGTCAAAAAGAATTCGTTAGTTTTTCAAAGGAATACTCTGAACTCAGACCAATTATCGAGATAATCGATGAATATAATATATTAAAAGAGGAAATTTCAGATTTAGAAGAAATCATGAAAGATGAGAACAGCGATGGTGATATAAAAGAGTTAGCAAAAGAAGAACTTCTTGAGAAGCAAAAGATACTATTACCAAAAGTAAAAGCAAAACTAAAGTTGGCATTATTACCCAAAGATGAAGATGACTCAAGAAATGCAATATTAGAAATTAGAGCAGGCACAGGCGGAGAAGAAGCAGCATTATTTGCAGCGATGTTATTTCGTATGTATCAAAAATATGCAGAAAGAAGAAATTGGAAGTTTGAGCCAATAAGTATTTCTAATACAGGTATAGGTGGCTATAAGGAAGCTTCTGCACTCATTAATGGAACAGAAGTTTTTGCAAGACTGAAATTTGAGTCAGGGGTGCACAGAGTACAAAGAGTGCCAGAAACTGAATCCTCAGGAAGATTGCACACTTCCGCAGCTACTGTTGCAATATTACCTGAAGTAGAAGAGGTTGACTTTCAAATAGAAGAAAAAGATTTACGCATAGATGTTTATAGATCCAGTGGTCCTGGAGGGCAATCAGTGAATACAACTGACAGCGCAGTAAGGGTCACCCACTTGCCAACAGGGATAGTTGTAATACAGCAAGATGAAAAATCGCAGCACAAAAATAAGGCTAAAGCGCTCAAAGTGTTGAGAGCAAGGCTATACGAAATTGAAAGACAAAAAAAAGAAATGGAAAGGTCAACAATGAGGAAAAGCCAAATTGGTTCTGGAGATCGCTCTGAACGTATAAGAACTTATAACTTTCCACAATCAAGAATAACAGATCATAGAATTAATCTCACTTCACATCGACTAGAACAGATTATAAAAGAAGGTGAACTAGATGAATTTATTGAGGCATTGATTTCACGAAATGAAGCAGAAAGGTTGACTGGAGGGGGTAATGTTACTTTTTGATGGAAATTTGAAACAAAGCATAGGTATCAGGTTAAAAAGAAGTAAAGTTAGTTGTTCATAAGGTTGACAATTATTTAAATTTATGCTGTAATTAGCAGCTCTATAACTTACAGAAACCATGGAAGTTGAATTGAATCAATATGTTAATAGTAACACCTTAGAGTTAAATAATCTATATGTATATATGGAAAAGCTAGTAAACTTTTTACAGAAAAAGCAAAATATTACAAGCTTGACTTTATCTAATTGTTATATTGATGCTCAGTGCGGAGAAGTTTTAAATGAAGCATTAGAGAATATTAATCTTCCAAATATTACTGAGTGTAAATTAACTTCTAGCATTATTGGCGCAGAAGGCTCAATAGCAATCACTAAATTGTTAAAGAATGGGTAACTTTCCAAATCTTGTTAAACTTGATTTAATTTCTAATGATATTGATGTTGAAAGTAGAAT
The DNA here is from genome assembly GCF_018141665.1 of Wolbachia endosymbiont of Spodoptera picta. Lineage (NCBI taxonomy): Bacteria > Pseudomonadati > Pseudomonadota > Alphaproteobacteria > Rickettsiales > Anaplasmataceae > Wolbachia > Wolbachia endosymbiont of Spodoptera picta. The sequence goes on from NZ_CP067976.1 coordinate 347,012, forward strand.
AATATTAATGAGTGCGCTAAGGGGTGGTAGTTTTTCAAATATTAAAGAATTTAATTTACTTTATGATAACGTTTGCAAAGAAGGCATAGCAGCATTACGTGAATCATAGAACAACAATATGCTTCCAAATCTTATTAAGTTTAGTTTTCCCTTTAGTATTACTAATGATAACAAAGATATGGAAATGTCAAGCGAATACCTATTCGGTTAATAGCATCATATAGAAAAAGGCAAGTTACATTTATTTGTTGCTGCTCATAGAACATTCAAATTCAACTATAGACCTGCTAAAAGGTGTAGGAAATCTTACTGCTATTGACATTATTGCGAAAATTCCATCAATTGATAACTTCCTATTCTGTGTAAAAAAATAAGAAAGGAGAGGAAAAAAGGATTAGTTTCTTTTATGATTATCCAAGAAGTCTATTCTAAATTCAAGTTTTGTGAATAGGCCTAGCGCTTAAATTTTTGATCAAAAAGGGACAAGTTTAGTAAAAAATAATGATATTATAAGTGGAACATAAAATAGTCCCACTGCAGTACTAATTAGGAGCAATAAAGTAGCTTTATCTGGTTGGTAATTTAAAATATTAGCAAGTATTATACTGGATCCAGAAATCGGAATAATAGCTAGTAACATCAGTGCTTTATAGATGCTTTCATCGTATATACCTGTAACATGCTTGTCTAGCAAGACAATTCCCAAAACAAATAACGGCCAGAATATGTACTTTGCTACAATAGTGGTCAAGGCAAGCTTCCAATCTACTTTAAAATTTGTAATTTGTGCAATACTTACTCCAAGCAGCACCATTCCTAATGTGATAAATGTACTTCTGATATTTATCATAACATCTGTCAAAAAAGTGGGTATTTGTATATCATATATACTTAAAAAGAAACCTAGAATCATTGCATATAATGAGGGAAGTTTGAGTAACTTTAATACGCATTCTTTTGCAGTATAGATACCATTTGCAGCTATATAAAATCCCAAGCTATTTTCAAATAGTGCCATTCCTATGTAACAGACAACATACACAGACACTGAATCTTCATCAAATAAAGCAATGGCAATCGGTAGACCAAAATAACCCATACTTGTGCTGCCCGAGCTAAACGCTAATATGTTTCTCGTGTTGTCCTTAAATAAAAAAGAAGAAAGATAATACACTGATAAAGACATAGTACTACCTATAAACCATATCAAAATCGGCAGAGAAATTACTTTTAAATTAACTTCTGTATGAGATACTCCGTATAAAATCACTATTGGATTAGCTATATAAAAGAGTATTTGAGATATAGTATTTCTATCAATTTTAAGATATCTTCCTGCTAAGTAACCAATAAGTATTGTAATGTAAATAGGTAATATTTTGAGGAAAAGAGTAAAGAACATACTAGCCTATTGTGATATCTTTGCTGATAAAGTGATATTAGATTTTAAGGTATTATAAAAGTAAGTAAAATTTATTTTCCAATTAATCAAGTTCATAGTTAGTTAAAAAAGATTCACTGAGTGCCAAAATTTGTTCTTATATAGGACTTAATAATGATATTTTTATGATTAAATTATGTTAAGTTTGTATAAAGCTCCTTGTATATTGTTATAAACCACTTGTAGTAATTTAGGTAGATTGTTGAAAAAACACTCATCTTGAATGATTCTCAGGAATTCTTGCCTTAATCATTAAAATCGCACTATCACTTTCCATAATTTTTTTAAAGCCAACTTTTTCGTAAACACGGATTGCACAAACATTTGCTATACCTGGGTCGACAAAGGCATTCTCATAAACTTTAAAGACAAATTTGTTTAAAAATATATTCAAAGCTTGTGAACCAACTCCTTTACCTACATAATTCAGCTCTCCGATATACCAGTCTATAGCAGCACAACTTTCTGGAAGTTCTAAAGTGTTATAGACCTGTTCAGGTGGGAAATCATGTTTGTTGTAATATTGAATATAACCAATATCAACTCCATCACAATTAATAATGAATGCGTGCATTGGTTTTTCAATAATTTGTGTCTTAGATTTCAAACGTTTGAATCCTTTAACGTAGTTGCTATATTTTTTCTCAATTAACTCTGGTGTCCAATTTATATCCGCATCCCACCACTTCTTTATATGGTGTGTTTCTACCCATTTTAATAATAGTGAAAAATGTTCTTCTTTCAACGCTTTAAATGTGATATTTTTATTCATTAATTAAAGATTTTAAGTGTTACTACCGTTTTTATTAATTCTATCTCTAATTGCTAAGTTCATTGAAATTGATATTTCTGTACCTAGTTTTCCTGATATAGTACGCTATTTTAACATACCGGAAGGCACAATTCAATTAACTATTGCTTATAATTTTTTAGGCGTTTGCATAGGAGGGTTATTTTTTGGTCCATTGTCTGAATGCTATGGAAGAAGAAGGATGATGATCATAGGCAACACTTTGCTACTCATCGGTGCTGTTGGCTGTATTTTTGCGCTGTCAGTTTCTTGGCTTTTAATCTCTCGCTTTATTCAAGGCATTGGTGTTAGCACATCTGTAGTTGTGTTTGCAATTATTGCAGACAGCTATAAAGGCAACGAAGCAGTAAAATTTATTGGAATCATGAATTCTATTCTCACAGTTCTCATAGCAATTGCACCAGTATTAGGCAGTTTCATCAACAAAATTGTTGGGTGGCGTGGCAACTATGCAAGTGTTGCAATACTTTGTTTCATCTCTTGGGTTTTGCTGCTTTTTCTGTTACCAGAAACAAAAAAGGACCGTGATATTTTTAGTCTAAAAAAAATGATGAAAGACTATAAAAAATTATTATCAAGTTCAAAATTTATGGTGTTGTCTTTGGCACAGAGCCTTTTTTCTGCGGCTTATATGTCATTCATTACTTGTGGCCCTTTTTTGTATATGGAAACTTTTGGTTTATCCAGCACTATTTATGCGCTACATCAAGGTGCAATGGTTGGATCTTTCTCACTAATTAGCCTGTTTTCCAGTAAGATCTTAAAGAAACTTGGAGCAATTTGGTGTGTAATTTCCGGTACAGGCGTAATTGCTATTGGATCCCTATCACTTTTAATATTCAGTATAATCATGCCCAGTGCTTACTACTTAGTAACGCTGTCTATGGCTATTTTTTGTATTGGCTGTGGAATTTGTCAAGCAGTCATTTTCAATGCATCATTAAATATTTTCCCTGAAATGAAAGGCACAACTTCTTCTGCAATTTCATTTATTAGAGCTTCTATCATGGCTATTTTTATCGGCTTAACAAGCTACGTTTACGATGGTCAAGCAACCAGTGTAGCTATTCTTGTTTTTTTTGCAGTAGTTCTAATTTACTGTCTATTTATTGTTTTCAAGATCTGGAAAAATCTATAATCACCATATAGATCCTTCTCATTTCTAGTTATTGCGGTAATATGTATTGTAACTTTGCCAGCTGCTCTAGATGTATCTCTTCCAAATCACCTAATCTATATTAGTTAAAGAGTATTATCTTGCTCATGCATCTAAAGTTTGAGAGCCAAATTTCAGCAATCCAATCAAATTCCAATTTTTTTCAAACAACTGTTTCTTGCTATTTTTGTACCTTAAAAAATTTAGCTTACTTTTACGCTAGCTTGTTCAAATAGCATTAGTACGATTTACTTTTTTTGAATGTAGAGATTTTCTAGGGATTGTCCTCTTAAATTCTATAGTATCTTGTTTAACATTGAAACGAGAATCCAGTTTCAAGCATTGAGGTGATGAAGAAAGGGCTGCTTTTATTCCATCCCTCTCAACTACTCGAGTAGTGGACAATGGAATACGATTACTTTCGTTTATACTAATCAGCACGTCAAATTCTATGCTATTATTGTGTTGTTTGATGTTGCTAGCTCTAATTTTACCATTTCCAAACCAAAACTTTATAGAATTACTCGCATCATGATTGATGTCTGCAGAATCAGGCAAAATAGCAAAATTCGCGTTGTTTACAAATCTAGAAAACGCATTTTTGATGTCGTTAAATGTACCGTAATGGTCTATATGGTCGTCATTAATACTTGTTACAACAGCAATATCTGCAGGAATTTTTAACATAGTTCCATCAGACTCATCAGCCTCAATTAAGAAAATGTCACTTTTGCCAAGTTTTGCATTACTCTGATAGGAATTTAATATTCCTCCAACAATTACAGTGGCGTCATCACCAGAATGATCAAAAATGGAAGCAATCATAGCTGTCGTCGTCGTCTTGCCACTTGAACCTGAAACTGCTATCACATATTTACCTTTCATAATTTTAACCAGCATGTCTGACCTATGCAAAACGGTTTTATTGCTATTTCTTGCTGCAACTAGCTCCACATTATCAGGTTTTATTGCGGAAGAATGTACAACTATTTGAGCTTGTCTAATACTACTTGCATTGTGACCAATATAGACCTCTATACCTAATTTTTGTAACCTGTCTATATTGTCGTTTGATCGCGTATCACTGCCTTGAACTTTATAACTGGAATTATGAAGAATTTCAGCAATTGCGCTCATTCCAATTCCACCTATACCGATTATATGTATTACTTCTTTTTTAGTGCTGTGCATATTTGGCAGTAGACGTTTACTTATTACTAAATTTATTATAGTATAATTTAAGATCCTCATGGTATCGAACCATTTCACAAAGTACAATGATAAAAAAACTAGCCTTTCTATGTCTAATATTCGTTTTGATGAGTAGTTGTAGTTTTAGCAATAGGTGTAATCACACCGCAGGTCATTATAAAATTGGCAATAGCTATACAATAAATGGTATCACCTACCACCCAAAATACTGTAGCTGTTATGAGGAAGTAGGAATAGCATCGTGGTATGGAATAGAAGATCATGGCACAATTACAGCTAACGGTGAAGTGTTTAATCGTCACTTGATTTCTGCAGCACATAAGACCTTGCCCCTACCCTGCTTTGTTCGTGTTACTAATTTAGAAAATGGAAGGAAGCTTGTTATAAGAGTTAATGATAGAGGGCCATTTGTTGAAGGTAGAATAATAGACTTGTCAGAAAAAGCAGCACAAGTTTTAGGACTTCATAAGTCTGGGCTTGCTAAGGTAAAAGTCGAGTACTTAAGAAAGAGGTCAGAACAATTGATACAAAATACTCCTCATTACAAAAGGCAATATGAAAAAGAAATGCAGAAACGTCACCCAAAACAAAACAATGCAGAAAGTAAGGGATATGTAGCATTTTTTGTAAACGCTCAGGTAGCTAAATCAGCTGCATCAAAGCTTCGTAATCAAGGAATAGAAAATGTTAGATTGCTTTTCAAGAATGATCAATATTGCGTAAAAGTAAGTTAAAACCTGCATTACAGATTGTGTAGCATGCCAGAAACTATTTGACAAATGAGAATGTTCCAAAAGCATGTGCGTCAAGTTGAGAAACTATCGTGAAATATAGCAATATTTAAGATTGGTATTTTATTTGTTACATTTCAGGTAGTGACAGCTACCTCAGCTATAGCTGTAAAAAATAATCTACCACTTAAGAAATTTCATTAAAAAAAATAGCATAATCTTATTTCTCTAAAAAATACTATCTTCAACTTGAATATGTTGAAAAATATTTTGCGTATTATCCAAAAAGTCATCCTTTATAGCAGCTAGCTCGGATTGTTTTTGAGATAGATTATCTTCTATTGTTCTATTAAAACAATCAAGATCATTGCACTTTAGTTGAGAGTGCATGTCTCCATTTTCATATAAACCTCGTATAACATCATAATATGCTCGAGTTACATCAGTTTCTGGTTGTTGCTTTTCTTTGAGTATTGCCTTTAATTTTGAATCTATGTCTAATTCTCTTTTTATAGCTTCAGTAGCATTTTTATGATATTTTTCATAATCTTCAAAACTTTTTAATATTTTACCTTTTACTTCATTTTGTAACATCTTTAGCAAATCTTTAGCATGAGGTTTTTCAATTTTTTCCTTCCACTCATCATACGTATATTCTTGTCGACTACCATATTTTGTATCCTGACACTCACTTCCTATGTTAAACAGCTCTTTGTTACAGATTTTATCACCCTGATAAAAGTAATCGCTTATATTAATTTTATCGCTAGTTAAAGTTTGTCTAATTGCTGCTTTATTTTCTGCAAGTTCTTCTCTGTACTTGTTAATGCAATTTAGTAATTCTTTTTTGCAATCTGTAGTCATAATCTAGCTCCTTTAATAAAATTAGACCTAATCTAGTGTAAAATAATTAATATTTTATTACTATTTTGGTTATAACTAAGATAGTGATGAGAAGTTCAGTATCTACAAAGTTCGTTTAAACTATTTTAAAAATGGGTAGAATGTAATTTTAGGTTAATAAAATGAATTACGATGTAATCATTTCAGGTAGTGGGCTAATTGGTCTTATTACTGCTATTGGCCTGAGTAATGACTCTGTATCTGTAGCCGTAATTGAGAAAAATAGTTTACCACGTGCAATTGATGATAATCGAGCATTCGCTATTTCTCAAGGATCAAAAAAAATACTAGAAAAATTAGGGATTTGGGGACTCTTAGAAGGCGAAGCTGAACCAATACTTGATATATGCATATTAGATGGAGATAGTCCATTTACTGTGCATTATGACCATAAAATGGTCGGTGAAGAGCCAATGGGCTATGTAATCAAGAGCGCTATTATATGGAATGCAATCAATAATAATTTTTTGCATAAACTCAATATATATTCTCCACGTTCCTATAAAACAATTTCTTGTGACGAAGGATACGTGGAAGTTACTCTTGATAATGATCAAAAATTGATATCATCGCTATTTATCTGCGCTGAAGGTAAAAACTCTAAGCTGCCAGAGCTGTTTTCTATACCAATGATAAAATTTGGTTATAAACAAAATAGCATGGTATTTAATGTAAAACATGAACTACATCACCAAAACTTAGCTGTAGAGCGGTTTTTTCCTGGTGGTCCATTTGCAATTTTGCCAATGAAAGGTGGCTATACTTCTTCAATAGTTTGGACAGAAAAATGCGAAATTTCAAAAATGCTGATGAGCTTATCCGAAGAGGAATTTGTCACAGAACTCAAAAAAAGATTTGGTTCTTATTTTGGAGAAATTGAATTAGAGGGTGAAAGAAGACTTTATCCTTTGAGTTTTACTTTTGCGAGAAAGCTGCATAAAAGCAGAATTTTGCTTATTGGCGATGCAGCACATTCAATCCATCCAGTTGCAGGTCAAGGACTTAATCTTGGAATGAGAGATGTAGAGAGTGTTATTAGACAAATAACAACTGCAAAAGCGTCTGGCATTGATGTTGGCAGTAATTATCTATTGAAGAAAATTTCACGTGACAGATACTTTGATAATTTTACTATGGCACTTGCAACTGATGGACTAAATAGGATATTTTCCAACAGAATATTTTGCGCTAGAGCATTTGGTTTAATGATAGTTGAAAATTCAAATTTTCTTAAAAAACGCTTCATTCGCCACGCTATGGGGTTTATATAAATCATTAGATTTCTTTCATCATAATCAGGTGTCATTAGAGTAGTTGACACTGGAGCCCAAATTCCATAATGTCATGCCAGTGCCCAGACACTGGCATCCAGAAAAATTTATAAGCAAACTTGAGCTTATGCTAAATTTGATGAAATGAAAAACTGGATTCCAGCAGGCTTTGTTGCATCACTCTTCGGATAATAGGTAACGTGGAATAAATTCATGAAGCTATCTCAAATTTAGCCATGCCTATATCAGTAAATTTGTTAAGCAAATAACACTTGAGTAGCAGTTCTCTCTCACGATTAACCTCAGATTTGTTTCTAAAACTAAACCCAAATGTTTGCTTCAGTCGCGAGAAAAAACTTTCTATATAAGATCTCTTCCCATAATTTATCTCTTTTTTCCACCTCTTCATACCATCTTCATCATATGACTTTATGAGCTTGATTGTAGAATTTCTCTCATCCATATAATCCAACTTTGGATGCTCTATTGCATTATTTTGCGGAGGAATCCTTGTCTTTATGTCAAGCTCATCGCACAGTTTGTATAACTTCTTTCGATTATATGCCCTGTCTGCATATAGTGTGCTTATATTATATTTAACATCAATCCTTGCAATAAGATCACATGCTCCATAGTGGTCAGAATAAACTCCGCCACTGTATTTTGCTGCTATAACTTTTTTGCTACCTATCTCTAGCATTACATGCAGTTTTCTTGTTTGCTCATAGCAGCGATACTTTCTATCTGTACCATTTGCCTTGCTATGACCTGGAATATTATTGTAGATCAGTACTATCTATGGCAATCTCAATATCTTCTGTATTATTTTTATCATGTCTTCGATCATTAATTTTGATGTTAAGTTTTTTAAGCCTTCTTGAGGCCTGGGAATAGCTAATAACTTGCAAGTTTTTCCTTACTTGCTCAAGGTACCCTGCTATAAATCCCGCTGTTTGTCTCAGATCTATTCTAAATAAATAAGTTATTATGTGAACCAGAATCACGACCTTATCGCTATAAATATAGTTGCCACCAGCCATTTTTGGACCTTTTTCGTACCAATTTTCTATGGCATCATTGACGTAATAAAAAATATTTCCCCTCTCTTGGAGAAATTTGTTATATTCATGGCAGTTACTGACTCTCATTTTTTGTGGCATATTTTTCTTTAGTAGGTTAAATGCTTGTCTTATAGTGAATTTTGTCAGTAACTGCCAGTTCTTTTTATTTGACCTATGCAACAAAGCCATTCCAGCATCACGCACTGGAATGACAAGAAAAAGAGTACTGGCATGACATTAAATGATTTTCCTTATTTTAGCATTAAACGCGATGAAGAAAATCATTTATAATCGCTATAGCAACTAGTGTTGAAACCTGACGTACCTTTTGGCTTGACAAACGAGAGTTTTTATCTGATTTGACAACAAGGGCTTCTAGATGACTTTGAAAGTAAATATTACTATGCTTATCTTCGATAGCTTCTATTAACCCGTCATTGGCAAATGCTGCAATTTTATATCCAAGTAGCTCTAGCCTTCTTCTATTCTCTGTAGTATTACTTACTGTACCTGAATGAGCATTCGGAAAATAAGTTGAAAACCAGCCATTTTGATTAGGTAGTAAAAATCTAGCTACCACTTTTTCCAAACTACTACCTGGAACAATTTTTATCTGCTGAAGAGGTATATTCTCTTTTTGTGGATAGGATGCTGATTTTAAATGATTCTTCTCATCATTAACAACATTTGTTATTTCAATTTCTTTTGCATGCATAATGTCTTGTAAACCACCGCATATGGTAAGCAAATGAATTGTAGGATTGTCATCTACTATTTTTACAATTGCTTCATTCACAAGCTGGCGGTAAGGTTTAAGAGCTGAATGAAAGTTATCTGAAATAAATATTCTGTTTATCTTTTGCTCTTTGATAAATTTTGCAACTTCAACCTTTATTCGATCTAGTATCAGCTTTTTTGCCAATATTTCATCTTGTTTTGCGAACTCTTCTTGGATTTCTTTTAGATTAATTATTTTGTCGTAGTCAATAAATATAGTTTTAACCCCAAAATTATTGAATATCTCATAGATATTTTGAGATTCATCTGTTTGCAATAAACCAACAATTATATTGTAATTTACTGCATTTTCCGCTGTCAAAGCAGATAATTCTTTGTTTACTTTTTCACTATAAGCGATATTACTTAATAGTAGAAATGTAATTAACAGTATATTAAATATTCTATTATAACATTTAGACATTATTTCCTAAATAATTGTATTAATATTATAATATATTATAGAACATTAAGAAAAAGAATGTGGCCTGAGCAGGAATCGAACCAGCGACACAAGGATTTTCAGTCCTTTGCTCTACCAACTGAGCTATCAGGCCAACTACGTACTTTTATTTTTAGACAAAAAACGTTATTATGTCCATCAAAAGTTTTTGAAGTATAGAAACAAAAAATGAACATTAATAACAAAATAGGAATTTATCCTGGTACGTTTGATCCTATAACTTTTGGGCACCTTGACATAATAAAAAGAGCATGTAAGCTAGTCGATAAGTTGATAGTTGGTGTTGCAGAAAATGTTAACAAACATACTACCTTTAACATAAAGCTACGCACAAGCATGGCTGAAAATGAAGTTAAAGGAGCAGAAATTAATGCAGATGTTATATCTTTTAATGGGTTGCTCGTGAAGTTTGCCAAAGAGCAAAATGCCTCTGTTATTATCAGAGGACTGAGGGCAGTATCAGATTTTGATTATGAATTTCAAATGAGTTGGGTAAATTATAAGCTCTCCCATGAAATCGAAACCATATTTCTTCCTGCATCTGAAGATACTCAATTTATCTCATCAAGTTTTGTGAAAGAAATAGCGAGATTAGGAGAAGATGTTAGCAGCTTTGTATCACAAAATGTCCAAACCGAATTGATTAATCTAAATAGGGTAAAAAATGGAGAATAAGTATTTATTGTCTTTTTTATTCCCAAACGAGTATGTTCGATGTATAAAATACTATAAATTAAAGGAGCGAAATGTCAGAAGTGAGGGATAATAATCTAATAGTTTGCTGCCGTGGTGATGAGAATGATGATGGTTCTGGTCATCCAGTAGTATATTTACATAAAGAAGGAGAAATGTATTGTCCTTATTGCAGTAAGCCCATGAGTGAAATAGTAAACTCCGAAGAATTTCAATCTGTTGAGGTGAAAGCATTGAATAAAAAGGAAAGGACCAAAGGTTAATAGCACTTCATTCTTTAGCTTATGTAAATAGCAATAAAGGGGGCAGTAAAGATGAAACTGTCCATACGGTCAAGTACTCCTCCATGGCCAGGTATTATACCTCCACTATCTTTAACATTGTGAACTCTTTTTATGAGTGATTCAGTAAAGTCTCCAAGTTGGGCTAGAATAGCAATTGTAAAGCCAATTATTGGGGAATAGAAAATTGGAAATAAACTCAAAAATATTGAGCCAAAAATTGTACAAAATACTCCAGCTAAAACTGCACCTAAAAGCCCTGACCAAGTCTTTCCAGGACTAATAATTGGGCAAATTTTAGCACCACCAAAGTTTTTACCAAATAGGTAAGCGGTAATATCGATGCTCCAAATGGTTAAGATAAGCCATATTAATTCATATTTTCCCTGTGGTAGATTATATAAGTATATCAGCGATGCATTTGGTAGTGCAATGAGTAGTAATGCAAAAATGTATAAGATTCTATTGCCTTTAGTTAGGTTATACCATTCAAAAGAAGATAGAACCGCAATTGAAAAAATTAGTAGATAAAATGATAAATCACTGAAATATGTAGCAAAAGAAAATATCAGTAATATTACTATTGAAGACAGTGTTCTCACCATAAAATTATTATCTACCATATTTTTTCTCTCTCTTTGTATAATCTGCTAATGCTTTACTCAAATCTTGACAAGAAAAATCAGGCCACAAAGTATCACAAAAATACAATTCAGCATAAGCTGCTTGCCATAGTAAAAAATTGCTTAACCTTTTCTCGCCACCAGTGCGAATTAATAAATCCAGTTTTGGTAAATCTTTAGTATACAGAAATTTTTCAAATTCCTCTTCCAATACGCAATCAATATTTCCTTTTATGACGTTGTTGATAGCATGTATAATTTCCTGCTTTGCTCCATAACTAACTGCAACAGTGAGTAATAGACCATCGTTCTTATGTGTCACTTCTTCTGCTTTTTTGATTTGATCGAATATTTTACTGGGCAATAGACTTAAATTGCCAATAAAATTTAACTTAATGTTACAATTGTAAATGAATTTCATTTTATCTTCATTAGTTAAAGTGGAGTAAAATAAATTAAATAGGTAGTCTGTTTCGTTTTCAGACCTGAGCCAATTTTCCATGGAAAATGCATACAAAGTTAAGTAAGGTATGGCCAGGACTGTGCAATGCTTAGCAATATCAAATGCAACCTCACTGCCTTTTCTATAGCCATCAATTTTTACCCTTCCTTGATTGTTTGCCCACCTACCATTACCATCCATAATAATTGCTAGATGTTTTGGCAGAGATTCTAGATTCAACATTTGAATTCAACCTGTTCTAATTAGCTTGATTTCTATATCTCTGTATGAAACGTTCACTATATCCACCTAAAACTATATTATTACTGAAAAATCATTGATAGTCTATATTACAAAAATTTTCTCAACCTCGGTGTCAGCTGCCAGTGATTTTACCAAGAAAATATAGTAAAAATAGTCTGATATAGATGGTTTTACGATATAGTAAAATTATTATAAATAAATGAATTTGGTGTTATTAGAAATACCTAGCTCTTTTATGTGGATTGATATTCTCAATAACCTGCTCTAAAGATAAATTATATAATTTTGACACAGGTTCTTTGCATTCAATATATCTTTCAAATGTAAGGAATGGTACAAGTGAATTTATATTTATGTCCTGCTCTTGAGGAAGATCTTTACCGCCTAAGAAAATCCCTGGGAAAGGATATTGAGTATATATGCTCAGCTCTTGGGGAACATATTTAATTATATCTTCGTAAATACGTTCCTTGTTGTTCAAATAATCGATATTAATATCTGTAATTTTACCAGCTTTACGCAGGAGTATAGCAAGCCTCAGTCGACTTTACGCTAGGTTTAAAATTTTTAAATATATTGACAAATACCTTACCAGTAACATTATCTGTTATTACTTTTAGCTCTTTAGTGGTAACAGAATTGATCTTCTCAACAGCATTTTGATCTTTTAGTAGTGTTATAATCCTTTTGTCATTCAAGCTTGCATTATCAAGTAGAAGTCGAAATTTTTCAGTATCAATAGAATCGATAAAATTCCGACTTTTTAGTAAATCCATAACCATGGAGCGATCAAATTTACTACTACTAGATATAAGTTCAAGTTTTTCAAGATCGATAGAATTGACTCGAACGAATAGACTCTGATCTTTTAGTATTTCTCTAACATCTGTAGAATCAAACTTAATGCTTTTGCATATAATTTTTAATCTATCACCATCAATAGAATGGAGTTGAGGTAATGAAGTCTTTAGTATTGCTACAATCTCTTTATCTGTAAAAAAATAATCACTTTTCATGATACTCACTTTACTTTCATCAAGAGAATTGATTTGATCAAATAAACTCTGATCTTTCAGTAAATTCATAATATATCCTTGATCAGAATACTTAAATATTAAGTCAAATATTTTACGATTCATCGAATTGATGCGTTCAACAACTTCCTGATTTTTTAGTAATTCTATAATAATGGTATAATCAAATTTCCTAAATACGGATTTAGATTTTCTAGGATCAATCAAATCGATAAGCTTAACAAATTCTCGGTCTTTTAGTACTTTTATAATATATTCACTATTAAACCTATCACTTTTAACTATGTATTTAAGCAGTTCTTCACTAATAATATTGATGTTCTTAGCAACTTTCTTATTTTTTAGTAATTCTACAATAATATTAATATCATCAAACTTACCACTATTAAGTATGAGTTGAAATCTTTCAGGAGCAATCGAATTGATGCGTTCAAGAATTTCCTGATCTTCCAGTAATTTTATGATATCTTTAAGACTAAATTTATCATTCTCAATTATATATTTCAACGTTTCTTTATCAATAAGATCGATGTTCCTAGCAGCATTTTGACTTTCTAGTAATCCTATAATACTGGTACCATTAAACTTACCACTATTAAGTATGAGTTGAAATCTTTCAGGAGCAACCGAATTGATGCGTTCAAGAATTTCCTTGTTTTCTAATAATTTTGTAACATCTTCATCACTAAGCTTACCACTTTCAAATATACATTTTAGTATTTCTTCATTAAGATAAAACTGAACATCATCAACACGTTTTTCATTAGTTCCTTTATCTCCTAATGCTTCTTTCGCGAAGTTATTCGGATCATTTTTTTCATCTTCCTCGTAATAATAATTATCATAATATCCATAATCTTCTTCATTCTCCTCACTATCACTACTTTCGAATTCATTGTTGATATTGCAAACCTTCCCACCTTTTAGTATTTCTAGAATATTGTGCTCCGCAGGTGCATCATTTAGCATGGACCTAAACATTTCATCATCATAATCGTTGATGTGATTAACAATGCTCTCATCTAATAGTAATTCTTCAATACCTTTGTGACTAAACTTATTATGATACTTGCATAAGATTTTAAGCTTACTGTAATCCATTGAATTGATGCCATCAACAACTCTTTGATTTGATAGTAATTCTCTGTTATAAGTCTTACATATCAGTTGAAGTTTTTCGTTATATAAGTCTTCTGCATTGCCTGCCTTATCAAAATCCATAATCTTATTTCAATTTACTTAGTATTTTAATTTTGCATGTATTAGGAGGAAATAATCAAGCATTATGATAAAAGGCCTAATGAATTTATTAGTTTATTTATGTTTCTTTTCATGTATAAATTTATAGAAAGTTTTATGTAGAAGTTATTTTATGAGCAAAATTATAGAAATCAGAGCGCCAAAAACTCTTGGTGGTGAATCAGTTACGGAAGGTATAGTAAAAATAAAGAAAAATATCGGCGAAGCAGTAAAAGTAGATGACTTGATCTTTGAAATTGAAACTGATAAAACGGCGCTAGAACTAACTGCAGAAGCTTCAGGACAAATAACTGAATTTTTTGTGAAAGAGGATGATGTAATTAGCTCTGATCAATTACTGGCAAAACTTGCTGTAGGAGAAGTAAAAGAAGAAGTGAAAAAAGAAGATAAAGGCGAAAGCGCTGATAAAAAAGATGCCCCTTCAGCTCGTAAAATTATGGAAGAAAATGCAATTAGTGCAGAAAATGTAAAAGGAACTGGCATGGGAGGCAGAATAACTAAAGCGGATGTGATAGACCATATGAGTAAAGCTGAACAACCTCCGGTAAAACAATATGAATCGCCAAAAAGTGTAGTAAGTGGAGAGAGAAGAGAAGAGCGAGTGAAAATGAGCAAAATAAGGCAAGTAATAGCTGCTCGTTTGAAAGCATCGCAAAATACTGCTGCAATACTGACCACGTTCAATGAAATTGACATGAAAAACGTCATGGATCTGAGGGCAAAGTATAAAGAAACTTTTGAAAAGAAATATGGAATAAAACTGGGTTTCATGTCGTTTTTTATAAAGGCAGCAGTGCAAGCACTAAAAGAAATTCGTGAGATTAACGCTGAGATTTCAGGTGATGAAATTGTATATAAAAATTACTATGACATAGGTGTTGCTGTTGGCACTGACAAAGGTCTTGTTGTACCAGTTATTCGTGATGCTGATCAAATGTCATTTGCTGAAATTGAACTAACTTTAGTTGCTCTTGGCAAAAAAGCACGAGAAGGTAAGCTGCAAGTATCGGAAATGGAAGGTGCAACATTTACTATCTCAAACGGTGGTGTGTATGGTTCACTTCTTTCTACTCCGATAATAAACCCTCCGCAATCTGGAATACTTGGCATGCACTCAATACAAAATAGACCAGTTGCTGTGAGTAGCTCAATTGAAATCAGACCTATGATGTACATTGCCCTCTCTTACGACCACAGAATAGTTGATGGTAAAGGAGCAGTTACTTTCCTTGTTAAAATAAAAAATTACATAGAAGATCCAAATAGATTGGTTTTGGAAGTTTAAACAAGTTAAAAACGGCAGGTAAGTTTTTCTGAAGTTTTCAAGGTGGGTGTTACAGCTGTGCAAACATTTGTTTATAAAGGTAACTTATACAAAAAATGGTCAGTGCTTACTGTACGAGCATTGTGATTTAGGCCTAAAAAATGCGAGTAGCCCATTTGGTGTTATCCAAGTAGCTGACACTGGGATCCAAATTGCAAGTAATGCATTAGGTTGGGTGAGTATAGGTCTTGCGTTATAGAATGGTGATGTCATTCCAGTGCTTGACACTGGAATCCAGAAAAATTTACAAGCAAACTAAGCTTATGCTAAATTTGATGAGATAAAATGAAAAACTGGATTCCAGTGTCAAGCACTGGAATGACATCATTTACTATGTGCCATATTGCAATGTTTGTAAAGTTGTGTGTGTGGTCCACCAAAAGGGTGTCAGCTACTTGCATGACACTATCTGCTATTTTTCCTTGTCTGAATGAATACAAAACGGTTTTTGGTTACTCACGAAATAGATTTGTCCATTTTGCTCTTATTATTTAAAACGCTTTTGTGCCAAATATGTCAAAATTTTTATTTGACATATGTTAAAAACATTCTAAGGTAAGGCTATTTATAGAATAAGGGGGTATATAATGTGTGCGCCAAGAAGTACGTAAGGAACAGTTGGTGAAAATCCAACACGGGTAAAGCTTAGCCAGCAACCTGGAACAAACCATTATGCTGCGTAAGGTAACGAGCGTAGTAAAGCTAATGGAATGGACAACATAGGGTGCAACGAAAGTGAAGGTATTGAGTCCCGTAATTCACGCGTCATGGGGGCCGACACTTTACATTTGGTGGAAGGCAACATGGGTAATAACGCTAAGGAAAGATATTACTCACCCCATCGGGATCGAAGGCCGCGTCATGTGTTGAGATGGACCTTACGTGAACTTGGGAGATCCTTTGTATTCCTGTAAGGGTACTCTGGAACAAGTCAATAAAGGCAAGGACTGGAGGAAGATGCAAAGGAAGTCGGACTAACTGATAGTACTCGGAGTGTGGGAAAGCCACATACAAGGGGAAGCGGTTAGCAATATAGTGACTGGTATAGGGATTGCTATACCAATACAACAGAGATTGGAGGAGTATGCAAGGAAAACTAAACCAGATAGCAGTAAGGGCTAAGCAAGATAAGCGAGTAAAATTTACATCGCTAGTTCATTTGATTAATGAAGAGAATCTTGCAGAGTGTTACAAGGAACTAAAACGCAACAAGGCTTGCGGTATAGATCGTGTGACAGTGGAAGCTTATGGAGAAAATCTAGAAGAGAAACTTAGAATGCTAGTGGATAGTATGAAGAGAAAGCAATACCGACCGCAACCAGTGAAAAGGGTATACATACCCAAAATTGGAAGCAAGGAAAAACGCGGTCTCGGAATACCATCAACAGAAGAAAAGTTGGTACAGGTAATGCTAAAGAAGATATTAGAAAATATTTATGAAGCAAACTTTATGGACAGCTCGTATGGATTTCGACCAGGAAGAAATTGTCATCAGGCGATAAACGTTCTAGATAAAGCAGTTATGCACAAACCAATTAACTATATTGTAGAAGTGGATATCAAGAAGTTCTTTGATAATGTTCAACATAAATGGCTAATGAATTGTCTAAGGGAACGAATAGCTGACCCAAATTTATTGTGGTTAATAAAACGATTTCTAAAGGCAGGAATAGTCGAAGTTGGATGTTATAAAGCAACCGATCAAGGCACACCACAAGGTGGTATAGTAAGCCCTGTATTAGCTAATATATACTTACACTATGTGCTGGACTTATGGTTTGAAAAGAAATTTAAGCCAAAAGCCAGAGGATATATACAGCTAATAAGGTTTTGCGACGATTTTGTAGTTGGCTGCGAGAGGGAAGAAGACGCAAAAGAATTTCTAGAATTACTGAAACAAAGACTAAGTAAATTTGGATTGGAAATAGCTGAAAATAAAACAAAAATAGTAAAGTTTGGTAAGAAAGAATGGTATCAAGCAGAAAGAGAGAAACGTAGGACGGCTAGCTTCAACTTTCTAGGATTTACACATTATTGTGGAAAAAGTCGTAATGGTAAACTTATGATGAAGCAGAAAACTTCAAAAATAAGCCTAGCTAGAAAGATTAAAGAAATCAAAGAGTGGTTGAAGATGGTACGAAGTCGTATCTGCCTCAAAGATTGGTGGCAGAAACTTAAAGCCAAACTAACAGGACACTATAGCTACTTCGGAGTTAGCGGAAATTATCGGTGTTTGATTCAATTCAATCGACTGGCAACAAAGTTAGCATTTAAGTGGATAAACCGACGTAGTCAAAAGAAAAGTATCGATTGGGAACAATTTATACACTATTTAAAAGTAAATCCATTACCAAAACCAAAGGTATATGTTTCTTTATACACAGGAGCACTAGTGTGAACGCTGTATTGTGGAGCCGTGTGCGGGAAATCCGCAAGCACGGTTCTTTTGGGGAGACTATGGTTATGAGACCAAATCGCTGATTTCAAGGTCATAAGTCTCTACCAGACGGAATTGATCGAGCCAAGAGAGGATGTTGTGGTTCTGGGAAATGAATCTGCAAATTTGAAAAATTTAAAGATTGAGTTGAATTAATGTTATTACCCCCAAACGCAACAAAGCAAGAGCAAGCACTGGTTGATGCAACAGATTATAAGGTTGATCCGAGCTATATCAGAGGATTTAAGTTTAGTCTTAAAGATGAAATACTGCCGTGGATAATAGAAGAATATGGTTTAGAAGAAATACTGCGCTGGGTAAAAGATAGAAGAAAAGCCGTAATAGAAGGAGTAAAATTTCAAAGACTGAGAGGAACTCCAGCATCACTAAAAGTAGCACTAAAATGGGCAAATATAGAAGATATTACAATCATCGAAGAACCACCTGGTAAACACTTCTTTGAATTACAAATAGGAATAAAAGATGTTCCAAATGACTTTTTTGTAGATGCAGTAGTAGAACTTGCAAAACTATCGTTACCAGCAAGATCGCGGCTAATGAGGATTTTCAATGATCACTATAACGTTGATAGGTTTATTTTAGATGAAAGTTTATTTGGAAGTTTGTTATCAGACTACTCTGGTATAAAAGTTGAAAAAAATGGGCCAGTGTTATCGTTTGGAAGAATAAATTTTTTCAGTTCTAGAGGTCCGTTAGTAGAGATTGTAGACAACTATTTAAGAGAGCATTATGAACAAACATTTAGTAATGACATATATCGATTAGATGTAGCAGTACTTGGAGAAACAGAGCCTCACACAAAGGATTACAAAGGCATTTATGAAAGAAGTCATCAGTGGTATAACGTAAAAGCACTATATCCATTACCACAAAGTTTATTACCAGAAATTAAGTTTGCGAAAGCACAGATTGTACTGTCAGATAGCTGGAAATTAGGAGAAATAAATAGCTGTTTTCCTCTTTGTTATCAAGAAGAGATAGGAGGCACACTTTTCCTTGGTAATGATAAACTTTCTGATCAGCTATGGAACTTGGAATACACACCAATTTTGGAAAGATTTAATATCAGCTATGAATATGAAGCAAAGAATCTTACTGATCAAAAGGTTGCGAAAGCTAATTTAACGGAATATCACGTTAGTTGCAAAATGATAGAAGTTCAGGAAAAGAAGATTCAATACACGAATTAGAAAATTACATTTTAGTGTTTTACCCAGGAGTACTGAAGTGGCATGAACATCGACATTTGCACAGAAGTTGGAAAAATAGTCAAGTAATATCTCTAATAAGTTAAGTACTTATATTTAGATCCTCATATATTATATTAATAATAGGTTAAAATGTATGAAATAAAAAGAAAAGGACTTGCTTTCTCATGCTAAAAAGGACATGACTTGAATAGCGGCAGGTAAATATAAGAAATTTGTCTGGCGCTAGAAAAGCTAATTTTGTGAGGTAAGTATGAAGTTTAGCAAGAGTAAGTTTTTTAAAGAAGTATCAAGTAAAAACATTAATAAAAGAAATGAAGAAGGAGAGACGATCTTGCATCAAGCAGTAGAAATCTCTGATTACAAAACAGTGAGATTATTAATAAAAAAAGGATCAGAGGTAAATGCAAGAGATAAAAAGGGTTATACACCACTACACTGTGCAGTATTTGCGAAAAGCTTAGAAAATGTAAAAGTGCTGCTAAGGTCGGGAGCAGAAGTAAATGCCACTCAATATGTCACTGGATGTACGCCACTACACTCTGCGTGCAAAATAGGAGGAGCAGGAGTTGAAATAATAAAAGAGCTAGTAAAAGCAGGAGCTGAGGTTAATCAACTGAATAAATATGGTGCAACACCAATGTATTACATTTGGGAAAGTGAAAAGTATTCTCTGTGTGATAGTAAAGAAAGTGAAAAGGCGAGCAAATTTCTGAGAGAAAAAGGTGGAATAACAAAAAGCAGAGAACTGACGTGCTATGGAATAGAGAGGCTAGTGGGAGAAATAGCAGACATGTTGAATGGGAGCTATATGCCGGAGCTAAAAATAATAGAGATAGGAGAAATAAGGAAGAAAGATAAATCACTAATAAAGGAAGAATGTGAAAATTTAGCAAGCAAAATAATGAGCCAAGTAAGTGAAATGATAGATGAGGTGGTGAAAAGGAGGGCTTAAAGAAGGGGTTTAAATTCAGAGAAAAGGTGAGGTAGGTCATGAGTAAAAAAGGAAAAGAGGAGTCACTATTAGAGAACTCATTTAAAAATATTTATGCAAGAGACAGAATAGCTCTGCATTACGCGGTAGACGCAAAAACAGTGAAGTTATTAGTTGAAAAAGGAGCGAATGTGAATGTAGCAGATGCGGAAGGATATACAGCACTGCATCTAGCGGTAACGGAGAAACGTCTAGAAACCGTGAGAGAATTGATAAAATCAGGAGCGAATGTAAATGCGGAAGAATATGAAAATAAATGCACTCCATTGCACCTTGCATGTATGGTGGGGAAAGTGGAAATAGTGGAGGAGCTAGTAAAAGCAGGGGCTGAAATAGAGCAAGCAGATAAATTTGGAATGACAGCAATGGATTATGCGAAAAATAGCAAAGAGATAACCGAGATATTGAAGAAAGAAACGGACAGAATTGAAAAGTTATTTGAACAAATAGAACCTTCTATGAGAGGCTGAAAATATGGAAAGAGAAACAGAAAAGAAAGTAATGAATTTAGAGAGAAAACCTTTGGGTGAGCTGAGAAAAACGTGGAAGAAGGTATTTGGGGAAGAGGCACCTAAACACTCAAAGAAATATCTGATGCCTAGATTAGCGTATAGAATGCAGGAGGAAGCTTATGGAAAAATGTCAAGAAAAGGAGCAAAAAGACTAGAGTATCTAGCAGATCAACTAGAGAAGGGAAAAAGAATAAGTAGTGACAAACTTCCAGTAGCAGGAACAGAGCTAATATTAGAGAGAGGAGAAGAGATGCATGCGGTAATGGTAACAGATAAGGGTTTAATCTACAGAGAAGAATTTTTTACGTCATTGTCAGCAGTAGCCGGAAAAATAATGGGAATGAGTTACAACGGCCCTTTATTATTTGGAATGCGTGAAAAAAATGGAAGTTGAAAATGCTAAAAGAAGTAAGATGTGCAATATATACGAGAAAGTCAAATGAGGATGGACTAGAACAAAAGTTTAACAGTCTTGATGCGCAACGAGTAGCATGTGAAAAGTATATAAAGAGCAAAGAAGGCTGGGTAGCATTGGCAAAAAAGTACGATGATGGAGGATATTCAGGAAAAAATTTAGAAAGACCAGCGATAAAGGAATTATTTGAAGATGTCAGAGGAGGAGAGATAGACTGTGTAGTAGTATATACACTAGATAGGTTATCAAGAGAAACAAAAGACAGCATAGAAGTAACGTCATTTTTTAGAAGGCACCGAGTAAATTTTGTAGCAGTAACACAGATATTTGACAATAATACGCCAATGGGAAAATTCGTACAGACAGTATTATCAGGAGCAGCACAACTAGAAAGAGAGATGATAGTAGAGAGAGTAAAAAATAAAATAGCAACATCAAAAGAACAAGGTTTATGGATGGGAGGAACTTTACCGCTTGGGTATGATGTAAAAGATAAGGAATTAATAATAAATGAAAAAGAAGCAAAAACAGTGCAGCATATATTTGAAAGATATTTGGAGCTGAAGTCAATGGCAGAGTTGGCAAGAGAGTTAAACAGGGAAGGATACCGAACAAAAGCAAAAACGGATATCTTTAAAAAAGCAACGGTGAGAAGAATAATAACAAATCCAATATATGTGGGAAAGATAAGACATTATGACAAACAGTATGAGGGAAAGCATGAAGCAATAATAGAAGAGGAAAAGTGGAAAAAAGCACAAGAATTGATAAGTAATCAACCGTATCGAGGAGTAAAATATGAGGAAGCGCTACTAAAGGGAATAATTAAATGTAAGAGCTGTGATGTAAATATGACGCTGACATACTCAAAAAAAGAGAATAAGAGATATCGATATTACGTATGCAACAATCATTTAAGGGGAAAGGGTTGTGAATCAGGAAGCCGAAATGTAATAGCAGGAGAAGTAGAAAAAGAAGTAATGAAGAGAGCAGAAGATTTATATGAAAAATGGGAAGAAAAAGCGGAAGAGTGGAGTTTTGGAAAGCAGAAAGAAGTAGTGAAAAAGTTAATAAAGGGAGTGATGGTAAAAGAAGATGGAATAGAAGTGCGTTTAGAGGGTAAGGTAGAATTTGTACCAATAAAGAAGAAAGGAAATAAATGCAGGATAGTAGAGCCAGAAGGTAAAACAAATAATGTGCTACTGAAAGCAGTGGTAAGAGCTCATTCGTGGAAACGTCAACTGGAGGCAGGAAAATATGGAAGTGTGAAAGAGCTGAGTGCCAAAATTAATATAGGTACAAGACGTATACAGCAAATTTTGAGGCTGAATTATTTAGCACCAAAGATTAAAGAAGACATAGTAAATGGGAGGCAGCTAAGAGATTTGAGGTTAGCTGAATTAAGGGAAATACCGATGCTTTGGGGTGAGCAATTGAAGAAATTTTACGGCTCAGCATCGTAACGTTTATAAAAACAACAATATGAAAAAACATCGAAAAAAGTATGTGCCAGAAAATTAAAAAAGGTTATTGCAAAAGGAGCTACTACAAAGGGCCACACAAAAAGATGTTGAAATTGATATAGAAGAGCAAATAAATGTTACAAAATCAATTATGTAGAAAATCAATATAAGTGATGAAGATTTTAGCATATTAGGTGCAACAATGGTAGAAGATGTATCCAATTTTAGCTGCATATTTTAATAGTAGATTTAGAGGAAAATTCTTTAAACATCAAAAAAGGCAATACTCTAAACTTCAGCACACAACTCCAGGAAATAGTACATGTCGAGCAATCTATAGCCCCTTTTGAATCTGAGAGTGTACTTGAAAATCCATAAACATTAAGTAAACTTTTTAAATAAAATAGTTTCTTTTTCAACTTACTAAATAAACTTCTCCCATCATTGCTGTGTAACAAATCATATACAAAGCTATGGTCTACTTACAAGCAGTGCCTTCTGTTGATGAGATGCTTTTTCTATCTTTAACTCATCCATACTACAGCTTGGCAAGCTTGAATAGCATAAGGAATCTTTTTGTTCTTGCGTTTGTTTTGCCAAGGCCTTATTTCTATAAAGTAGGGGTTGAAAATGATCATGGCCTCCATTTACCATATGTAAGACACTATTGTGACTATAATCTATCTTACCTGCTTTTGATCCTGAGCTATCTATTAACTGATGCAAGAACGGATCTTGTTGCTTATCAATAGTGTGCAATGGGTTACTTTCTGCAACATGCAATTTCACACCATACTTATCACAAAGTATTCTGCCCTCGATATCGGAACGTCCCCAAAATTCATTCTTTCCAATGCTATTGATATATTGGTTACACGTAATTCCACGATTTACGAACTCACCTTCAACCTCATCAAAGTCATTGCCAATTTTACTTATAAACCACTCTGGAGGATTGTCTTGCGCAAATCTCTTACACTCATTCCTTAACTGCTCTACAGTAACTTTGATTCCCTTCTGTTGTTCCAGACTTTGCCTGAATGAATCAAAAAAACAGCTTCCATTATTGATTGCGTGCCCTAAATAGAAGTCATCAGGTATGTTTGATTTTTGCTCTTTATCACCTTGTTTTTCTGCCTTTTCAATAATTTCTTCCTCTAAACCAAAAATCTTACTCCAGTTGTATTTACCTTCTAACCCCAATTTTTTACTTTCCTTTTCTGCTGCTTTAGCTAAGTCTGTTTTAGAAATATCCCCTTTTTCTTCATAGAACCTAGATAAAATTTTAAAGATATCTATCAGGTAAGTTTTTACGTCAAAATTCTTCTCCTTTTTTACAATATTAGACTCAATATTGCGTAAATCTTGTAATAACTTATGCCTTCTAGCAATTTCCTCCATAGAATCCCTTCTTAACTCTTCACGTTCTGTCCATTTGTTGTTAGACTCGCTTATTACTTCAGGATGCATTAATTTTCCAGACCTTTCAAAATATCCCTGTTCAATAGCATAGTAGACATCATAATCACCAAGTGCACAATCCTCGCCTAATTCTTCTTCATGACCTTTGAATTTTTCCAATACTTCCTCTCTATTACTCACTTCTACTATAATTTTGCTTTTATCTTGTACGTCAGGATACAGTCTAACGTCTATATTTCCCAAACTGGTATAGAAAGTTAATACTATATCGCTGCCTTCTGTAAGATCTGTGTAATTCCTTATGCCATCTTGGGTTATAATTTCCACCTCACTTTTGCCAATTTTTATTACACTCCTTCCATATCCTTTTTCTCCTTGAGGTATTCCTAAATTCCTTGTTCTATCTGTGATTTTTGCAACATCTATTATACTATCCTCTGAGTATTCTAAGTAAGATACACTGTTATCGATTTTTCCATCACACAGTTGACCACTGGTAGCATCCCTTGCAACTCTAAAAAATTCTTCAGCATAATTAATGTACTCTACATGAGCCTTGATTACATTAGCTTTATGATCTTTAAACTCTCGTTCTATTGTATCAATGACTTTTAAACTATCTGAGTTTTTTAACTTTGCTCCTCTCGATATTAATGCACATACTATATCACTGGCAATTCCATAGCTTCCTTCTAACTTAGCAATTTTTTCTAGTACGTGATCTGCAAAGTAATAATCTTTGTCTTTAGCAAAATTTAATCTCATTCCAGAAGCTATAATCTCATTTACAACTTCCTGTAGTTCAATCATGCTTTTAGCTTTTACTACCTTACTCAAAAACTTATTTAGCTTAGCAAGTTGATTTGTTTGATACATCTCTGACAAGAGACTATCACATTTTTCACAATTATCTTGCTTATTACCTACAAAGTCAGTTGCTCCTGCTTTTAAGAGTAAAGCTTTTACATCAGGAAATTGACAAAACGGCCAAATTGAACTATCACCCTTAACATTTAAAACTATCTTTAAATCTTGGTTATTTTTATGTTTATCTAAAAATTTTTTCAGATCTTCAACACCTGGACCATAAGGATTATCGCAATCTTCATCAGAATCTGTAGCTTTAACCATTTTACGTAGTTGGTCTCTTAACTTTTTTTGGTTGTCAGTTAAAAAACACTCTATAATATTGTTGCTATCAATTGCAATTTGCAGTGGGGTTTTTCCATTGTTATTTTTTATGTTTAAATCAGCTCCTTTGCTTATGAGTAAATCCATAACCTTTCTGCTATAATCATTACAATTAGCAGCATAATAGTGTAAAGGTGTATTACCTTTTTTATCTTGTATATTTGGATCAGTTTTTGCATCTAAGAGATACTTTAGACCTTCATACTCACTGGAATAAATAGCAGTATCATGCAAAAGTGTTTTACCTTTATTATCCTGCATATTTAAATCAGCACCAGCTTTGAGAAGAGGATGAATGGCTTCATCGTGTGCGACAAACACATTCAATACTGTTGTTCCTAGATGTCCTCTTTTTAGATTAAGAACGTACTTCAGGTCTTTATTTTTCTCGTTACTTTCTAAAAACTGCTTAAGATTTGAAAATGAGTCATAATTCCCCATATTAAAATCTTTTATAATACTATTGAGTAATTTTTGATTTAACTTTTTTTGACTCTCTTCCAGTTTTAAGTTAGGTGCATGAATAAGCCACTCATCTATTAAATCCTCTAAGTATTTTTTATCATCTATCAAACTTCTATCAGCCCAAAATAAATCTCGCTTAATGAATTCATAATAACTATCTACTGGTAATTCAGTTGCTTCTGTTTTTGGGCTACCTATTTCTGAACACTCTTGTCCAGCACTTAGGTCACACTTCAGTTTTTGCTCATCAGTGTGTTTGCTTTGTTCACTGATAGGTTCTGCAATATATTTTACTGGCCCTGTACCCATATTACCTGCTAGCTCTAGATATAGGATATATTATATAGAATGTGTAGTATGTGTCAAGCTAATTTCAACATAATCTTTTTACTACTCATATTTTTGTTAAGTTTTTATGGTGAGTACTGCTAGGTTAAAAGTTGTTTATTACTGGAAGTTTTAGCCAATTTTACTATAGATCAACAAAATTGAGAACACCAGCTATATTGAATATATAGGAATATGATGCTTTAAAGGAGTACGGAAACTGCTGAAGTTTTTACAGCAAACCTGTATAGAGCAACTTCAGCAGAATAAACAAATACATGCCAATATTAGTAGAGAACTATTTACAGGTCAACTAACTTTTTCAAAACATATTTTAGTGAAAGTACCATGCTAGTTAGTGTTATAAAAAATTCAATTGTTTACTCCTTCAAAAAAGGGCGTATCTTTGTGAGAACAAGCAGCTTAAAAATAAGGTTATAAAAATAGAAGTTTGAAATCTTTGCAATAAAGTTAGGCAAAATAGTTCGTATGTAGATGTGGGTGAAATGGGCTAATGTGGTTAGTTTTAGCGTATAATAAAATTACCGTATAAAAAAGTTCGTACGGTACACATGGTAGACCATGCCATCCCAAGAAAAACACTTCTCACCAACTTTGATTTTGAACGCTGGAAGTGGTTATTTTACTTGAGATCTTAATAATATATTTTGTTAAATTAATACTAGTTTATTTTAGAATAATCACTAAGGTAGACTTATAAAAAACAGAATTTAAAATAAACAAAACGTCATGTATCTCTCATATTAAGAGGCTTTTGTTGAGAGTTATTCAAGTCTAAAAAAATTTTCAAATTGAGGATTGACAAAACCTAAAAACGGGATATCTTACTTGAAATGGTATCAAGTTACTATAGTGTATGTTAGACGTAACAGTTTCCATTTTTTTCCATTCATAAAGAGGTGATCATGCTACGTTCAGATATTCCAAAAGTTTTATTTTCGTCTATTAAAGAGGATGCTCCTTATAGAGCATCTAAGCTTTTTCAAATTGAACGCTGGTGCTATGCAAATTGGCGTCTGCACCAAAAAAGTGGCAAAAAAGGACGTAATTTTCTTGCACAGGTATTGTCTAGTGAGGATTGTTGGAAAAAAGTAGACAATTTACATGGAGTTAAGCTTGATAGGCAAGTCGTAGGCAAAAAGTTAATTGCGCCAGATTCAGGTAATCTCTTTGATAAGTATGCCATTGCCTGTAGTTGCTGTCTAGAAGAAGATATTATTGCTTTGTTTGAGGAAAGAAAAGAGGAATTATCAGCTCAAGGTAAGAGTAGTCTATTGGAGTATGAGCACTTAGTTAGGTGTTGCGGGTCGGGTCTTTTAGCGCAGTTTTGGTCACATTTTATTAGCGGTTATATCTCTAAATTAAATTTAGATGGCTGTCATCCATATGAATATGGACTTAAGTGTGCTATGAGCCTTAAGCAGGAGCAGGCAGTGGAATTCTTTTGGAATAAAATAAAATCATTACCTGAAAGTGAGATGAGTGAACAGAAAAAGGATGAAATCTTGATGAAGACAGCAGTATATGTAGCAGGGAACCGTTGTAATAGTTATCCTGAAATATTCGAGTTTTGTTTTAGTCAAATAAGTCCTGATAAATATCCAGAACTTCTAAAAAGAGACTTAGCTGAAAATGGTTATTATGGTAGTTTGAATACACTACAGGGTGCACTTCGCTTTGATAAATTTCAGGAATTATTTGATTGTTTAAAGCCAAATGATGTTCCAGAAGATGATTATAATATCTGGTTAGACATGGAAATCAAAAAACATTCAGAGCCTTATGTAAGTGAAAGTGTAAAGCTTTTTATGCATATGTGGATGAAGGAAGGATTTGATAGCCATCGTGCTTTAGTGATAAGAGAGGAACTAGAGGATAAATCACCTCTTTTCTGTACAGTTTTATTAACACCTTTAGTAGAAAAGGGCTGTATGGAACCAGTATGGGCGTTATTAAATAAAGCTAATTCTGATCAGGTTAAAGAGTTTATGTGTTCTAAACAGGCAGGCTACATACGATCTATATTGGAAAAAAGAGATGCTGATTCATTGAATAAGTTTCTAGCATATAGAAAGTCTACAGATGAAGAGTTCACTAGCTTAACTGAAGTTGAATTAAGCAAAGCATGTGAGCAATTAGGGTTAGGCAATTAAGGTATTATAAGGCAATTCTATAAAGTAGGTGGTGGTTTCTTGTTACTACTTTAGCTTCTGTCAAAAAGATGTTGCATTGTAATACAAATGTTATATACACAAGTCAGCATGTAGGCAAAAATAGCTTTTATTATTGATATCTCTGATGGTTATACAATAAGCTTGGTATAGTGGGTTTAGTATAATATAATGAAGGGGGTTTGTGTTCAAGATACAATATCCAACAGATCATCTAAAAAAAGAAGATGTTAATTCAAAGATTACTGAATTATCGGATGAAGTGCAATATATAGAGCAAGCTAGAGAATTTTCTCAACTTAAGCGTTATCGGAGATCTGATGTTGATTCCGAAAGTGGAAGTCAGATTAAGAGAATCGATGTTCCAGGAGACGGTAGTTGCTTGTTTTGGTCTGTTACTATGGCTTACTTAATACCCGTCAGAAACGACGATGCTTTATTTCGACAAAGGTATGAAGTACTATTTGGAAATGATGGAACTGTAACCCAAAATTTAGATCATATTAGAGGTTTGGTTCGGAATTTAGGTGCTGCGAATTATGATGATACATTTGCAAATTTAGTAAGAAACTTATTTCGTAATCGAGTAGTTGATCACATAAGTTCTTATAGAAATGAGTTCAGAGATTTTGTTGAAGGTGATTTTGAGCGTTACTTGGAAAACATGAGGAACCCTGATACTTGGGGAGGTGAACCTGAAATAAGAGCAATGAGTGGAATGCTTAGCGCAACGATTAGTGTTTCTGGTGAAGTTGAGACTCAATATGGTAATGGGGATATTCAAATACAATTATTTCATGTTGGTGCACCAGGTAAACGAAACCATTATAATTTTGGTCTTGAAAGGAATATTATTGATAATGATAAAGAGCTTGCAAAAGGCTTAAAAAGAGTCATGGGTAAAGTAAGACCACAAGACTTTGAGTTAATACAGTTATTGATAGAGGAAGCAGATAAAGAAGTTGGTATAAGCCGGCAAGATGAGGATTTTAAATCTTTTGAACCGAGATTTCAGTCATTTGTGGATCAGATTCCATCTTATTTACACTCTGTAGAAAAAGCAGGGTTTTTTACACACTTCTTCCTAGGTAGTTTTTCTACTTTGTTGGATACAGAGATGGCAAAAAAGCTAGACATCAAGGAGATTTATTTTAGCTTTGACGGTGCAAAGACTTTGAAGGTAGCTATTATAAAAAATGGTGAAATGAAGAGTCAAAAAGATGTGATCGATAAAGTAAAATTATTTGTTATATCAGAAAGTGGTTCTCATTCTTACACTCAAGAGTTTGATCAAGGTGAATTGAAGGAGGTATTAGGCAAGCTTTACTCTCTTATTGAAAATAACCTAGATAAAATTAAAGTTAAATCAATAAAAATCATTAAAGATGCCGGTCATCAGGGAGAAATAGTTGTTGATGTGAAAGATAAAGGAGTAGACATAGAACATAATTCTGAAGTTCAATTTAAAAAAGTGAGAAAAGGGTTATGGAGGGATCCCGAAGTCGATATAGCGAAGCTAGCTATTTCCAATCAGCGAACAGTTAAAGCATCTTTAAGGAGAATTCTTGATAAGATTTACACAATTCACTCCGAATATGCAGACTCACTAATCTATGCTAGCAGAGCACGTGAAGCAGCACATCATGGGTTTGCGGTAGGCGTTTTCATGAATTTCCACTACAGGTATAATTTTAGAGTCTACCCAGAGCAATTTGCAGGAAGGGGTTATGCAGATATTATCTTGCTGGCTCGTGGTCCTGATCGTGCATTGGATTCTATTCCCATTATTATTGAATTAAAAGCGGGAGCAGGTTCTAATGCTACTCCAGATAAGGCTTTGCAGCAAGCAGAAAAGTATGCACAAGGCTTTCAACCAAATATTCAGCGAGTTCTAACCACTGCAGATGACATTTTATGTGTTGGTGTCAATCTTGATAATCCATCTCCTATCTCTGATATTAAAGTATCAAATCGTGGGGAAGAAATAATTCCTCTTTTTCAAGATATGCTAAAATCTGCTGATGACTGGGATACGCAAAGGATTGGAACAATAGAATTAAAGGGACAGGTGAAAGATAATCTAGAACGTATTTATCATACGTTTCCTGGTACACCTGAGAAGGGAGATAAACATTATTTTAGTAGATTTTTACTAGGGCAATCACTATTGCTAAATAGAGTTGAAGATTTAAAAACTGGTTTTAAAAAATACATTTTTATCTATGGAGACAATATACCTACCGAGGTACGTCCTAATCTTCGTGGGTCTGGACGTTTAGCAGCTGAAAGAGCCAGGGAGAGATTGTCAGCTAATCTTGATGCGAGTCATGCAGTTGTGACAATGGTGCTCATTCCAGAAAATACAGAGAAGTTGGTTTATGTAATAAATATTGTTGAAGCTAACAGAAAGGATGTTCTGAACGGGCTGGATGAAGTGCTCCCTCTTGATAGATTAAATAGAGAAATAGGGAATAGGGAAATAATCGAATTAAATCTTAATTTTGATACTAGGTACAAGTCAGATTTTAAAAGATATCTTACTATTTGGACTGAAAAATACAATTCTTTACAAGAGTACAACAACGGAGATAATAGATTTCAAGGTACTTTTAAAGAAGTTACTTATCCTAATGAGTTAAAAGAAACATTTGATAAAGCACTAGATATCCAATCCTTATCAATAAGAGGATATAGTAGATTATTAGAAAAAATTGGAGAAGGAATCTTTCCTTTTAAGAGTCTCGTTAATAAAGAAGCTCATTTCCAGGGAATATTGAATGGAGTGTTTAGTTATTATAGTGACTTAAAATTACAGGAATCACCAGAAACTAGAGCATTAGTTTTAACTGAGTTTCAAACTGGTAGAGGGGAACGTATTGACATGCTAGTTCATGGTATTAAGTTTGTGGCTCAAGGTGGAAATGCTGAGGAGTACACTCCAATAGGGTTAGAACTTAAGGCATCAAGGCAGGGTAAAAGGGCTCAAGCTTTATTGAGGGAAGCAAATGATCAAATAAATGAAGAGTACAAAGAAGGTGTTACCTATAAAACACTTACAGATGGTGATGAGGTAAAATTTATCGGTGTTGTTTTCGATAAAGGATCTAATAATCCGAATAAACTTATTTTAACAAGTAGGACAGCCGAGGAAGGATTTATTCCTGTTGGAGTAGTTCATAGTTCACATCATATGTTGCCTACTGTAGGGCAGTGTTCTAAAAGAAAATCTTCATCGCCGGAGTATCCACCAAGTAAAAAGCCAAGAAGAGAAAGAAGTGTAAGTATGGCCTGCATAGATTCGTTTGATGAAGAAAAGATTACAAAGGAAGAAAAAAAGCAACGTGTTAAAGAGCTATTTGATATTGATAATGCTAAGGATTTAACTAATGAAATTGTAGATATAGGTCGTGAGCAAGTGTTTGATATGATAGGCAATGCTGATAGGACTGATGTAAAAGTAAAAGATAACAATGGTAATGATAAAAAATTGATAATAGGTGATATTATAGAAATGAAGAATGCAGAAAGATATTTTGTAGATGATTATAGTGATGGTATTGAGATCTTAGTAAAAGTAGGCAGAGATAAGGATCGCGTTATAAAAGAAAAAATAAAAGGACAAAATATTGAGTATTATTTAAGCATCGATGGCTATGAAGTAAAATTCGATGATATAATTAAAAATTTTACTACAGATGCAGAAAGAGAGAAAATTCATAATAAATTACATCAACTATCAAATGATAAGCAGTTGTTAGAGAATAAAAAATACATTGAAGATATAGGTGATGTTCAAACTAATCAAGATTACTCTAATATTGTAGAGGAAATTAAACAGAACTTGCTAGCAAAAGGTGTTAGGGAAGATACTTTTGATACGTTTAAAAATCATTTTGATGATCTTGGTGAAAAAGTTTTTGCAGATTATATTAGTAATGTAGAAAGCAGCCTTCAAGAAAAAGGAATTGCATTTGATCGTGATAAATTTGATTCAGCGAAAATAAAAGGAGCAAAAGGTGGAAAGTTTTTTTCCATGATGGCTATATATGACTTGCTTGATAGTATAGGTGATACAGCAACACTTGGACGACATGATAATAATGCTTTAAAGCAAGTATTTGGTATCAATGGTATACTAGATGCTATGGATGATGTTAGGACGAGTGTAAGTATTTCTTCTAATAGTAAAGTAGGAAAATTGATTAGTAAAGTACCACAACCTGTACGTCAAACGTTTGTTAAGATTATCAGTAACCCCATAGTTCAAAGTATTACATTTGCAACTATTGCTTATCAATTTGGGTATAGTATAAATGAAATAGCTCAAGGTAATCATCATCCATTAAATTATTATTGGACAGCTAGTAGTGGTGTAAAACTAGCAAGTATGAGCATAAGTCCTATAAGTGCAAGTGTTAGCTTTACAGTAAAAAGTGTAAGTGCTACTACTAAGATTTTAAGAGGGTTATCTGCTGCAGGTAAAGTTTTAGGTAGGGTAGCAGTAGTTACTATGGTTGCTGATGTATTAATAACAATTGGTGTAGAAGTTCATGAGAGAATAGAGTATACAAAAGCAATAGCAGAACAAGTACCTCTATTACCTGGTGGTGAACAAGCGGAAGTATTTTTTGCAGGGGTAATCAAGTTTTTTACAGGAAGAGATGTAGAAAAAGAATATGAAGACACAATTAGAATAAAAGGTTATTTAACTTACGTAAAAGAAGCAGCTATTAAACTGTTAAATGACAATTATGACATAGATGCGGTTGTACAATACGTAATCTCCATTGAAGAGAAATATAGTGAGGTGATTAAAAATATGGGTGCACAGGCTATATGTATTATGCCATCACCGTATGGTCCTGAGTGTGCGACGCAGATGAAGTGGACATGTGATTTAGAAAAAAAATATAAAGATATCTCTTTTGACAAGATCAATATAGCCTCTAGTGTAAAAAGAGATTTGTCTTCTATTGATATCTCTAAGATATTGACTATGACACCTTATACTTTGGTTATGAGTGAAGGTTGGGAAAGGTTTATCTGTGGTATAAAGAATAGTCCTCAATGCTATCAAGAGATTGAAGAAAAGAAAGTTTATGTTGTTAATACGGATGCAAAACATATCCCTCATCTAACAAAATACGAGTATGAAAATCTTGGCTTAAGAATTGTAGATGCACCATTAACAAATCCGATACAAAAATCTCAATGCAGCAAAACAATCAATACAAAGCACACAGGTGACGATGCGTTCGCTCCATGTAACAGTGGCAAAATTTATAGAAATTGTCAAGAGAGCTTTACTCTCTCAGGCGGACCTTTTATCTTTACTAATCCAACAAGAAAAGAGCATAGTAATACAAAAAAGCAAACATTTCCTAGAGGATCAGTATTATATATTTCAGGACCTAAAACATTAACAGCAGCAGCAAATTATCCAGCAGTAATGCATATTCCAGAGGGTAGTAATATACGTTATGTTGGCTCAAAAAATAATGAAACTATTTTTATTATTAATGACTATACGTCTGGTACTCTTGAAGGTGGACCAGGAAAAGAAAATACTCTAGTAATGAATGTTAAGGCTAATAATGTCGTTGCAAATTTGCATGGTAGAACTATACGTTATGGTAATAGTAATAACATAAGATTGGTTAACACATATAACTATGTGTCTAATTCTGACAGCAAGCAAAATATTACTACTCACTGTAAAACAAGATTGATTAATGTAAAAAATGCAGAAGTCTGGCAGAATTCATTTAACTGCACAGACAAAGATTATGAAGTTAGAGTAGTTAACAAAGAAAATGTGCATAACAGGGGATTAAAACAAACAATATTTGTTGTTAATGAAGATAGTGATAATGCTAAGATAGTAAGTGATTTGGGCAGTACAGGAAAAATAAAAGGAAATATTGACATAATAAAGGTTCAAGTTGCTAATATCACACAGTGGGGAATAAGTGAAGATATAGAAAAGGTCGGCTATAGCTTAGATGTTTTAGCTAATAATACACAAAGTATTGTTTCAAGTACTAAAATCAATGATTTTAAAAATCTAGTAATTCAAGTAAATAGCAATGGAATAACAGAGTCTGTTGCAATACAAGATAAGTCTTTGTCTGATACAATAGAAGATATTAGATATCAAGAGCTGAAAAGTTCAGGAAGTGATATTAGTAGAGAGGTAATACAAAATAGTGCAAAAAAGTTAAAAGCATTTATACAAGCAAGTATTCTAGACCAACAATTACTTGATACTTACCAAATTGCAAAAGATATTGTCAATAACAATAATTTTGACATACCAGTATCTCAAGTAGAAGTTATTAAAAACCATATGGGAGTACCTAGTGAAAAAGTGATAATTGCTGGCATGTACTCAGGTCAAGTCATTGTTGATTTTAGCTATAGTAGCTCTGACGTTACAAGTAGTTATCAGAAATACCTTAATGGTGGACGGAACTATGGTTATGATGACTATCTGATGCTGTGTAATTACTATCAGGACATTACAATAGAAGGAGAGAAAGGGCAACACCAGTATATTATCAAACTACCAGATACATTAAATAGCAAAACTTCATTGTCGCCAATAAGGCTCAATTTAAAAATAAAAAACAAAGTGGTGTCTTATCAAAACATACCTTATAGTATCATTGATTTTGCTGAGTTAAGTGTAACAGATGTTGATGGTATAAGCATAGAAGAAGGTAAAAGGGATTATATAAATGAATGTTATGGCAAATCAATCTCTGACCTTACAGAGGATAGTTTAAAGATACAAGATATTACAATATTTGATAGTGTAGGTACTAAATGGTCTTTATCCATTGGTTTAGTTGATTATTTTCAAAATCCAGAGAATCAACAAATTGTATTACGAATAAACAATGAGCTTTATAAAATTGATAGTACAAACTTAAGGCTTGAGCATCTAGAGATCAATCCTAGCTCTTTCAGATACTATCAACCAGAGGAACAAGGATTACAAATTTATCATAATCAACCTACTAATAAGAATGATGTTGGTTTAGTTGACTTTAGAGATAAGTCTATATTGGATTTTGATACAGAGATTGCTGATGATAGTTTAGTGTTATCACATAAGAATAATACCTTAGCAAAAGTAGAAAATTGGAATACCTATCAACCAGCAAGGGAAATGATGTTTGCTTTTAATGATACGATGGTTTCTAATTTGAAATGCATAGTCTCTACTTGTAATTCAGAAGATATTATAGAGGATTTTTATAAGGAAAAAGTAGATTTATTAAAAGAGCAGGTATTTAATGCAACATTGCAAAGAAATAATAGTAAAGCTGAGGATTTGATAAAAAAGATTAAAAGTATAGATATTGGAAATGAGCATGAATTAACACCTTTAAATATGGCTATTCAAGGAGGTAGGTTGGATGTAGTAAAAGTTCTTTTTGATAGAAAGGATTTTAGTGTTGAAAATAAGGACGCCCTTCCTCTGCACTTAGCTGCTCAGGAGGGTAAATTAAATATAGCTGAGTTCCTTATCGATAAAGGTTATGATATTAAAGATAAAGCTGAAGATAAAGATAGTAGAACACCTCTTCGTATAGCTGGTTGCAATGGTAATTTAGATGTGGTCAAATTCTTCCTTAGTAAGGATGCAACAAGTATTGAGGATAGAAACAACGATCCATATAAGATGATGGAAACGGTTAAGGTTTTAAAGAAGGAGATTATTAATCAAGCAGAAACCGTGCCTAACGTAAAAAGATGGGCAGAGTTTTTTGTAGAAAAGTTAAAATATTCAATAAAAAATGTAGTAAAAGAGAAGCTAAAGGATGGTATGTTACATGATCGTTATGGTTCGGTTAATACACTTGCTAATGACATTTATAATTTCGATCAAAGGTTGTTTAATAATACAATTAAGGGAGTTATAAATGACGTATATAGGAAAGTAGATACGAAAAAAATATTAAGTTGTGTAGAAAGCCATAATGATGTTAGTCAGCGTATATTGGGTTATGTGGCTGTATTTAACGCAATGCAAAGAAATAATGATTTAAATAATAGTGCAGTATTTAAGTTAGCTTACTATGTTAAAGAAGCAATCGAGATGAAGAACTATCCTGATGTTCATCAAGAAGAAAGATCTAACCTTGAGAAACTAAAAAGCAGATTGCCAGAATCAGTAAGGAATGCAGTATTTTCATCGAAAGTATGTATTAAGAATATTTATCAAGGTGAATATTTATATGCTGCTAACAAATGTTTCAATTATGATACCGACAGACGAATGGCATTTACTTGGACTCCAAAGAATGAAAAAAATGATAAGTTTAGGTGGAATATTAAACCTGATGGTGACAACTTTTATATAGTGAATGTTGCATTTAATGAAACTTTGTATGCTGCTAGTAACTATTTTAATTATGATAATGATAGACGAATGGCATTTACTTGGATTCCAGGTGAACAGGTTACACAAGGTGTGTGGAAGATTGAGCCTAACGGTGATAAATGTAATATAAGGAATGTTAAGCATAATGAGTATTTGTATGCTGCTGATTATGCTAAATATGACAAAGATAGGAGAAGAGTATTTACTTGGATTCCAGGGGGCAAGGTTATGCAAGGTGTATGGAAGATAGAAGATTGTGGGTCTAATGTAAGAAAAGTTAGAGATATTGTTAGTAATGCTAAGGGAGAATTAGATCAAGAATTGCTAGATGCTGTAAAAGTTGGAGATATGAGCAAAGTAAGAGATTCTGTCAATCGAGGAGCTAATGTTAATACTGAAGACAGAGATGGTAATACCCCTGCACGCAATGCTGTATTAAAAGGTCACTTTGGTATATTTAAATACCTTGTTGAAAATGGCGTTAGTTTAGAGGGTAAAGATCATCGTTGTCGCCCCTCTATATGTGATGCTTCTTATAGTGGTAATTTGGATATACTAAAGTACCTTATTGGGAAAGGCGTTGATATTAATGAGTCTGATAATAATGGTTGGACACCGCTACATTTTGCTGCATGGAGAGGCTACTTAGAAGTCGCTAACTTTTTAATAGAAAAGGGTGCTAATATTAACGTTGAGAACATTTTTGGCAGGAAACCTATACATGTTGCTGCTGAAAATAATAATACAAACATTATAGAATTTTTTCTCAGCAAGGGAATGAGCATCGATGATGTTGATAGATATGGTCGAACACCACTATACTGTGCTTCTTGGAATGGTCACTTGGGTGTAGTAAAGTACCTTGTAGAAAAGGGAGCTGACGTTTATACTCAAGACAAAGGTGGTAAAACATTACTAGATATTGCTACTCATCAAGAGCGCAGCGATGTTGTAGACTATTTAAAACAAGTGCAGCTAAATCAAGAATTACTTATTGCAGCACAATATGGTAATTTTGATGATGTTAGAGATCTTGTAAGTCAAGGGGCTAGCTTGAATGCTAAGTATAGTAATGGGATGACTGTTATGCATTCTGCTGCTTATGGTGGTAATCTGGATATAGTAAAATATTTTGTAGCAGATGCAAAAAATAGCTTAGAAATTAAAGATAATGGCGGTAGAGTTCCCCTGCACTATGCTGCTTACAATGGTAAGCTAGATGTGGTAAAGTATTTTGTAGATGAAGGGGAAGTTGATGTTAATCTAAAAGATAGTGATGGGCAGACAGCATTGCACATGGCTTCTGGTGGCGGCCATCTGGATGTAGTGGGGTATCTTGCAAGTAAGGGAGCAGATATCAAAGCTAAAGATAAGGATGGTAAGACACCGCTAGATATCGCCATCGACCGAAAGCATGATAGCATCGTAAAATACTTAAAACAAGCTCAATTAAATGAGCAATTACTGGCTGCAGTAAAAGATAGTGATTTTAATGAAGTTCAAGGCCTTGTAAATCGAGGTGCTAACGTTAATGCTAAAGATAAAGATGGTAAAACCCCTCTACATTATGCTTCATGTTCTGTTCATCATTTAGGTATGGTGAAGTATCTTATAAGTAAAGGTGCTGATATTGATGTTAAAGATAACAGTGGTAGAACTCCTGAAGATGAGGAACGTTATACTAATTCTGATACAATGAGGCAAGTTTTTATGCAAGCACACTTAGATAAAGAATTGTTACTTACTGTAAAAAATGAAAAAGATCTAAAGACAATTAGTGATCTTATTGCGAAAGATATTGACGACAGAACGCATGGTGGGTTTTATTATACTTGGAGTGGTAATTTAGGTACAGTAGAGTTTCTTGTTAGTAAAGATGTGAGTGTTAATGCGACTGATAAATATGGCTGCACATTACTACACTGGGCTGCATTGAAAGGTCATTCAGATATTGCTAAGTTTTTAGTTGATAAGGAAGCTAATGTGAATGCTAAGGATATACTTGGCAGGACTCCTATTCACTTTGCTGTTATGAATAATCACAAGGATATTCAAGATGTATATGGTAGAGGTTCTACATACACTACTGCTGAGAGCAGTGATGAAGAGGTTATACAACTTTTTCTCATGAGAGGAGCAAGTATTAATGAGGCTGATAAAAATGGTGAGACGCCACTACACTTGGCTTCTTGGGGTGGTCATTTAGATACATTGCAGCATCTTATAAATAATGGAGCTAATATTAGTACTAAAGATAGTAGTGGCAACACACCACTAGATATTGCTAGAGATAAGGGACATAATAATCTTGTACAGTACTTACAACAAACACAATTAATCCTAGATAAACAGTTATTAAGCGCAATAGGAAATAGTGATTTTAATAAAGTTAGAGGTCTTATTGCTCAAGGTGCTAATATTGATACCAAAGACAAAGATGGCAGTACACTACTGTATTCAGCTGCTGAAATCGGTGATTTAGATAGAATAAAATTCCTTCTTGATAATGGTGCTAATATTGAAACTAAAAATGGGGAATATCAAGCAACTCCTTTGCATGGAGCTGTGTTAAATGAAAGACTAAATGTGGTCAAATTGCTTCTTAATCGTGGTGCAAACGTTAACGCTGAAGACAAAGACAATTGGACACCTTTACATTATGCTGCTGATACCAACAGTCTTGATATAGTAAAAGTTCTTGTCGATGCTCATGCTAATCTTGATGCTAGAGGTGATTACGGCAAGGCACCGCTAGATATTGCTAGAGATAGTAGTATTGCAGAATATTTAGAGAAAAAACTCAATGAAAAAGGAGAAAAACCTGTGCAACGCAGACGCCGTCATCACCACGGGGATCACAATCGCAATCATAATCACTCATCACATAAATTCCTTTCTGTAGATTCAAGTAATCAACCTGGAATAGCAGCAAGTAGTAGCACAAGACCATCTTCATGGATAAATGATTTGTTTAGTTGGGTGAAAAGTTCTGTAGGTGGGTTTAGAGCTGTTTTACCTGAGGAAACATCAAGTACTACAAGTTCAATTTTACAAGTTGATGCGCCAATAGATGTAAATGGTACGATAATGTTACTTGATGTGCTTGTTAGAAAGGTAACGGGTCAAAAGTATATTTCTACAGTAGATCAGTCTATATCTCCACTAGAAGCAAAGGGCTATGCACTCAGTATTACAAAGGGATTTGAGAAAGTAGTAGAGCAAGCTGGATTAAAAAGTGGCATATCAATGCACCGGTTAAATATTGATTATATGGGAATGCAGAAAGAGATTACTAGAAAAGTCATGAGTGGTAAATTTAATGAAATTTCAGGGATTTTAAAATCTTATGTAGAGAAAGCGTGTCCTGATGAAGAAGCTGGTAAATTAAGTCCGAAGAAGTTTGACAAGTTTATGTTAGAATTTAATAGCAGACTAAATGTTGTACTAAATCAATCAATAGAGCAGATATTACACAACAGAGATGGTAGATTAGAAGTTGATGATACAAAGCAAATGAGTTTAGAGCCTCAAAGTTATTTAAGTAATGCTTCAGTTCACAGCCATTCAAAAGTATCAACTTGTCTTTCTGATGTAGGAGTAACCGAGCTTGGAAATACTTTGAGTAAGTAGATGAGAATATGGAAGGTATAATATGCCAAGTAGTGGAAAATTTAAAGTGAAGGTAGCCAAAATAATTAGGGATACCAGACCAAGTTTGATGGTCTTAATACTAAAATGAATGAAATAGATGTTACAGGTAATAATGCTAAGTGGTTAATGTGTTTTCCATATTGAACTTACAGTACATAGCTTTGATATAGAAGTTTGAGTAACGTTATGATAGTAATTTATATAATTCTTTGTGCAATCTTTATAGCTGTTTTAGACAGTTCATTAGACTCTTAATTAAGGGGTATGTCTAACTTAGGAAAGATTTTCATCAATGTTGAGGTGGATAAGTAGGAACATTATGTTTTTTCTTTGAGTTGTGAAATTTCAGAATGAGAGAGACCGGTGATTTGAGCTATAACATCTATAGAGACACCGGCCTTGAGTGAGTTTTTGGCCACAGCTATTTTAGCCTGTTGTTCACCCTCTGCTATACCCTCTTCCTTACCTTCAGCTCTACCTTTTTCATGGCCGATTTGGATGCCTTCTTTCTTGCCCTTCTCTTCTCCAATTTGGATGCCTTCATGTTTAGCATCATCGAGCTTTTGAGCAAGGACAGCCTGTTCATCACGAATACGTTTGATCTCTTGTTCGTAGGCTATAAATTCTTTTTCTGACCAGTTGAACCTATTTAGTTCTTCATATGCTCTTTCAATTATTAGATCACTTCCTATTATTCTCTCTAGCTCTTCTTCACTAGTTTCATCTGCATATCTAAAGAAGTAGACCCATTTTTCAACTATACTTGAAAGCTGATCTTCTTTGGTTTTTGGAAATTTAGGTAACTCAATAAATATAAAGTAAAAATCTTTTAGATCATGCTCATTAGTATCTTCATCGCGAATAGTATGCTTTGATTTGTACTCAGACTTATCAGGAAATAAAATACAATCTGCTATG
Organism: Wolbachia endosymbiont of Spodoptera picta; assembly: GCF_018141665.1. Taxonomy (NCBI): domain Bacteria; kingdom Pseudomonadati; phylum Pseudomonadota; class Alphaproteobacteria; order Rickettsiales; family Anaplasmataceae; genus Wolbachia; species Wolbachia endosymbiont of Spodoptera picta. The sequence goes on from NZ_CP067976.1 coordinate 388,364, forward strand.
GCAATAAAAATAACTTCCTTAAGATCATGGTATTGATCACCCTTGTCAGCTTGTCTTGAATAGGCTTTAGCAGCATAGTACTGAGCTCGTTTTTCAAAGCCTTTGGTTTTAGCGACCTGCATTTCAACTATCACTTGCAGCCCATTTTCATCTCTACAAAGAACATCGACAATGCTTTGTTTTTTAGAGGCAATATCAGGGTCTTGAATAGTATTTTAACTTTCTCTTTGCTATTCTTCATATCCCTAGATAAAAATTTCTTCACTAATTCTTGCTCTTCAGTTTTTCTTAGTAAATTAAGTAGTTCACTATCTTCATTTGTTTTAGGCAGCAGAACTTTAATATTCACTGATAATCCTTCTGCTATTTGATATAATTTGTCAAATGATATGGCAGTGTATCCTATTTCATACTCGTGTATTTCCTTGAGTGTTAAACCAACTTTGTTTGCTAAATCTTTCTGAGTATACCTTTTTATCAATCTCCATTCTCTTATTCTTTGCCCTATTCTGTAGTATATAGAATCAGTGCAGACTCCTTTCTCTGTATTATCATACTCGTAAATAGATAAGCCGGTTGCTTGGGAAATTATGTCAACTGAAACCCCTTCTTTCACTAGATTTTTTGCTATTTCCAACCTTGCCTCTTCTTGATTAATTTTTTCGCTAATATGAACAAACCTGACTAATGAAGGTACTATTTTGCCTAACTTTTGATTCTCGTATATTTTCGTTAGATAGAGTATTTCCTCGTCTTCATAGCTGTCTTCCCTTACTATTACTGGTTCAGGTAATAAATCTATAACGTCAACTGATAATACTCTTGCTATTATATATAGTACTTCAATTGGAATAGGAATATACCCATCTTCATAGCTGTTTACTTCTTGGTATGTTAAACCTATTTGACTTGCTAATCCTATTTGAGTATGCCCTCGCATTAACCTACAATTTTCTATTCTTTGCCCTATTCCGTAACTAACATTGCTTGCAGAAACAAACATTTATCCTCCATTTAAGAAAAAAACTTTATTGCTATAATTTTTTTACGAGCTATCCATCTAAAACCATATCAATAGATAAACCTACCGCTTGCAAAATAGTATCAATAGAAATTCCCCCTTTTACTAGATCCTTTGCAACTTTAATCCTTTCTATCTCTCTCACTTTCTCCTCACAAATACGTATCCCTTCAAACAAAGATTTTATTAGTGCATGACGTAGTTCTTGGCTCTCAATTTCTTTGTATTCTTTAATCAAATTCGGTAGCTCATTTTCCACTTTACTACCTTCATCTTCCTCTGTTAGTAGATCTGTAATACTAATCGATAATGTTTCTGCTATCTCATATAATTTTCCCAGTGGAGTAGCTACGCGTCCTTGTTCATAGTTGCTTATTTCGTCACGTGTTGTACTCATTTTCTCCGCTAAATCCTTTTGAGTATACTCTCTTCCATTCCTTTATCTTTTTGCCTATTTGGTAGTAGATAGAACCAACTTTTTCTTCAACACATTCATCAGCAGACAGACCAATTGTTTTTGCAACAATATCAACAGAAACTCCTGCTTTAACCAGACTCTTTGCAATTTTTATTTTTTCCGATTTTCTACTACTTTTCTCACTAACTTGGACAAATTTGGTTAGCAAACAAAACATCTTACGTAACTCCTGATCGTTAATCTTTTTATATTCTCTTACTAGATTTAATATTTCTTCTTCATCTTCAAGACAGCTTTTTGATACAGGAATAAGATCCGTAATACTGATTGATAGTGCCTCAGTTATAGCATACAACCTTTCAATTGGAACTCTACGATTCCCTTTCTCATATTGCAATATCACCCAGTATTTTACACCAATTTTCTCTGCTAAATCTTTCTGAGTGTACCCTCGCTCTAACCTCCAGCTTTTTAATTTTTCTCCCACTTTATAATCTAGACTTTTTTCCACAAAAAGAACCTTGCATATAATATTTTCTATTATAGCTCAAAGGCTCCAGATATAATAGCCAGACTCTGGAACCTTTAAATTAAAGTGCCCTACAAGTTTCTTTACTATTTTCACGTACTTTGTCTGCCCATGAAAACAATTTTTCACTTACTTCCTTCTGCTTTTCACTCCATATGCCACATCTAGTGAAACTACCTCTTTCTACCGCTTCTTTAAGTTTCACTCCTCCAAAGAGACAGTTTTTTCCTATTTCTTCGCCTCTTTTTTGTAACTCAGCCCACATTTCCTTATTTTCTACTCTCACTTGCACCTGATCTGCCTCTTGGTACAATATAATATTTAGCTTACCAATGCTTGTAGGAAATTCTAACATGATAGAGCTGCCATCTGAAATATCGGTATAGTTTCTTATACCTCCCTTCTCACTTTTAACTTCAACTGCATCATTACCAATTTTTAAGATATTACTTCCTAACTTTCTGTTTGCTTCCAGTATTTTGGCTACCTCTACCTTACTATTCCCAGAAAATTCTATATACGATGTTGTATTATCTATCTCAACATCTATTAATTCTCCTTCTTGCACAGCATTTTCGCCAGCTTCCTCTAGCTCTTCTAGTTGCTTATCTATCTGTGGCTGAACTTCTGGCTGTAGCTCATTATAGATTTCACCTATCAGTTTATTCTGCAGTAGAGTATCATGAAACTCTGCACCACTTAGCATTAATTTACGTATTAGCTTTTTACGATCAGCCTTATCAAATTTATGAAAATGTGTGCCCAGTATCACATATTCCGCGAAGCTCCATTCTCCATCATTACATGCATTTAGCCTTGCTCCAGAAGCTAGTACTTTGTCTATAACTTTGTGCAATTCATTTACGTTTTTTGCCTCTACTATAGAACTCTTAAACCAGCTCAGCTTCTCTGTATTTGGCTTTATTTTTTGCAAAGCTGAGGCAAATGGATTTTTATCTTCTTGATCACTTACAGGTTTTGTGCCATATATATAATCAAGTCCTTTTCCATAGTTGATTTGAACGTTTCTGCTAGGGAAAGGCATTGTATCTTCCAGTTTTATCTCCTTCTGGCTATTAATTTTACTCACAAATTTAGACTGCTCTATATCAACGCTTTCAAGAGCACCAAATATTTTCTTGTGATTAACATTAGTCTTTTTATTCTGATCTTTACTAGTCATATAAACCTCATATTAAAAATACTTTTTAAGTGTACAATAAACTTTGTTATTATACATTATATTACTCATTATAAATTAATATGAGTAGATTTGTAAATACTTTCTGCTATAACAATCCGTTTTCTCTAAAGCTAAAATAACCCCCACTTGTAATGATAATATGATCAAATAATCTAACGCTTACAGTACTACATGCTGCTGCTAAGCTCTTTGTTACTTCTTGATCTTCTTCTGAAGGTTCTAAACTTCCCCCAGGGTGGTTGTGTGACATTATTACTAATGTTGCATTCTTTATTAATGCTTTTCTTGTAATTTCCTTTATGTATACTGGTGCTTTTTCCATTTCACCAATATAGGATTCTTCTCCAATTAGTTGACGCCTTTTATTCAAGTACAGTATTTTTACACATTCCCTTTCTGAGTGGCCTATACTTACGTTTAAGTACTCTACTAGCCCTTGTAAGTCCATTATTGGCTCACTTTTGAGCTTTTCTCTCAGTACCCTTTCTAGTGTTTCCTTAACGCACATAATCATTGCTACTGCAGAATCAGTTACTCCTTCTATGACTTTCAGGTCATCCATTTCTCGACCTAAAATCCTTCCTACTCCTGCATAAGTATTCACCAGATTTTTAGCAATTTCTTGAGCTTGTGGCCTTTCATGTACTGCACTTAAAAATGTTTCCATTATTTCACGATCAAGTAGTGCTTTGCCTTTGCTTTCTAATATTCTGAATTCGATTTCTTCTTTACTTTTATTCATATAATTTACCCTTCACTAACAACAAACTTTTTTTAGATATTTACTGCTGTTTTTTATCAGCATTGGCATAAAGCCATAGCTTTCGAGTGAAGTCAAATCAATTTCTCAATCTTTTTTACTTATTTTTTCATCTAAGAGTAAAGATATTAATATATACTGATTTTTTATTTTAAATCTGTTGAATTTCGCCTAAAGAGAGGCCTATTGTTTTTAAAATAATATTGATAGAAATTCCTCCTTTCACTAAATCCTTTATCTTTTCTGCTCTTTTCACTTTTTCCTCGCAAATTTGTATGCTTTCAAACAGAGATTTTATTAGCGCATAGCGTAATTCTTGACTCTCAATTTTTTTGTATTCTTTTATTAAATCAGGTAGCTCACTTTCTACTATCTCATCTTCCTCTATGAGCAGATCTGTAATGCTAATTGATAATGTTTCTGCTATTGCATATAATTTTTCCAGTGGAATGGCCACACGTCCTTGCTCATAGTTGCTTATTTTATCACGTGTTGTATCCATTTTCTCAGCCAAATCCTTTTGAGTATACTCTCTTCCATTCCTTTATCTTTTTGCCTATTTGGTAGTAGATAGAACCCGTTTTTTCTTCAACACATTCATCAGCAGATAGACCAATTGTTTTTGAAACAGTATCAACAGAAACTCCTGCTTTAACCAGACCCTTTGCAATTTTTACTTTCTCTGCTTTCCTACTACTTCTTTCACTGACTTGGACAAATTTGGTTAGCAAACAAAACATCTTACGTAATTCCTGATCATTAATCTTTTTATATTCTCTTACTAGATTTAATATTTCTTCTCCCTCATCTTCAAGACAGATTTTTTCATTTGATACAGGAATTAGGTCTACAATACCAATCGACAATATCTCTGCTATAGCATACAACTTTTCAATCGAAATTTTTCGTGTTCCTTTTTCATATTGTAGTACTACTTGATACGTTACACTGACTTTCTTCGCTAAATCTTTTTGAGTATATCCTCGCTTTAACCTCCAGTTCCTTACTTTTTGTGCTATCTGATACCTTATTGAGATGTTTGCCATAAATATTATACATGTTAATACTACCAAACAAAGATATACAAAAACTTCTATGTTTGCATTTTAGTTGAATATTTCTTCACAATTATGTATAATTATTAATGCTTTTTAAGTGGATTTCCTATGGCTCTTTCGAAGTTTCTCGATCCCAAGAATGATATATCGTTCAAGCGCATCTTTGGTACTGAAAAAAATAAGGACATTCTTATTCACTTCCTTAATGATATCCTTGGCTTCACTGGCAAAAGTACAATACAGGATATAGAGTTCTTAAGTACTATTCAAGACCCTGATATTGCTTCTAAAAAACAAAGCATTGTTGATGTTCTTTGTAGAGATGAAAATGGGCTGCAAGTCATAGTTGAAATGCAGGTCGCTAAAACTAAGGGCTTTGAAAAACGTGCACAATACTATGCTGCTAAAGCTTACTCAAGACAGTCTGATAAAGGTGATCAATACCATGACCTTAAGGAAATTATCTTTATTGCTATAGCAGACTGTATTTTATTTCCTGATAAGTCTGAGTACAAATCAAAGCACACTATTCGCGATGAAGATACTAATGAGCATGATCTAAAAGATTTTTACTTTATATTTATTGAGTTGCCTAAATTTCCAAAAACCAAAGAAGATCAGCTTTCAAGTATAGTTGAAAAATGGGTCTACTTCTTTAGATATGCAGATGAAACTAGTGAACAAGAGCTAGAGAGAATCATAGGAAGTGACCTAATAATTAAAAGAGCATATGAAGAACTAAATAGGTTCAACTGGTCTGAAAAAGAATTTATTGCCTATGAACAAGAGATCAAGCGTATTCGTGATGAACAGGCTGTCCTTGCTCAAAAACTTGATGATGCTACTCAAAAAGGTAGACTAGAAGGTAGACTAGAAGGCATCCAAATCGGCCATGAAAAAGGCAGAGCGGAAGGTCGCAAAGAAAGGGATATTGAAGTAGCCAAAAACTCACTCAAGGCCGGTGTCCCTATAGATGTGATCGCTGAAATCACTGGCCTTTCTGTGAATGACATTAAACAACTTCAGGAAGAAATTGTCTGATATGATCTTTGTAGTTGCTTTTCCACAGTTGGATCATTTAAATAAGCTTGAGGTTCATTGTCTGTTTTTACTGGCAGTTGGCTTTCTAATCGACTAACATTAGTAAAAAAAGCAGTAGTAAGATTACTAGCCATAAAATTAACTGCTCCTTTAGCTAGTTGTTCTAATAAAGATCGTTTCGGCTTACGTGTTTGCTCTGCTTCTTCAATTTCACGTTTTGAACCTATAAAAGGAATTACTTTGGTTGCTTGTACTACTTCTTCTATGTTCTTGCTATTTCTCAAGCTATCAAGATATTCTCTAGCTGTCATAATTACTTCTTTTTTATTTAGATGGTCTTGAAGTTTTTCGCTACTTAAATTCATATCAGAATTGATAAGCAACGGTACACTACCTTCCACATTAATCTTTGTTCCAAAGTCATATAACTGCACTCTAGATAATTCCTGACCATTAATCTTAATAAGACCAAGTTCCTTATCTTGCTCTGCTAGAAGTTGATGCTCTGTTTTAATTTCTTTTGCTAAAATTTGTTTATCTTCACTAGATAATAGGTTATTAGCTTTACCAACATCAAAGTGCTCAGCAAGAAAACCTTTTTCTTCTATTTTATAACCAGCAAACTTCACTGCTTTTTCTACAATCTTCATAAGCTGATCAACAGTTTTTAACTCAGAAATAAACGCTGCATTACTATCAAAATAAGCATAGTTATCACCAGTTCTATAAATGGCAACTACGTGATTACTTGTTACTAAATGAATAGCAAAATCACCCTTAACTCCAGCTATGTAATTTGATAAATCATCAGATGTTTTGTAGCCCTTAGTATGAATTGAGCTTGAAGGTAAACTATTCGTAACAGAATCTAGTTGTCGTTCGAAATTATCAAGTAATTTACTTAAAGCAAAAACTTCTCTTTCCTCCCCTTCAGATATCTGCTTACCTTGAGCTATGCGCTCATAAATTTCAACTGAAGTTTCTAAATTACTTAAAAACGATTTGTCACTCTGTAAAAATAAAGCTTGAGATAAGCCACGTGTAATTGTTACACATTTACCATCAGTCTTAACTCCACGCTCTTCAAATGAAGGTAAATAAAGCCCTTGTTCTACTGGCTCAATGAATGATACAAATTTTGATAAGCGCAACTGTCCCTTCTTATTATGGTACACTGACTGTATTTGTTTTTCCCTTGTTCCTCGTCTCTGGGATAAATCTCTTGATCTACCTGCTACTGTGTCTAAAACTTTATCATCTTGTCCGTTCTTACTTCGGTTAGTGATACCCTTCCTGGGTTTTCTCTTAGCTTTAGAATCACCTTGTTGTAAACCATCTAAATCTTGTTTTTGCTTTGTTTTACCGGGTAAACTACTCGGCTTGAGGCCTACACTAGTTGTTCTGTCTCCTTCACTAACATTCTGTTCATCCAAGAAAGCAGAAGGAGATTTTCTAACTTCTTCATATAATATATTAAGCATCTTATTTGGCGGGTTATTTTTGATAAGATTGTTTAAATATTTTGTTATGTTTCCTACTTTATCAAAACAAAGATCATGCAATTTTTTAAAAGTAGGACAAATATTAATTCCTACTCCATATAATATTTTAGATAAATCTTTCGGTGTAAAAAGTTTTTTCCCGTATAAGAAGCGATCTAAATAATTTTCTTTATTAAAACAAGATTTATGAAAATTTCTTAAAATAGAAGCGGCATTATTTCCTGCCATGGATAATATATTAGATAAATCACCTGGCCTAAAACCTGCCTCATAAAAATCATCTAAAAGCTGTGTTTTGTTTCCTGTTTCATCAAAACAAACATCATGAAAATCTTTTAAAGCAGAACAAATATTAGCTCCTGCTCCATGCAATATCTTAGATAAATTTTTTGGTATAAAACCTTCTTTCTCAATTAAGAAATGATTCAAATACTTTTTTGTTTCTTCCGTAAAACAAAAATCATGAAACTTTTTTAAACTATTTGCTGCTGAACTCAACACACCACATAAATCACGCGGTTTAAAACCTGCCTTATAGAAATCATCTAAAAATTTTGTTTTTTCTCTTTTCTCATTAAAACAAGTACTATGAAACCTTTTTAAAATAAAAGAAGCACGAGTTCCTGCTCCACATAACGTAGAGGATAAGTTACTTGGCGTAAAACCTGCCTTATAAAAATCATCTAAAAGTTCTGTTCTTTTTCCTTTGTCACTAAAACAAACACTATGAAACTTTTCAAAAGCATCTTTAGCATTAGCTCCTGCTCTACTTAATATACCAGATAAGTTATGCAGTGTAAAACTTTTTTTCCTATCTTTGTCCTCAATAAAATGTTTTAAATGCTGTTTTTTACTTCCTTTTGCATCAAACCAAATATCATATAAGTCTTTAAAAGCTTTTGCAGCATTGACTCCTGCTCCACTTAAAATACTGGACATACGAGCTAGATCTATTCCTTCTTTTTCTAGAGTTTTTAAGTATTGTTTTTTACTTCCTTCTCCATCAAACCAAATATCATATAAGTCTTTCAAGACTTTTACAGCGTTAGCCCCTGCTCCACTTAAAATACTGGACATACGAGCTAGATCTATTCCTTCTTTTTCTAGGGTTTTTAAATATTGTGTTTTATTTCCTTCCACATCAAACCAAAGGTCATATAAGTCTTTAAAAACTTTTGCAGCGTTAACTCCTGCTACATTTAAAATACTGGACACATTAGATAGATTTACTCCTTCTTTTTCTAGAGTTTTTAAATATTGTGTTTTATTTCCTTGCTCATTGAACCAAATATCATATAAATCTTTAAAAGCTTTTGCAGCGTTAGCTCCTGCTCCACTCAAAATACTGGACATACGAGCTAGATCTATTCCTTCTTTTTCTAGGGTTTTTAAATATTGTGTTTTACTTCCTTCCACATCAAACCAAAGGTCATGTAAGTCTTTAAAAGCTCTAGAAGCATTAGATCCTGCTCCACCTAAAATACTGGACATATTAGATAGATTTATTCCTTCTTTTTCTAGAGTTTTTAAACATTGTGTTTTATTTCCTTGCTCATTGAACCAAATATCATATAAGTCTTTAAAAGCTTTTGCAGCTTTGGCTCCTGCTACATGCAAAATACTGGACATACGAGCTAGATCTATTCCTTCCCTCTTTAGAACTTCTAGACACTTTATCCCTTCTCCTGTAATTAAAAAATTTAAGAACTGATTAAATGCAGGTATTCCCTCTCTACCAACCACACTTCTAGCAAATTTTATTTCTTCATTAATGTTTTTATTTTGAATCTTCTTATAACTAGATCTATTATTTTTTATATCTCCCAAAAGCTTTTCCATTATTCCTTTTGTAAGAGGGCCGAATTCATGAGATTCTGACCAACGTAATGCTATTTCATGTAATTCTTCATAATTATATGGAACATCGAATGTATCTATCTCATCTTTAACAATATTATTCAATTCTTCCCTATTAGGTTGATTAATTGCAAATATTAGTTTATCTAAAAATTTCTCTTTTATTTCTTGTTCATTCTCACTAGAAAGTCTTCTTTCTTCTTTTTCTTTTTGCAAAGAAGGTGGAAGCTTTAATAGACTTAGAAGCTTTTTTCTTGTTGCTTCTTCTTGCACAAATCGATAAAGACCATTCCCATTTATACACAAACAATCTCTTAAAGCTTTATCATTATCAAATTTTAAAGGATAAAAATCTTTAGATCGCCCTTCTTTTAACTTCTTTTCTTCTGTAAGATCTAGATTTGCATTAGTATAGATAATAAAGTATTCTATACTCTCTCTTAGTTCTTCAACAAAAAGAGTAAAATACTTATTAATAGAAAACATACTCTGTTGTCTATAGGGAAATAACTGACTATAACCAATATTACCATTTGTATTGTAAGCCTTTACGTAAGTAATTTTATCTTTATAATCAAGGGCAATGTTATTAGATATATCATGGGTTTTTCCTTTATAATTTATGGAAAATATATTTTTATACAAAAACATGTCATGCAAGAAGAGCATTAATAGATTGAATTCATATATAATTCTAGACACATGATTCTCGAGTTTTTTATCCTTTTCTGGAGCTGTTAAATCACGTAACACTCTTTCCTGTAATGCTATATAATCATCTTCAACTGTGCTATTTTTTTCTATTTCATTTTTAATAATACTGTTCAGCTCTTCTCTATTAGGCTGATTAACTGCAAACACTAATTTATCTAAAAATGCTTCTTTTATTTCTTTTTCAAGTTCCTGAGAGATTTTTCTTTCTTTTATTACTTTCTGCATAGCAGACGAAAACTCTAACCGCCTTAAAAGTTCTTCTTTTGTTGTTTTATCTCGCGAAAATCGATAAAAACCACTCTCTTGCGTATTGTCATTTATAAACAAAAAGTCCTTTAAAAGGTCAAATTCTTCTATTTTTATGCTATCAAATTTAAAAGGATAAAAATTTTTGAATTTTCCTTCTCTTAAATTCTTTTCTTTTGTAAGATCAAAGCCTGAATTAGTATATACAATAAGATATTCTATATTATTTGATAAACTATCTGATTTAGAGATTAGATGTTTAACAAAACTATCAAAGTAATTATTGATAGAAAAACTTCGTTTTTCTTTAGTAAATAATCTAGCATAACTAATGCCATTATTTACGTAATACTTGTCTACATTTTCAATTTTTATATGAATAGACTTCTTTTCATAACGAAGGACAATATCATTAAATTTATCAATTTCGGAATCTCCAAACGCTAATGATAATAAAGGATATTTATTTTTATACATAGACTCTCTAAGTGAGCAAAGCACCGACAAGTCTAATCGATACATAATTCCAATCAAGTGATGAGGAATGTATTGCTTAGTTTGACAAGTATTATCCAATTCATCCTGTCCAGGTTTATCCTGTAAATCACTAGGAAACTCTGAATCTTCATTACTAGTAACATTTACATCCATGCGCAGCCTCTTTGATACTGTACCATCTTTGTCTGTAACAGAACGTCCACGTTTTCTACTTGTTTTACGACTTTCCTTACCTGGACTCCTTGAATGACCACTTTGTTTGTGTGAGGAATTCTCAATATCTTGCAACGATGTAGAAGTTTCTTTACTTAACATATAAGCCTCTTATCATTTTCATTATATATGATAGTCGAAAAAGTTAGCAAAGCAAAGTTATTTTTTTTTGTGACTAATAAAATTATTTTAATCGGTATGTATTTTCATGCTTTTTATCACTAAATTAATAGTATAGTTACTTTTTGTTTAACTAAAAACAACTACCGTGAGAGTTTTGTGTTTTGGGATAGATTGGACTACCAAGCTTTCATTTATTAATAATCGAATAATTATAGCAAATTATTCAATAATAGACCACTGTATTTATTCACAACTTGCTGCTGCAGTATATCCATTGACTGCAACTTTATCGATGCTACTCTTTTCAAGTGAACTTGAAGGTTTATTACAATAATATACAATTGCAGCAGCAACCAGACAACAAGCTCCAACACCTGCTATTACTCCTGTTACCAGCAAACTAGCACTGAAAGTAAAATATGCAACTGATGCAGCAATTCCTGCAAGCACTCCAGCTATCGCTAATTTCCATGTAGCTGTGGTAGGCCACTTATTTTTTTGTACGCTTTGTGTTACAATAATACTTCCATTGCTTGAATTATTAGGCTGCATGCCATTGGTTTGAGAACCATTCACTTGTCCAGAGCTTTCGTTAGCTACCGAAGACATTTCTTGTTGAACAGAAACAAGTTTTTGACTTCCGCTTTTATCAGATGGAGTTTCCAGCATAACAGGAACTTTTTCTATATTTTTTACATTCATTGAAGTTACCGTTGCAGCAGGTGCAGCAGAAGCTTGTACATGTATGTTATTTCCTTCAAATTCTGTCAACCGAGTAGAATTAAGTTCACTTTCTGCACTATTTTCAGGTACTGTAGTTTCAATTTTATTCTGCCCTGATATGTTCTGCAACTGCTCTAGATTTCTGACAGACTTCGGTTCTTCCTTTTGCTTAATCTGTTGTTTAAGGCTATCTATTTTTGATTGTTGCTTTCTGAACGATGCTGAACCTGTACTTTTCGCCCTTAACTGTTCAAGTAAAATTTCCTTTTCTTCCTTCAATTTTTCTATTTGGTCACTCAGCTTATTTTCATTATCGATAAACTCACTTTTAGCTTGTCTTAGTTTACAAGTTAAATTTTCAATATACCCCCTATCTTTGTTTTTTACTTCTGAATACTTTTCATTTAAACCCCGAAACTTTGCTTCTAATCTCTGCTTCTCTCTCACTACCTGCTCTAATTGCTGATCCTTCTGATTAACCTCATAAGTTAGATCTTGCGCATTTGTTTGTACTTTTGAAAATGCTTCCTCTTTCGCACTGAGTTCATTTTTCTTTTCTTGAACCTGATTAGTTAGGGTATCTCTTTCTTTTTTAAACTCATCAAATTCCTTATTCTTCTCAAGCAACTGAGTTTCTATTTGACCATTTAAACAGTTTCTTTCATTGGTTATTGAATTAACCTTATCATTCAACTCCTTAACTTTATTTTGTTGATCTAAAAGCTCTTCCTCTTTTTTATTTTTATCTTGTTTAAGCTGCTCAATGTGCTGATAGCTTTTACTGAGCTGATCATTAAGCCTACCAATTTCACTTTCCTTTCTTGCTAACTCATTTTGTATCTTTGTGATCTGATCTTTCAAGGTGTTTCTTTCTGTCTCGATTGAGAAAACTTTTTCATTAAGCTCATTAACTTGATCATTCTTTTCCTCCAACTCTTTCACTTTATTATTCAACTCTATAGCAGCATTGCTACTTCCCTCCAATTCTCGCTCTAGCTGATCTCGTTCATCTGAAATCTCTTTCTGAGCTTCCTCTATTTTTGTCTTACTTTCTTCCGGTTGAACGGCTTGGCTGTCAAAGCTACTTTGTTTCTCTTCAAGTAAGTTACTTGCTTTATCTAACTCAGCTTCTACTTGACGGACTTTAAGTTCATTTTGATTCCCTATTATTGAATTAGAACCCTCTACACGAAATAACAAGGTCTTCACTTTTTTAGGAAATACAAGATCTTCTTCCACTTGAGTTCCAGCCCTCTTCCTGCAAAGATGATTTCTTGCAGTAGTTTTTTTTTCAGCATTTGCATCGATTCTAGCAACACTAATTGCTGCTGATTCACTATTTTCCTTACCTATTCTGTTTAAATCTAGATTACGTATACTATTTCTTTTGGGTGGAAGATTTTCAATTCGAGTTTTAGTCTTCCTTGCGTAAGGACAACTTCTTGCAGCAGTTTTTTCTTCAACACTTGCACCGACTCTAGCAACACTAATTGCTGCTGATTCACGATTTTCCTTACCTGTTTTTTTTGGATTACGTATACTATTTTCTTTGAGTGAAAGATTTTTAACATTTTGATATGTTAAAGAATCCTGACCAATACCCCCTGAATTAAATTGCATTGTAAGTCCTCCTAAACTGTCATATCGCTTAAGCTAATAAAATACCACTGTACATATAATTACTTGAATATTTCTATAAAGCAACATTTTTTTATAAAAAATTAATCATAAAAATTGCCTTAACTTTTTTGCGAAATCACTATTAATTTACTAGTAATTTTCAATAAAAACTTAATTGATACAACCATTTCTAGCAACAAAAAGCAGCTAGCATGAGAACTGTTCGTTTTGGAATGCGTTGGTCTACCAAATGTACCGTACGAACTTTTCTTTATAGTAATTCTGCTATATCATAAAAGCAGCTATATTAGCCTACTTCAGCCATATTTACATACGAACCAATTTACTTGGCTTTGTTGCAAAAATTTCAAGCTTCTATTTTCATAACGCAGCTTTTGCTTAAATTGTTCTCACAAATATACGATCTTTTTATGTTTTTTGGAAAGAGTAAATAATTCAATTCCTTATAACACTAATTAGTATGGTCTTTTCATTAAATTTATCCTCTCAAAAAGACTGTGCTTTATCCATCTACTTTAATGGTATCATAATATTTTACACCTAAATCTATTCTATAAAAATTCACAATACGAATTAGTAAATAGATTATATTCAAACCGATTGTATTTATGATATATAGCGCATACAATATATTACTTGTTTATTTTAGTAGGGGGTATAGGTATGTTTAGTTCGAAGCAGGTAGTACAATATAATTTATTTGGTAGTAACGTCCTTGAAGGCATTTCATCTTGTAAATTTGCACATTTTCCTGAAGAGGTATTTGAGATTAGCAGTGAAGAAAATCAAGTAATAGATAGTTTAGAAAGCAAAATAGAAAATCTACAACAGGAAAATTTTGATCTTAAAAAAAATGTAGAGTTACAAAAACACTATAAGAAAAGAGTAGAAGAGTATTACGAAGAAGTAAGTGAACTTACCAGAGAAATGCAAACCCTAGAAGGGAAAATTAAAAAGCTTGAAGTTAAATTACAAAAAAGTACAAGAAGTTTAACTGAAAATGATCAAGACATCGAACAGCTAAAACAGAAAGTAGAAATATTATTATTAGAAACTCAGAACAAAAGTGATGTAATTAAGAACTTAAATAACCAATTAAAAGAGGCAAAGAATGAAATTCAGTTAACAGACAAAATAAATGAAGAGTTACAGCAAAAACTGGATTTGACTGAAGCTGAGTTAAACAGAGTAAGAAAAGAAAGTACAGTGCTGATAAACAGTATAGAGGATTTGAAAGGTAATTATGAAAATCAGATACTAGAAAAAAAGAAGGAACTTAATGATATAAGAGATCAATTGTGTATTTATTTATCAGAGTATAAAGAGCTATTTGCAGAATTCAGTAGTCTGCAGAAGGAAAACGAGAGTTTAAAACAGAAAAATTTCTATATTAGTAATGAAGTGTCTCTTGCAGATGAAATAAACAAAGAAAACGTAAGAAAAGAAATAGCGAGAACTCAGTCTATACCTGAAGTAGAAACCAGGTGTATTAAAGATAATGATGATCAAGAACCAACCTGCTATGTAGAGAAGGAGAAAATAATCAATATGATAAAACAAGTGAAGATAAAGACTCTGAAGATACTGACTACGAGATTGGAGTATGGAATGAAGCTGATAATGAAAGTAGCGATGATCATAAATCAACTCGGCTATATGGAAAAACAGAAAATTGTCTAACAAGTGAAGATAAAAACCTTGAAAATACCGATTTCCCGATTGAAGTATGGAATGGAACGGATAGTGAAGATGAAGACAATGTTAGCCCTTGCCCTGATTATGATGAAAGTTTTGGTAGGCGTTACAGTCAACTATTCTATACTGACGAGATAACCCGTAAAGAAAAAGGAAAAGATACTTTTCTTTTAATCCGTCAAAAAGACTCTTTTTCTCTAACAAAGGTAAAGCTGAATACAAGAGAAGAAGAAAAGTATGAAAGTATTTGGCAAAAAATAAATAAGATTCATGATTATCTAGACATTTTAGGTTACTCTGGTAGCGAAGAAGATTATGAGGAGTGCGAAAAAGAACTTGATAAAGTTATAAGCGCAGCACTGGAACAAGGAATAATGTTCACTTTTCCATATAAATCTGGTATGTCCTTGACAGATCGTATAGCTGACACATTTCAAAAGCTATATTTATCTGCTGACACTACTCGAATTCATGAGTTCTTACACAAGAGAAAAATATTTCAGGTAATATCAGAAGGTGCATCTTTAAATAGATCGAGCGACGAAGAGCATGAAGATTTTGTGAACATAATTTGTTCAGATTTAGACACTTTGAGTAAACGATCCGAAAACCTTTCACAGCTTAAGGAATTAGCACTTGAAAGTATTATGAATAAAAGTGAGCAAATTGATGAATATGACTTTGAACTAGAAATAGATAATGGATATTTTTGCATAGATTATCCACAAAATAGTATTGTTGAAGTTGCAAGGATATTAAATAATCAAAAAGCTAAAGATTTAAATCTAAACATTGGTATACTTCAAGTTGGAAACAGTATAATTAGAGTTGAAAATATAGGAGGAAGGAGAAATTATACAGAGTTCTCGGGAGATATCATTGAAATGTCTTTTACCACTGAAGTAGGAGAGATCAGTATTCATCTATGTCCTAGTGAGAAAGATAGTAATAAAATAGAAGTGAGGCTTGTCGATGAAGTAAGATTTAACAAGTTAGAGAATAAATCAAGTTTAGGGCAGAGTTGTCTGTTAGGTGGGAAAAGTGTTTTGACAGCTATAGAAAATGGGTATTTCGAAAGAAATAGTAGTGCTTTTAAAGAGTTAGGTAAGACTATTAGACAGTCAGATTGTACAATGGAAAATCCATCTAGCTTTCCTAGAGGGAGTTAATATAAATTGTACTAGACACAACTTAATCTGACAGGTGAGAATTAACTTACAGAAGAATTGAAAACTAATATCAGTCTTTTGTTTAATGTTACTAATATTTTTCTGAAAAGCAATTTGTTTGCTATCAAGAAAAGTTTGCATAGGCATAGCAATATTTGCCTGAATGAGGCCTTGTCTCATTGTAAGAACGCAGCCAATGATCAACATCAATCTGCAAATCTTTCAAAGAGCTGTAGATTTTCTTTCTAAAGATAATATTGTAACACTCATCTTGCATAGTTTTATGAAACCTCTCGCATATTCCATTAGTTTGTGGAGAATTGGCCTTAGTTCTTGAATGATCAATGTTTTCAATTCCCAAATAAAGCTGATAAGCATGATTCTCTGGTTTGCCACAGTCCCTATCAGTCAAAATGCGTGATAATGGCACATTTTGTCCATCAAAGAATGGTATATTAAGAAGATCTGCAGCAGTGATTGCAGTTTTGTCTGTTTGCCATAGCAACCCTTGAATAGGTATCAATGAAAGTTTGCTGGTAGATCCTTCCTATACCTTTGATATTGCCTACATAATAAGTGTCTTGAGAACCCAAATAACCAGTGTTTCAATTTCACCATCTTTGTTCTTTCACTTTCTCTAAAGCTGCAAGTTGCTCTTCAGTTAAAATTATGCCATCTTGTGCAACCTTTGCTTCAAGGGCTTTAAGTCTTTTTTTGAACGTTTCAATGTCGTTTCTTAGCTATACAACCACCTTCGGATACCTCTTTTCTCAGCTCATTTGCAGCTCTTTGCTGTCCATATGCTGGAAATTCTGTTGCAATATTTACTACTGCTCTTTCTATATCTTCGGAAACTCTGTTTGCAAACAGCGGTTTTTTTCTTGCTGATTTCATGTAACGCCTCTTCTCCTCCATTTTCGTATAACTCCTTGAATCTATAAAACGTATCTCTTGAATATCCCATTACCTTGCACGCTTGAGATACATTCCCGAGCTGTTTTGCTAGCTCTAATAAACCTAGTTTTGGTTTTAATATTTTTGTTTGTATTGTATTCATTTCTAACA
Source organism: Wolbachia endosymbiont of Spodoptera picta (assembly GCF_018141665.1). NCBI lineage: Bacteria > Pseudomonadati > Pseudomonadota > Alphaproteobacteria > Rickettsiales > Anaplasmataceae > Wolbachia > Wolbachia endosymbiont of Spodoptera picta. The sequence goes on from NZ_CP067976.1 coordinate 405,841, forward strand.
CTCCTTTCTTTTATTATTTTATAACTTACTTTTTTAAAGTGTCAGATTAAATCTTGTTTAATACAGAGAAATCATATATTAGAGGGGTGCTTAGCTATTTAACTGGCTTTGTTGCATAAATGTTTATAAAGAGCAGGGAGTGTTCAATTGTATTAAATAAGAGTCTGATATTAGTTTTCAATTCTTCTATCAGTTAATTCATTCCCGTCAGATTAAGTTGTGTTTAGCACAATTTGTTCCACTGTTCTTCATCTAAAATTTCCACACCCAATTCCATTGCTTTTTTATATTTTGAACCTGGATCTTCTCCTGCAATTAAATAGTCAGTTTTAGTAGAAAGGCTTGAACTGATCTTTGCCCCTAAAACTTTAGCTCTTACTTTTGCCTCCCCTCTGCTCATAGCACGTAGCTTACCAGTAAACACTATAATTTTGTTATTCAAAAAAGAATTGCTAGAGTTGGAGCTCACGGGAAGAATTTGCAGATATGCAGTAAGGTCATTTAACATTTTAATGTTACGTTCCTGAGAAAAAAACGATTTTAAAGATTCAGCTACTTTTTCTCCTATACCATCTATACCTACCAACTCAACATCATTTGATGACATCGAATTATACCAGTTATCATAAGATACATAATAATTTGCGAGCAATTCTGCTGCAACTTGGCCGATAAATCTGATACCCAAAGAAAATATGAACCTATCTAGAGTGATTACTCTTCTGTTTTGTATAGCACTTAATAGATTAGCTATTGACTTCTCGCCCCAACCATGATGCTCTTTTAAGGAAAACTCTTTTAATCTTTCCTCTAAAATAAAAATGTCTGGAATTTGTCTTATTAGGCTAAGATCATAAAAAAACTTTATTTGTTTTTCACCAAGGCCAACAATGTCAAATGCATCTTTTGACACAAAATGTTTTAGTTTTTCTACTATTTGAGCCTTGCAATTAAATTCTTCAGGACATCTTACTGCCACTCCTTCAATCTGCACTTTACTGCCACATTCAGGACATATGTCAGGAAAAACAAATTCAGGCATATTTGTATGACGAGAACCTTCATCTACTTTGACAATTTGAGGAATTACATCCCCAGCCCTTTTAATTGTTACAACATCTCCCTCTCTTATATCTTTACGTTTTATCTCATCTTGGTTATGTAGACTTGCTCTGCTAACTAATACTCCACCAATATTGACTGGTACTAAATCTGCAACTGGAGTTAAAACCCCCGTTCTACCCACCTGTATAAATATTTTATTTAACTTTGTCTTCGCATAAATCGCAGAAAACTTATATGCAAGTGCTGAGCGTGGAGCTTTGTGTGTACTTCCCAGACGACTTTGTAGCACCAAATCATTCACTTTATAGACTATCCCATCGATATCATAATCCAAGTTATAACGACAATCATAGATCTCGTTATAGAACTTTAGCATTCCATTCAAACTACTTGTTAAGGAACGATGCTCATTTACGCAAAAACCAAATTTCTCAAGCTTTTCTAGTATCTCACTTTGACTTTTCTCTATTCCACCAATTAAAGAATAAGCAAAATATCTAAGAGGCCTTTTTGCTGTAATGTTCGCATTCAATTGCTTTAAAGAACCAGCAGCTGCATTTCGAGGATTAGCGAATTCATTATTTTCATTTAACTTTAAAAAGTCGCTGTTACTGATATATATTTCACCCCTTACTTCTAGTCTTCCTTGCACATCTTGTAAAAACTTAGGAAAGTCTTTTATTGTTGCAACATTGTGAGTAACATCCTCTCCTACAAAACCGTCACCTCGAGTTGCAGCTTTAACAAATTTCCCATCTTCATAAATTGCAGAAAATGACAATCCATCAATTTTTGGCTCACATAGTATTTCTATTTCATCTGCAATTAAAAATCTCTTTATTTTAGACAAAAATTTTTCTACACCTTGCTCATCATAAGCATTCTCGAGAGAAAGCATAGGTTCTTGATGTTCCACCTTAGAAAATCTCTCATCAGGCGGAGCACCAACACTATCTTGTGTTGCATAAGCTTCTGGCTCTATTGCAGCTAACTTTTTCTTCAGTTCATCATATTCAGCATCACTTATCTCTGGCTTACTTTTTTGATAATATAAGATATTATGATAATTAATTTGATTTTGCAGTTTTTCTCTCATCTTTTCCAAGTCAGTCATGATACCAATATAATGCTCTTTGTCGTCAAGTCATGAATTTTTTCAAAAGGTACTATAAATTTATACTACTGCCCTGAAAAACTATACTAATATTAATATAATTTTTGTACTTGTATATTAATGTTAGTATAGTCTTTAAATTAAGGAGTACATTATGAAAGAATACAATTACAAAAATTTGGCTGACGAATCAAACTTCGGCTCTCAAGTGTATCGTGCAGGAATGTTTGATAAAATTCTTGGTATAAGCAAAACAGCAAAAGAAGCTGCGAATCAAGTAATATCTAAAATGGGTAACGATTTAAAACTAGAAGCTAGAAAAGCAGCTCAAGATGAAGTAAAAAAATAGAAGGAAAAATGCTAACTTTAGCTGAAGAGAAAGCTAACAAAATAGCTACCGAAAAAGCTAATCAAATAGAAAAAAAAATATCGACTTCAATTGATAAGACAGTAAAGTTAGTAGAAGCAAATGCTAAAAAAGCAGTGAAAAAAGTAGGACCGGAAGTTGCAGATCTGCTAAAGCCAGAAATAAAAACTCAGGTAGAAGAAGCAGTAAAAAAATACACTGAAGAAAAAATTGAAAGCCTTATAAAACCTGAAATCACAGACAAAATAGCCGATATTGTCACTTCACAAAGCAAAGAAATAAGAATACTTTTAGAAGATGAAATGAATAAATTAATCGAAGATGCACATAAAAATTTGAATGGGAAAATAGATCAGATTAAATGTGAACTTACAGAAATAAAATCTAATATCTTAGAAGCTAGTGCAAAAAGTTTCCTTGAGAGCGCAAAATTATTGTCTTTTGCTGCACAAGATGAAATATGTGAAAACCAAGATTTAGTGTATTTTTAATCACAACAGGGGTTTTATATAAGGTTTTTATGTTTTTTTTAACCCATAAAAACCTGAGGATAAATGAAGAGAAAAATATCTGTTAAGTTGCATGGCTACTGTGCAAAATATTGAAGCAAAAAGGTTTCATCCCAGTGCTCAGACACTGGGATCCATTGTTCCTTTCTGGATTACAGCGTCACGCGCTGGAATGACACCTATTTGTTTTTAGTACTTCCTTTCCTGTCATTCAATTAGCCTTTTCTTTTCATTCCAGTGCCTAGACACTGGTGCTCACAAGCAAACTAATCATAGGAGGTATTATAATAAAAACAACGTTTGCAATGAAACTACATAAAGCAAGTGTCACAAACCGGAATGACAACTATTATTGTTTTTACTTTATATCTTTATTTGTCTATCTTATTTTGCCATTCTGTTGAACGAATACAGGAAAATAAACTGTAATATCTAACTTTGATGCAAAAAGATCAACATATAACACGTAAAAGTTACTGAATCACTTTAGCCATATATAGAATTATTTTGTTAAATATTCTCTACTCCCAGGTTTCATTATGGGTAATTGTTTTAATTCACTTGGCAGTTCTTCCTCGCTATAGTTTTTGATATTTAGTTCAATCAAAGATATGATAGGAAAAGGTAGTTTTGTTTCACTATTTCTCTTGATCAAAGAAGCTCCAGCAACAACTTTACCTCCCTTCTCTTCTGCACATTTTACTGCTTCAAGTGAAGATTTACCTGTGGTAATCACATCTTCAATTAGTAATATCTTCTCACCTTGTTTAATCTCAAATCCACGGCGTAATTCAAATTTACCATTAACACGTTCGCAAAATATTGTTCGGATTCCAAGCTGTCTACCAATCTCATAACCCACGATTATTCCACCAATTGCAGGAGATAGTATTAAATCTATGGGTTCAATAAGCTCTTTTCTTATTTTATTCGCCAATAGCTCACAAACGTTCATTGCTCTGCTTGGATTTTCAAAAATTTTAGCGCATTGTATGTAAGTGTTGCTGTGCAGCCCTGATGAGAGTACAAAATGTCCGTGCAAAATCGCACCAGCCTCTTCAAATTCTTTTATTATTGTATTATCTAATATCATTCTTGAGTTTTAAATTCTTTATTAATTATCTGTGTTATACAGATATCAGACCACACATTTATTGCAGTTTCAAACATATCAATGATTGTATAAATAGGCACAATCAATCCCATAATGTACAAAGGAACATTCATTGATACCAAATAACTAGTTGCCATAAAATAGCACCCCATCGGCACTCCAGCGTTACCAATTGCAGCTCCTGTAGCTAAAAAAATCCATATGAACATCTCACTTAAGGAAAATGTGTGCCCATTCATCTCTGCAACAAACATCACTGTGATTAAAATAAATGCAGCACACGCATTCATATTGACTGTTGTGCATATTGGTAGAATAAAAGATGACAATTTCTTTGGTACCTTTAGCTGATTTTGCACACATTCTATAGTTGTAGGCAGCGTTGCACTAGATGATTTAGAAAAAAATGCAAGTGTAAGTGCTGGCATAACACCTTTCATCGTTTGAATTGGTGATATACCTTTATGCCACATGAGTAGTGGCAAAATCACAAATGCTTGCACGAAATTTGCAGACATTATGCAAGCAAAATACCAAAAAAGACTATGGAATTCACTGCCACCTTTTAACTCGTATAAAAAACATGTGATAAAAGACCATACAGCAAGAGGAATAAACTTTAATAACCCTTGAGCAATTCTAAGAAGTGTATCAAATAGTGCAGAAAATATTTGGTGTAATATATCTTGTTTTTCTTTTGAGAGCGAAATAATAGCTCCACCCATCAAAAAAGCAATCAATATGCTGCCAATAACGTTATTTTCAAGAAAAACTTGCACAAAATTTGATGGAATGAGTGATTTTAAGTATGAAAAGTAATTGTGGTTGCTGTCACTCACACTTTCTATTGTGTTACTTATGAAATTTTTTCTTACTGGATCTATAAATAAATAGAAAGATAGCGCAACAAATGCAGCTATAATGGTTGTAAGCAGCGTATAAAACAGCGTCTTCTTAAGTAATACTTTAATTTCAATTGAGTCTTTAAACCCTGAAATTGTGGACACGATAGATAGAAAAACCAAAGGTAAACTGATTAATTTCAACAAACTGATGAATATATCACTAAATAGATTTGCTACTTCAAATATCACTTCATTATCTAAATAGTAAGCGACAACTGCAAATAGTATAGAAAAGAACATTGCAAGTTTGCGCATTGAAAATAAAACCTCAAAATGATATTATACAATAATTTTTGGAATTAGGTTAAGATAATCAGCAGCAGCTATCTACCTAACACTCTTATCTCCCACTCAAGTTCAATGTTAAATTTATCTTTTACTGCATCTTTTACTCTGTTGCCAAGGTTTTCTAAGTCGAATGCAGTTGCGTTATTGTAATTGAGCAGAAAATTACAATGTTTCTTAGAAATTTTAGCTCTACCGTTACTTAATCCTCGGCAGCCAGACTCATCAATCAGTTTCCATGCCTTGCAGCCTATTGGATTTTTGAACATACAACCAGCAGTTTTTCCTCTTACTGGTTGACTTTTATTTTTTTTATCAATAACTTCTTTCAATCTTTGCAATATAAGCTCATACTCTGAACTTACTCCTTTAAATTCAGCTTCAATAAAAATCCACCTGCCTTTTAGACTATGTCCACGATAAAAATATCCCATTTCTTCACTGGAAAATTCATATAAATTTCCATCTTCTAGATTCACTGCCCTTATAAACTTTACAACACTCGCAATATCACTACCATATGCACCTGCATTCATCTCTATCCCACCGCCAACTGTTCCTGGAATTCCAGCAAGAAACTCAAGCCCACTAATTTGCTGTTCCCCGGCAAAGTATGCAAGGTTACTAAGCAATGCAGCACCACCTGCAACAATGGAGTTATTATCTTTACATTTTATATATGCAAATTCCTTGCCTAATTTCACCGTTATTCCTCGAATGCCACTATCTTGCACTATTATGTTAGATGTTGCACCGATAATGCTAATTGGTAACTCAGTATCTTTTATCAAGCACATTAGATCTTCAACGTCACGTGGTTTAAATAGTACATCAGCTTGGCCACCAACATTTAACCAAGTCATTTTAGACATTGAAACATTATAACGGTAGATTCCACATACTTTAGGTAAGCTTATAAGCATTTTGATTTTAACTCTAATCCTGCATCCATACCCATTTTTTCTGCATCTTCTACAAACGAAGTGCGTTCAGTAAAGTATATAACTCTCTCGCCCGCTAACATACAATAAAGATGTAGCATGTTTTCACTCACATATTCTGCTAAAGCTGCAAGCGGTGTAAAGCATGAACCATTTACTGTCTTCATGAAACTGCGCTCTGATTTTGCCCTTATAAAAGACATATTATTATTAATTTTCTCTAAAAGATCGATAACTTTTATATCATTCTTTCGGCATTGAATGCAAATTGCCCCCTGCCCTACTGCGCTTAACATGACTTTTGGTGGCAATACCTCTGTAATTAAGTGATATTTTTTTAATCTTATCAGCCCTGCTTCAGCTAAAATCATTCCATCAAAATTCTGATTTTGCAGTCTAGTTGTCACATTTCCACGCAGTGACACTACATTTAAGTCTGGCCTGAGATTTAACAGCTGAACTTTTCTTCTTATTGAAGAAGTTGCAATTGTAGCCTGCTGTGGCAAAGTTTTTAGGCTCTTATATTTATGAGAAATAAATACATCACATGGACTTAGCCTCTCTAAAACACAAGGAATTGTTAAGTCCTTCGAGAAAAACGCAGGTACATCTTTTAGCGAATGAACCGCCATATCTATATTATTTTTGAGTAATTCAGCCTCAATCTCCCTGAGGAACAGTCCTTTACCTCCTATTTCAGCAAGGGTTACATTAGCATATTTATCACCAGAAGTTTTGATTTTAATGATCTCAACGGATAGATTAGGAAAAGACTCTAATAATCTTTGTTTTGCTTCCAAAGCTTGGATGATCGCAAGGTCGCTTCCTCTCGTACCTATTTTAACTAGCATATATCCTTCATATTATATGTCTATATTCTATGTCCATTTTTTATTATCTCCAGTTTAGTTATTGAATACTTTATAATTAGTGCATAGTATCACGAACATTTAGTAATCGACGAGTATGTATGTTTGATATTTTAAAAGATTCTAATGGCAGATTTAATAAAAAGAATATTTTACCTCTTGTAGGTGCCACTGTCGCTATTATTCTAACAGCATTAAGTGCAGTAGTAGCAATTCCCAGATTTTCCTCTCACCCCTCTCTATCTAGTCCTCTCGGTTGGAAAGATTTAAGTTATAATAAATTTCTTGCTAATCACATACCACTTAGCATAGTTATTTTCTTAACACTTGGTTTATGCACTTACCTTGCAATTGACAAAATTAGACAAAACAAACAGAGAATCTGAGAGCCAACTCTGAACCTAATACATGTGTTTATACTGCTTCAATAAATGATGTTCTAGAAGAACAAAATCAATTATAGAGATATTGGTTCTAGGCTTGTTTTTTATCTTTCACGGACCTTTTCATTTAGGTGCTTGTGATTAGCAACCATCCAGTTTACACTGTACCTAAGTATAGTTTAAATTTATGCTAAACAAGCTCACAGTTAAATCTCTTTCAGTATTGCTAATTTCTTTGTTATCTTTATATATAATACTGCCAAACTTCTTTGATAATAAGTTTCTCACCTCAAAAAAGAGGATAAATCTAGGGCTCGACCTGAAAGGTGGATCATCTATACTCCTGAACGTAGACTTAGATTTTTACTTCAAAGAGAAACTAAGCATGCTAACCGATGAAATAAAAGAAGGTCTGTTAACACAAAAGATTGAATTTAGCGCAAAAAACGATAAACAAGTGGTTGTAACTTTAAATAATATTGATGATTACAAAAAAGTTTCAACGTTAATACATAAAATAAACCCAAATTTAGAATTGAGTAGAAAAAATACTGCAATTTTCATTTCATATAAACCGCATTATAAGAATTCATTAATCAATGAAGTAGTTTCAGAGTCAATAGTTAATGTTCAAAGACGCTTAGATAAGCTTGGTACTAAGGAAGTAAGTGTGCAAAAACAAGGACAAAATAAGATATTAGTCCAAGTTCCTGGAGTAGAAGACACTCAGCAGATAAAATCTCTGCTTGGCAAAACAGCCAAGCTGGCCTTCCATTTGGCAAACACCAATGTAGCTAAAATGCAAGATATCGATCATGACACTACGATTATGCTCAAGGATTCTTTGGGTAATTCCTACCCGATATTCCGCAAAACTGAAATAGGCGGTGATTCATTAGTTAACGCATCAGTTAGATTTGGCAATTTAGGTAAACCAACAGTACATTTCAAATTCGACAGCATAGCAAGCAAAAAATTTGCAAAAATTACTAAAGAAAATGTAGGAAAGCCTTTTGCAATTGTTTTAGATAACACAGTCTTAACTGTACCAACAATACGTGAACCTATTCTAAATGGAGAGGGAGAAATTAGCGGTAATTTCACTGAAAAACAGGCGAGTGAACTTGCAATACTTTTAAAATCAGGTGCACTACCTGCACCACTTAAAATAATTGAAGAAAAAAACATTGGTCCAAGCCTTGGAGAAGAGTCAATAAAAGCAGGAGAAATTGCAGCAATAATTTCTATCATAGCCGTTGGTTTATCTATAATCATTACTTACGGCAAATTAGGCTTGTTAGCGTCTGTTGCACTCGTTTTTAATGTAATCTCTATACTACTCATTCTTACCTTACTTGAAGCAACTCTTACTCTCCCTGGAATTGCTGGAATTGCACTAACTGTTGGCATGTCGGTGGATGCAAATGTTTTAATATTTGAACGCATCCGCGAAGAAATAAGAGCAGGAAAAAGAACAGCTCGTGCCATTGAAGAAGGGTTTAAAAATGCAATAAAAACAATTCTTGATTCAAATCTCACTACACTGATTGCTGCAGGAATAATGTTCATTATTGGTAGCGGAGCAATTAGAGGGTTTTCTGTCACTTTATCGATAGGAGTTTTATGCTCGATGTTTTCTGCAATTATAGTCACAAAACTTCTGATAGAATTGTGCATCAACCCACAAAAGCTAGTACTTTAGTATCTGTTCAGCAGAGTGACAAAATAAGATAGACGAGAAAAGACAACTAAATGGTTGTCATGCAAGTAGCTATCCAGTCTTTTCGTCGTCAAAAACTTTGTAACATGCTTACCAATTTAGTGAGCATAAAACCAATATATTTGTGGAGGAAAAGGAAAAAAGAAACAGAAACCATCTTCAGGCTATCACAAAGGATATGGCCATAAGATTAAAGATATGGATAGATTTATCAAATTTCTGAATGGAAATCAGGATATTAGAATTGAAAAGATAATTGAAGAATTTGGTAATATGTGTAGAAGCACAGTATATAACTACCTTAGCAAAGTAAACTATACATATAAAAAAAACTTTTCTTTATCGAGAAAGAGATAAAGAGAAACGCAAAGAGTTCATAAAAAAAGTAGAAGAAATAAATAAAGAAAACTTGATATACATAGATGAGTCTGGAATAGAGGACAATGAATTTTATGAATATGGGTGGTCTCAAAGAGGCAAGAGGTTATTTGCCTAGGGTTCAAAAGAAAGAAGGTAAGCATGATTGGAGCACTGAATGAAGGAAAAGTTAAAGCACCATGGATAATTGATGGCTACTGCAACAGCGAGATTTTTGATGCTTATGTAGAAAATGTACTTGTCCCTGTATTTAAACCTGGACAGACTATTGTTCTCGACAATGCGAGTTTTTATAAATCTGCAAGGACGAAAAATTTGATAGAAAATATTGAGTGTAAAATTTTGTTCTTGTCTCCATACTCGCCAGATTTAAATCCAATTGAGAAGTTCTGATCAAGCACTCCATAAGAAAGGCTCTACAAACCTTTTGGCCCAATATTAATTCGGCTATTGATTTTGTCTTTCAGCGCTCGAGCAGATCTTACTTCGGTTAGCTATATCACTAAAATCTCGTATTCTACATTTGACTTTAATAGCTCTTTATCTTCCTGAAATCTGAATGTTTTATCAATGCATCTTCTATTCAGCCGTTAGCAATACTTTCACTTATTCCATAGCTTTGCGCTATATGGAAATATGTACGGTATTTACGCAAATATTCTAGTGCTATTAACAAACATGCATTGTTTATTTGGTTTTCCTCCTCTTGCCTTTTTCTTGGCCTCTTCCTCTATTAAAATTTCTATTATTTTTCCAATGTTTTTCTTTTTACTCCTCTTAGTCTTCGAAGCTTCTCTTCATCAAGTTTACTTACCTGCTCAAAATTTATACCTTCCCTAATATTGCTTCTACTACTTGTTTCTTAAGTTATCCAAGAAGTCTAATGGCAAGAAAAGAAGCACTGACCACTTTTGCTTCAGATGCCCTTGAACAGATATTATTACTAAAAATTAAACATCAAACCAACTTCAATATTATGAGTGGATATATCATCTGCAATAGGTATTGGGATACTAAAGTAACGATAGCCGAAAAAGGTTTTAACTTCTGGGATTATTGAGTAGTCAACACCAAGCTTTATTTGATAAGCAAACCAAGGAACATTCAGTGGCATTGAATTTTCTAGTGATCCATTAATCTTTTTTAATCTAAAAACTGTTGGCCCTATACCAAGACCAATATACGGAGCAAATTGTGTATCTCGAATGCTGGAGTTATAATAGAAGTTTAATAAAAATGCAAACACCCTTGCTGATTTCTCAAATACCGGAGGAGAATTACTATCTTCAATATTGGCTGTAGAATACATAGCTTCAAAATCAACTCGGCCATTTTCCCCAGCATAGTAACCTAAAGATACGCTCCTAAGCCACTGGAAATCAATTTTGCCGTTAAATTTCTCTATACTCTGAATTTCATCCACTAATCCCGCTTTGATAAACAATGATACTACTTTTTCTTGCAAAGAAAGATTAGGATTAGCTGTATTGATTAAATTAATAAACCTTTCTCCTATTGCCTTTATACCCTTTACAAATGTTTCTGAATTATCATGGCATATCTTACCACCGTTAGCACTAACATAGAAATCAAGTTTTTTTGATTTTTCCTTTGTAGGCTCAGCTTGATCTGCAATACTTGGCCACATATTTTTCTGATTAGCTACTTGGAAAACAGAAGGTGAACTACTTTTAAGTTCTTGATATTTTATTGGTATTTCTTTTTCAGCAACCTCTTCAGAACGTATTACACTTTCATTATTATCTGTTTCTAATTTTAACGGTTGTACTTGCTCAATGTGTGTATTGTTACTGATATAAGTAATAAAAAAATAGACACACGGAATGAAGATAAAAAATAAAGCAATAGATACTCTAATTATCATAAATGAATTATCACTTATAGTATAACTACTATATCATATATTCCTTTAATGTACAAAAATTAAGAAATAATATTTCCAATTAAACAATTATTTTCTATTCCTTTAACATGAGCTTTCACAATACTTTTAGCTTGAACTCTTGATGTAAGTTTTGTTAATGCAAAATTTTCTGTTCTACCAATATTATTCTGCTCAACCAAAACGCTTTGCTCAGTGCCGAGCAAAGATTGATAAAAACTGCTCATCATTTCTTTATTTATTTCTCTTAGATGCTTTACTCGTTCTTTACGTACATTCTCTGGTATTTGTGGCATCCGTGCAGCAGGTGTGTTTTTCCGCTCTGAATATGGAAAAGCATGTAGATAAACTACATTTATTTTTTTCAGTAAATCAACTGTATCCTGAAACATTTCATCAGTTTCTGTTGGAAATCCAGCAATAATATCAGCGCCAAATGCTATATTAGGTCTTAAGCTCTTCATTTTATGACAAAATTCTATCACTTGTTCTCTGTTGTGACGACGTTTCATTCTCTTTAGTATTAAATTATTACCAGACTGTAGACTCAAGTGTAAGTGAGGCATAAGTCTTGACTCATTAGCTATTAAATCCATTAGTTCATCATCAACTTCAGCAACATCAATAGAGGAAAGTCTTAGTCTCTTTAACTGTGGTATATCCTTTAAAACTCTTCTAATCATTGAACTGAGTGATTGCTTACCAAACAAATCTGTACCAAAGTCAGTAATATCAACACCTGTAAACACCACTTCTTGATACCCATTTTCTATAAAAATCTTAATTTGCCCTATAATATTGTTTACTGGCACAGATCGATTATTTCCTCTTGCCTCAGTAATTGAGCAAAATGTACAACTATGATTACAACCATTTTGAATTTCAATAAATGCCCTTGATTTATCTTCAAATCCATTAATGAGAATAGGTTCTACTTGGTTATCACTGACTAAGATTTCATCATTATTTAGTAGATAATTTTCAGCTCTTAGCTTGTCTTGATTACCTAGCACTTTACTTACACCAGGAATATCACTATATGATTTAGGATCTAATTGAACAGCGCAGCCAACTACGATAATTTCTTTACTTGGGTCGTTTTTATAGATCTTACGTATTTTTTGCTTCACTTGGCGTTCTGCTTCGTTTGTCACTGCACAGCTATGCACTACAACAACATTTTCTCTCTTTGCTTTTTTTAATGCTTCTTTGATTAACTCGCTCTCGTAAAAGTTTAGACGACAACCAAACGTTATCACTTCATTCATGCTTTTGCTTTAATAGATCTAAATTATATCAAATATCCAAGCAAAATGACTATTTTTTGGTGGATAAATGTATAACTAGTGCAAAAATACCATCAATCTCACTTTCTTCTTTTTAAATATAAAGATCTTTACACCAAGAAACATCATTGTGGCCAACCCTTTGATTATCGATCTTTTCTCCCTGGGCGAGATACTCACCACCATTTTCAATAAAGTTAACATCATATGATTGAGCCATATCTCTTAATTCACGGATAAAAGCAAGCTGAGCAATGTTTTGCTCAAAAAAATACGACTTTTCAGGTTTAGAATAAAGTATTGCACACATTATATCTTTTTCAGGCTTAGCTTGGAGTATCTCTTCAATTCTCTCTTTTCCTAGCTTTTCTTCAAATTTTGTCTTTATTCTATCTTGGCTAAGTATATTTTGTTTATAGAGAGTGATATTAGTTTTTCTGTCAGATTAAGTTGCGTCTAGTACAACTGACTATGCAAATAAGCTAACAGAACTTGAGATATTTTAATTATTATCAAGGTGAAGTTTCACGTTTTTTATTAAGAGGATCCACATCTGGATCTTCTATATAGTTTTGAGGTTGTTCTTGAAACACAAGACGTGCTCCCTCAAAGTTATACTCCTCACCTTCATATAAAGAATCTTCTTCTTCAAAATTGTGTTCTATTTCTACTTCAAACTTGAATCCTAACTTCTCGCAGAATTTGTAGAAATATTCTTTAATGGTATCAAATAAACTTCTGCCATCAATTTTGTAGTCTCTCAATTTTCGGGGCACAGTAAGTGACAATTTGCCATCTTTATATATCACATCATCTTTCCCATCTTGAGATTCAAGTGCGAATTCTAGTGAGCTGTTCAATTTACATAATTCTTCATTTGGCTTTACAAGTACGGTGGCAGAGATTAGCTCTTTAACTGTGACTTCTACACGTTCTGAATTACTGCAATTAATATATGTTGTATGACTGGAGCTGAAAGTTAATTCATGTATTTTAGTTACATGAAAAAGAGGACTATCCTCATTATATAATGCACCTACATAAGCAGCTTGGTTACAGTTAGTAACTAGTTCTTTTAAGATAGAATCGCTTGGAACTTGAGCTTCAGCATATTTGAACATTGCCTTGAAAACTTCTTTTCCAAACGCACGATAACTTTTATTTTCATCTCCTTCTTTTGGTAATAGATGAGCGTACCCTTTACCTAGATTATAAAACTTTTCAAACTCCTCTTTAATATTGGTCGGTTTTTTTATTGCCAGGTATCCCTTGATTTTTATAATACCTATCCCAAACTTCATCAAAATTGTATTGCTTAGCTCCGTCTATCAATGCACCAATTAAACTTTCGTCTAGATTTTTGCTGTTAATAACAAATCTCATTCTTCGAAAATCTTCATACATCTGCTCACCAGTGTTTGCTGACTCATTGGTTTTATCAGCCCTTAACCTGCTAAAATCAAACTTTTCCGCTTGAGCCTTTAGCGTAACTACTGGATTTCCCTTTTTTTCCTGTATAGAGTTGTTCATTGTTAATACTTTGATATGAATTGCTGATAGTATAATAATACATAAAAATAGTTAATATGTCAATAATATACTTAACATAGACAGTCATAATAGGGTGACAGGATTTTAGTAAGGCTCTATTATGAATAAACGGTTTTATACAGTATGAATGTTGATGAGCAGTCAAGTGTGCTGACTTTTCTAAATAGTAAAATTGAGAATATACCAAGGTTTTATTCCGCAATATTGCCTAAACTTTGCGGTGGAGAAAGAGTAATGAACTTGCTGTTTTATAGGCCGCTCAGCTATGTGGATAGAAGTAAATCACTACCTGATGCTCAAGTGGGAGAATTTACAACTTTTGTGGCAAAAGTGTATGAGCACCAGCGCCCCACTGTTAGAGGTAGGCCATATAAAATAATCGTTGAAAGTGAAAGTCAGTATTTATTTATAGTTTTTTTTAATTACTCAGTTAAATATTTGTATAAATTATTTCCAGTTGGAACAGATATAGTAATCAGTGGTAAACTTGAAAAGTTTGCCGAACATTGGCAAATTACTCACCCAGATTACATGTTGTCTGATATCAATCTATTTAAAGAAATAGCCTGCATAGAGCCAGTTTACCAATTATGTCGCGGTATTACTAACAAGAGCATTAGAAACATAATAAGTTCTAATCTAAAAGATTTGCCTGATTTGCCAGAGTGGATAGATGAAACATTAATCAAGCAAAAGAAATGGCTGAATTGGAAAGAAAGCATCATAAGATTGCACAGACCGAGCTCACTCGCAGAAGCAGAAGTTTGCAGAGAAAGACTTGCTTATGATGAGCTATTTGCGTACCAGTTGGCACTAAAGCTTGCAAGGGAAAATCATGTAAAAAAAGAGGGAAAAGAATTTATAATATTGAGTAAATACAAAGAGCAGGTCTTAAATGAATTACCGTTCCAATTAACAAATGATCAAATTCGAGCGATAGATGAAATCTCAGAAAGACAAAAATCCAGATACCGCATGGTAAGTCTGCTGCAAGGTGACGTTGGGAGTGGCAAAACTGTAGTTGCACTCTTTGCGATGCTGAATGTGGTAGAAAATAACATGCAAGCAGCTCTAATGGCACCAACTACTATCTTGGCTGAGCAACATTATAATTGGATCGAAGAAGCTCTATCTTGTACTGATATAAAAGTTGCTCTGCTTACTGGTAAAACTGCGCGCAAGGAAAGAAAGACTATCATGAACGAACTTGCAAATGGTATTCTAAATATAGTAATTGGTACTCATGCATTATTTCAAGCCAACGTTACATTTAAAAATTTAGGACTCGCAGTCATAGACGAACAACAGCGATTTGGAGTGATACAGAGGAATCGGTTGGTAGGAAAAGGAGAAAATACCGATATACTTTTTGTTACTGCAACTCCCATTCCAAGAACCTTGCAGCAAGCTATGTATGGTGATGTTGAATGTTCTATTTTAAGAGAAAAACCAAAATCTAGATTGCCAATAAAAACCGTTATTATGAACGTTAAAAAAGTATCAGATATTATTCAAAGACTGAAAGATGCTATAAATAGAGGCGAAAAAGCATATTGGATTTGTCCATATATAGAAGAAAACGAAGAACTCAATATTGCCGCAGCAGAAATGCGCTTTCAGGAACTACAAAAGACATTTTTTGATAGAGTTGGAATAATACACGGAAAACTAACTCAAGAGCAGAAAGATCAAGTGATGTTTTCCTTCAAGAGGAATGAGTTTTCTCTGCTTGTTGCAACCACTGTGATAGAAGTTGGTATAGATGTACCAGATGCAACTATTATGATTATAGAGAATGCAGAGCAGTTCGGGTTATCGCAATTACATCAGTTAAGAGGTAGAGTAGGACGAGGAAATAAACCGTCTTTTTGTGTACTGTTATATGACAATCTCAGTAAAAGTTCGTATTCAAAGTTAAAGATTATGTGTGAGTCACAAGATGGATTTTATATTGCTGAAAAGGATATGATGCTGAGGGGTAGCGGAGATATTCTAGGCACAAAACAATCAGGGTGCATGGAGTTTAAATTTGCTGATTTATATGAGGACAGAGAATTGCTCAACCTTGCATATAATAGTGCAAAAGGTACAATAGCTAATTTTGAATTACTGCTTGATATATTTGAATATAGAAGTAGACTACATTTTTCAAAATTTCAGTAATCTTCCAAGCCATAACCTTCATGAGTAGAAATTCCTTGACAGATGGGAGTATTTAACAAACCATATGCGTCAAGTTAAGGAAAAATAAGAGAGAAGAAGAAGTTTTTACCATAAGAATAAATTGTGCAGAGTTAATAGCAGGCCCTGTAAACAAAATGTTAGCAGGTCAAATTAATCAAGGGCAGGAAGTATAAAAATGGAAAAAAAGCAGTAACTTAGCCTAATGACAATAAATATATATATAGAAGGTACCGTTTTAAAGAGCACAAAAGGAATACACAGTAAAAGCGAGAAGAAGTTGAGAATATGTATGGAAGCAGTGTGGAGAAGTGGCTGCCAATGATCAAAAATTTACCACAATTACAGAAGTATACACAAGAGGTTTAAAAGGTGATGCAAAAGGGAATTTTGGCAAAATGACTTAAGTATGCACAACAAGATCCAGATTTGCATAATTGATGATCAGATGTCATTCATGCTGAGCCTATATATAGAAAAAATTCTCAAGCTCAAGAGGGCTTAGGGTGGAACTAAAATTCATGGACTTGTTGACGCACGTAATTAATTTCTTTTTTTTAAGTTAATTAATGTTAACAAGCCACGTCTGCCTGTAATCATGTTAATACCAAAATATAATGTAAGAGAAGAAATGGGCAGTGCTATGGTTAAATACAACAATTTTTGTTTCTTTCTAACCATGCTTCCATATGAAAAACATATGACATAAAAAGGAAAACAAAAAGCTAAGAACCTTGACGCGCTTTACATCTTGGCTTTACCTTATTTATAATATAAACCTTACCACCCCTTTTCACAACTTTACAATTTTTATCTCTGTTACGATGAGATTTTAGTGACCCTTTAACTTTCATATCTACAGTAAGAATAGAATTACCTTATATTATGATCACTGACAGAGAGTTAGTCAATTGATAAATTTTTCACATTTTATTAAAATACTGTATAATTGTTGCTGATACTTCTTCGATTGACCTTTGCGTGACATCAATAATTGGCCAGTTATTTTGCTTAAAGAACTCCTCTGCTTCTTTAATTTCCTTTTCTACTTTTCTAGGGTCAGCATATATATTATTACCTTCATTATTAATTGAAGTCAGTCTATTTTTGCGTATTTCTATTAGCCTTCTTACGTCTATTGTTACTCCTATAGTCAGTTTATTTTTTAATTTTGCTAAGTCGACGTAAAAGGGTACCTCGCTAACAAAAGGAACATTTGCAACTTTATAGCCTCGGTAAGCTAAATACATACTGGTGGGAGATTTTGATGTGCGTGAAACTCCAACCAAAATTATATCGGCTTTATCAATATCTTGAATATTTTGTCCATCATCATGATTAATGGTATAGTTTATTGCCTCAATGCGCTGAAAATATTCGTTATTTATCTCAGCATGTAAGTCAAGTTTTTCGTCTTTTTCAATTTCAAGATAGGATGAGATTTCCCTAATAATGTGTGATAATATCGCTCTGTAGGGAATTTTTAGCTTTATACAATTATTTTTTAGATATTTTCTTAGCTCATCATTAGTAATAGTGCATATAACAAAATTATGCTCATCACTTTTTCTATTAATTTCCTCTAAAATTTTGTCAATCTGCTCTTCTCCTTTTACGAAAGACCAAACATATTCGATCGTTTCTACAGAACGAAAGTGTTTCAGAGCTGATTTTGCAACTGATATAACAGTTTCACCACTTGAATCTGACACTAAGTGTAGGTTAAGCTTTTTAAGGATCATCAACGTTATACTAAAAATAATAGCAAGCAATCTGGTACTGAAATTGTGCTAATTTATTATACTACGTAAATATAGAAAAACTATCTTGTTGATAAAACTCAAACTAATTGATAAATTCTTAACACAATTATTCTCAAAACGAATGTTTTTATTAAAGCCTACAAATTTCACTTCTTTTACTAAAAAAGCTCTACCTTGGCTTGGGGTTATTTGTTTCGCATGTTTTTTAATTGGAATGTTCTTGGCATTATTCTTCTCCCCAGGAGATTATAAACAAGGAGAAATCGTACGAATTATGTATCTTCATGTGCCTTCTGCATGGCTTGCTCTTGGAATATACGGACTCATTGCATCACTCAGTTTCATTTCATTGGTGTGGAACAATAGCGTTGCTAGTGTTTTGGCACATGCTGCTGCTCCTGCAGGGACAGTCTTTTCGGCAATATGTTTAATCACAGGTAGCATCTGGGGAAAAGGAACATGGGGTACTTGGTGGGTATGGGATGCAAGGCTTACTTCAATGCTGATTTTGTTTTTTCTGTATGTTGGTTATCTTTCATTGTGGAGCGCTTTTGATAATCAAGCAAGAGCAGAGAAATCATCAGCAGTATTTGCCATTTTTAGTGCTATAAATATTCCCATAGTAAAATTTTCTGTGAATTTATGGTCTACTCTTCATCAGCCAGCAAGTATTTTTAGAAAAGGTGGAGTAGCAATAGAAGGTTCTTTACTGCTGCCACTCATTGCAATGTTTATATTTTGTGCAACATTCTTTTTAGTAGTGTGGATACTTAATGCCCTTCATTTAATTAATTTGCAGAAGATAAAGAGAGAAATCAGTATGCGATATTAGGTATGCAGTTCCAGAATGTAATGTTGTGAACAGCGACAGAGATTAAAATGTAGAGCAATCATCCATTAGCAAGTTCCAGAACTAATTACGTACAAACCACACTTCAAGATTATAGTGATTAATCACATGAAAGTAGAAGAATCATGACTCTCTAAGGTGAACTGTATGCAAAATTAGCAAAGATACGTTAGAAATTGAAAGAAAATTTTTATTGATAGATATGCTATATTTATAATGCAAGTTATTAAATTTTTAATTACTTTAGCTTATAATAGCTCCTAAGTTACCATGAAGTTTCTTGAAATGTGGTTTCTTTTACTCACATTAAATTTGTAGTTTTTTTATTTTAATACAATTTCAATTTTGACTGTAGAGGAGGTGCCGATGTCAAAAAACACCTATAGTAACCAAATTAATAATAGTTATTTATATAACAACAAACTTTTTTATGGTGAAGAGGATATAGATGAGATCACTGAGGGTGAAACTACGACTGAGAAGGAATTTACAAATAGTTCCGTAGTAAAAGAGGATTTTGAACTAGTAGAAAAGAAGCTTACGAAATGTGAAGAGGAGGTTAAGCGAGCAAAAGCAGAGACTGAGTGGTATAAAAAAATAGCTGAAGAATGTAAAAAAGGAAGTGGTACGGGCGAACCTGTTAACGATGAAGGAGAAAATGAAAATGGAGAAATTACATCTCGAAAAGTAACCTCAGATTGTTCCAAGTATGAAAATTGTGGGCCGTATTCTCATTTTTATAAAGTTGATAATAAGATAGGTTGTCAAGGTTTTAGTGCATCTGATTTACTAAAGGAATTATATCCTGAGATGTACAGTAATCCTAAGATTGCAAAATATATAGAAGAGGGAGCAAATGGTAATTATGGTGCAGTAAATTTTAAATTTGCCTTTACAGAGGATCTTAATTCAATATCCTGGCTTGGTAATATAGAATGTGAAAAATGTGTGGATGATCAAATAGAGTTAGCGTGTCGAGAAGAAGAGATTAAGAGTTTCTGTTACCCGAACGTTTACCGTAGTAATCCAGAATTCAACAAGAGCTTTTTTTCTAGAGGATCATGCCCTAATCTCTTTAGAGAGTCCAGTGAAACAAGTGTTGTAAAAGCAAAACAAGTTGCACCATTGATACTTGTTAATACCTTAGGACAAATGGTAGATAAAGAGGGTAATAACACTAAAGTATACTATGATGCATTGAAGCGTTATCTAAATGATGATGGTAAAATCAAGGATTGTGGAGATAATCAAAAGTGTAAGGATTATATTCCAATTATGGAGAAAGTTGCATGGAATAGTGATAAGGAAGTACTATTAAAAACTGCTGTTAATAATACGCAAGAGGCAAATCCTTACTATTATGGAAATGAGGATAATTCTACTTCCGTTGAATTTGGTTCTATATAACGCTGAATTTGTCTAATTTTTTCTACACTAGACACAATTTAGTCGTATCTGAACAAATACATAATCTATATAAAGAGGACGTAGGTACCATCTGTCCTTTTAAGGCATTTATGTCAATGATATGCGTAATCCATGATTTTAAACATGATGACCCTCCTAAGTAATACAAAAAAACTCAGAAAAATGTATATAGCTATGATAGAAGTTATCTATACATAAGTACAATATACTTTAACTAGAGATTATAAATTAATGAAGTTGAAAAGTCTGCAGACGAAGATAGATTTCGAGCTCTAGAATATCTTCACTATCAAAATAACAAAGCTGTCAAAATTTGTCAAGTAATTTTTATCGCAACTGTACAAACATTGCACAGGACAAATTTAAAATGCTGTCTGTTCAGACGCATGTGAAACCAGTGCTTCTTTTCATCCCACTTCCATGCGGCTAAACCCTTTTCATAATCTCCTATCTATCATTTCTTAAACCACTCCCCTGAACGGATACAATTAAATACATTTTTAACATTTTTATAGAAAACTATTAGTATAGATTTGTATGCTGCCCTCATGGCTATTTTAAAATGTTTAATACTCCTTTTCATTATTTCTTGTACACATCTACCTAATAAGCAACATTCTGTTAATATAGACAATTATAAGCACGATTATTCGTTGCAACAATATAATACTCCTTTGAAGAATAACGAACCAGCAATACCAGAAATGATACCTTTACCGGTAGAGTTTCCCGATCTTACAACCAGTAACCAGTTTCTTTCGATTAATGTTGATGAAAAAGTACCAGTAAAGGATTTACTGATTGAGATAGGAAAACTTTCTGACATTAACTTAGACATAGACCCCAAAATATCAGGTAATATTACTTTAAAACTAAAAGATAAGAACGTAAACGAAGTAATTCAGAATATAGCCAACAGCGCCAAATTGCGTTACTCAATGAATAATGGTGTAATTAGAATTGAACAAGATTTGCCATATGCACAAAATTATTACGTAGACTTCATCAATATTCAACACTCTGCGCAAAGGAGTTTTATCATTGGTAACAATATTACCGACAGTGATGGTGATAGAAACTATATGAAATCTCAATATAGTAGTGATTTATGGAATTCATTAGAAAAAGGCTTAAATGCAATAATGGATGTTAACGGAGTAGATGATGGTGAGTTTCTTTCATCCAACAGAGAAGCTGGTGTCATTATTCTAAATGCTAGAAAAGATATTCACAAAGCTGTTGAAGAATATATTAATAAAGTTAAGAAATTGGCGTCTTCTCAAGTAATGATCGAGGCCAAAATAGTTGAAGTTTTATTAGACGATAAATACCTTTCTGGTATCAACTTAAATGATTTGCATAATGAAACCAAATCTATAACAAATCAAGGTAACTCTATTATTGACCTAGCAATTAACTCTAGTGTTAGTGATTTAGGAGATTTAGTAAAAAATTTAGGCAAATTTGGCACTTCAACCGTAATTTCAAGCCCTAGAGTACATGCTATAAATAATCAGCAAGCAATGATTTCATTTACTAAAAACCATATCTATTTTACTTCCTATATACAGAAAAATACCAAAAATTCTAATCATGCATTAATTACCAAGATGAATAGCACTCCAATAGGTGTGGTGTTAATAATCCACCCAAGCATTAACATTGATACTAATGAAATATTCATGGATATACACCCAACCTTATCAAGAATTAACGATTACACTAAAGACCCAAATATAGAATATGTCGCACAACAGAATAAAATGAAATTAAATAGTGACATTCCAATTATTGAAACCAGAGAAATGCACTCTACGTTAAAAATTAAGAGCGGCGAAGTTATGGTAATTGGTGGGCTTATAGAGCATAGAAAAGATAACCAAAACTTATTGCATCAAAAGTCAAAAAAACTGGCTAAGACAGTAGAAACCGTCATCTTCCTGAAAGCAACAATCGTACCAACACTTGGTTTATTAGATACAAAAGATAGGAATTTATATATATTAAACGTATCCGTTCAGGCAATGGCATCAACTTAAGGAAAGATGTTGGGGTTGCTATTATGATAAGAAGAGAGTATCGGAATGATAATTAAGACAGCTTAATCATAAAGCTTTTGCAGTAAATTTAAGTTACTTTAGTCATTTATTAAAGTTTTTAAACAGGTCTTAGTTTACTTACTTTATTGTTTTCTTTATTATCAAATATTGCTTTAAATAATATGGAGGAGCACATTGTCAGCAATTGCCGTTATTGATTTTGGTTCACAGTTTACACAGCTTATTGCAAGACAAATCAGGGAAATGGGCGTTTACTGTGAAATATTTCCAAGCAATATCGATTTCAAAACAGTATCAAAATTCAATGGATTTATTTTTTCTGGAGGACCGCAATCTGTAAATGACAATTGCTCTGAAGTAAGTGAAGTAGCACATAAAATTATAAAACTTAACGAAACAATAAACACTCCTATACTTGGAATATGTTATGGACAGCAACTCATTTGTCATTATTTCGGGGCAAAGGTAAGAAAAGAATTCAATCAGGAATTTGGCAAAACTAAAATCAAGATACTAAAAGAATCCCCAATTATAAAGGATACTTGGGACGTTAATTCCGAAATCGATGTGCTAATGAACCATGCAGACAGTGTCGAAACTATACCGCAAGGATTTACTGCTATTGCCTCAGGTATAATAAATCAAACAATCGCAATAATTGCTAACGAACAGCGGAAGATTTACTGTACTCAGTTCCATCCTGAAGTTAAGCCTACGACAAATGGTAGTAAACTTCTCTCTAATTTCTTAGATATTGCAAATTGTGAGAGAGATTGGACAATGAAGTCATTCATTGAAAAACAGAAGGAAAAAATTCAAAACTTAGTAGGGGAGAAAAAAGTAATTGCTGCAGTAAGTGGGGGAGTTGATTCAAGTGTTGCAGCAGTTCTTACACACAAAGCTATAGGAAAACAATTAAACTGTATTTTTATCGATACTGGGTTATTGCGTAAGAGCCAGACCACTGCTATGTTAAAAGAAATTCCAATAAATTACGTTGATAAATCAAACTTGTTTTTAAGTAGGTTAAGGGGAATAACTGATCCGGAAGAAAAGCGAAAAATTATCGGCAATACTTTTATCGAAGTATTTGAAGAAGAGGCAAAAAAAATAGGTGATGTGGATTTTTTAATGCAAGGCACCATTTACTCTGATGTAGTTGAATCAGGGCACGCTTCAGGAAACACTAGTACAATTAAATCTCATCACAATGTTGGTGGGTTGCCAGAAAAAATGAATCTGAAACTAGTAGAACCTTTACGCTATCTCTTTAAAGATGAAGTAAGGCTGCTTGGCAAAGAAATTGGGCTTTCAGATGAGATAATATTGCAACATCCATTTCCTGGACCTGGACTTGCAGTGAGGATCATAGGTGAGGTTGATGAAGAAAAGGTACGAATATTGCAAGAAGTAGATGAAATATATATCAACACAATGAAAAATTATGATCTGTATGATAAAATATGGCAGGCTTTTGCTGTACTGTTACCAGTAAAAACTGTGGGAGTTATGGGAGATAATCGTACATACGGATATGTTTGCGCTTTAAGGGCTGTGACTTCATCTGATGGCATGACAGCTGATGCATTTCCATTTGAAAATAAAGATCAACATTCGTTAGTATTTTGGAGGTTTTTGCAAGACATCAGTAGTATAATTGTTAACAAAGTTTCTGGAGTAAATCGAGTTGTGTATGATTTAACTTCCAAGCCACCAGCAACTATTGAGTGGGAGTAGCAATAATTTCATTCCAGTTTCAGCTACTCGAATCACACCAAAGAGGCTGCTTGCATAGCTCAAATTTTAAGGAAAACTATTTAATGTCATTCCAGCGCGTGACGCTGGAATCCAGAAAAAAAGAATAATGGATCCCAGTGTCAGCTACTCGGATGACATCGAAATGTTCGTACAGATATTCGTCACACACCGGAATAAAAATTAGACTTTTGCTTTGTGCAAAATAATTTCAAGGCCGCATTTTCTTTATTTTGCTTATAGCTTCCACAAGCATTGCAAACATAAATGAAGAATACAAATATGCTTTTGGTAGCTCTATGTGAAGTCCTTCAAGTATTAAATATATACCAATGAGTAACATAAATAGAATGGCAATTACTTTTAAGCTTGGGCTGGATTTTATTAACTTAGCGGTATAACTTGATGAAAATAGCATTGCTAATATGGAAAATGTAAATGCTATAGCAATGATTATCATATTATGAGTTAATGCTATAGCAGTTAATATTGAATCAACAGAAAAAACTAAATCTATTAATATAATTTGTAGCACAACTAAAAAAAATTGTGATTTAACGTTTGCCTTTGTTTTGTTCTCCTTATGTACAAAAATTTCGCTCCATAACTCCATAGAACTTTTAACAATAAGAAATAACCCTCCTGCAATCATAAGCAAATCTTTTACTGAAATATCTAGTGATACAGAGTAAAATATAGGCTTTTCCATTGATAATATATGTGATATAAAAAATAATATTACAAAACGCATCAATAGCGCCAAGCCAAAACCTATCAGGCGGGCTCTTTCTCTCAGCAGATTTGGCACCTTATCTATTGCTAGAGAAATAAAGATTAAATTGTCTATACCAAGTATAGTTTCAAGTAGCGTAAGTATCAATAAAGTCCAAGCATCAGCTAGCATTTTCATTCCAAAGTCAGCCTTTGTACTTTACAATAGATGTGTAAAAATTAAGTAACTTCGACTAGGTAATTAAAAAATCAGCCTTACCCGGAAAAGGGGGAGAGAAAAAAGAGCATTTTTATAATAAAAGTACTTTTGTAAGAGAAATAATGAAATTAAAAATCTAACTCTCTTTACGAAAATTTTAAATAGATTGTAAAATAGTTGTACCATGAAAATATATGCCTTCTTTGTAGACTAAGATTTTTCTTTAAATTAAGATAGATACACGATAAAAGGAAATATGATAAAAGAGTCACTAGCAAAAACTGATATAGTAAAAGTTGAAGATAAGAAAGCACCAAAGGGCTTTTTTAAAATATTAGGTGAAGTAGCAGATGCTGTAAGGTCATGGGTTGGCAATATTAGCCCTGATTTAAGTAGTAGTCGCGATGTCGATAGTTTAGTCTTGAAGATGAACGAATGCTTAAACCCAAAGGGGGGTGAAGTCTCAGCACGTAAGAACACCGTATCTCTTGGTAATTTGTACTTGAGTTTATCAGAGGCAGGTCAAATAAAATTTTTACAAACCCTGGCAGAAAAGTTCAATCCGGATAAAACGAAAATAGATGAAGAAATAAAAGTATATAAGAAAAATCAAGATTCTGAGTCGAGCTATAAGTTTGAACAAGACTTAATGAAAGTCCTTGAATCACCACGCTCTAAAATATTGAAGCAGTTTATCTCCTTACCGGAGGGCCTTAAGTTTATTGTTGATATGCGTTCTGATGTACTCAAGCTGAAGAATCAATATAAAAGTCTAAGTCCACTAGAAAACGAATTAAAAAGTATACTTTGTACTTTGGTTGATGTTGATCTACTTGATCTTCATCAAATCACTTGGGATTCACCTGCATCATTGTTGGAAAAACTTATAAAATATGAAGCTGTACATAAAATTTCCTCTTGGGATGACTTAAAAAACAGACTAGATTCTGATCGTCTCTGTTTTGCTTTCTTTCATTACAAAATACCAAATGAACCTTTAATTTTTGTAGAGGTTGCACTGATGAATGAGATTGCAGATAGTATTCAACACGTTTTGGACGAGTCAGTTCCTTCAAGTGACCCAAGCAGTGCAAGTACTGCTATATTCTATTCAATATCAAACACTCAAACTGGTTTATCTGGAATTAGCCTCGGTAACTTTTTAATAAAGAGAGTCGTAGAAAAACTATCGCAAGAATTTAAAAGCGTAAAAGCGTATGCAACTCTTTCTCCAGTTCCTGGATTTACAAAATGGCTAAAAAATCAAGACGTAGCTTTATTAGGTAAGCTTAATATAAAACAATCAGGTACAGAAATTTTAGAAAGCATAAAAACTAACATTGAATGCGAAAAACAGTCCCTACTGAAACTTTGTGCACATTATTTGCTAAAGGTTAAAAGCAGTGGTGGGGGTGCTTATGATCCAGTAGCACACTTTCATTTAAGCAATGGTGCATCAATAAAACAAATCAACTGGATGGCTGATACTTCTGAAAAAGGCATTAGTCAGTCAGCCGGAATAATGGTGAATTATCTGTATGAGCTGCCTAAAATAGATAACAATCATGAGAATTATATGATTAATAAAGCGACTTCTCATTCAAAAAAAGTATCGTCTATGTTAAAAGAATAATAGGAAGTATGCAAGAATGTAGAAAGTTTTAACATTTCCTAATCTTTATGTATATAATATTGAATAGCTTTATGAGGTAAAATATATGAATAGTAAGATATTAAAAGCAATAAAACAAAAAATACAAGATAGAGTAGAGCGTAAGGAACTGCACAGTCTCTTTATAGATCCTGAAGAAATAAAGTCATTCAATGATTGTGTTAGTAGTATTAAATGTGATGGAATAAGCCTAGAGGAATCAAGTGAATTGGGAACAATTTACAAAGGGCTTGATTCAATGTTTTCTCACATCAGTGATGACTGGGATAAAAATAAGGGTAGCCTAAATAGTAAAAAAATTGATGTATATTATCAAAACTTAGAGTCTATCTTAAAGATAGTAAACATAATTAAAGGATTGAAGACAGGAGTGGGCCAAGAATCAGCGATCCCCAACATTGATGAATCTGTGTTAATTTGTGATATCGAATCACTTAAGAAAAAAATGGAAGAAGCGCTAGAAAAAACGCAACAACAACAAAGTGTAGCAAGGCAAAAAGAGTTAGAAGAGAAAGCTAAAGAGGAGTTTGGCAAGTACATAAAAAATGGCACCATTGATGCGGTGTCAATTGAAAAGCGTAAGGATCAAAATTCTCTTTATGCAACAATCAAGCTAAAAGACGACAATAAAAACACAGATATTAGGGTAAGCGAATTTTTAAATAGTGAATTTTGTAAAGAAAACAATACTGCCGGTTTTCTTCTTTCAAGTGGAGATCAAAAAGAACCTATCAGTGGCTACATACATGAGGGGGTTAGATATTATAATTTAGGTACTGCAGCTCAATATGGAATAAAGTTTAACTGGTATGTAGGTGAAAGGGAATGTAGCATCACATTAAGTGCTAGCGATGGCAGTATTAAAATAGTAAGTAATAAACCAGATGATAAAGATTTAGAAAAAAATAAAGATGTAAAAATTAAAGTTCCTGTCCTTGGTTACCTAAGCCTTGCTGATGCAGTAAAAACGTGTAGACAGCAAGAAGATCCAAGTAGCACAGTGAAGCAAGCATCAGCTAATGAGCATTGCCGGCCATTGGCAAGGACTTCAGCTTAATGTTTTTAGCAAAAAGAGATATAAATAATTGCTCTTGTAATACTTAAAATGTAAAATAGATCTACTTAAATAAGTAGATCTATGAACAATATAAGAAATTTTGCAATAATAGCACATATAGATCATGGGAAGTCAACTCTTGCTGATCGTTTGATAGAAGAATGTAACGGTCTTGAGACAAGGGAAATGACCAATCAGGTACTTGACTCAATGGATATAGAGCGTGAACGCGGAATCACAATCAAAGCACAAACGGTAAGACTCAATTACACTGCAAATAATGGTAATAAATATTGCCTCAACCTCATGGACACACCAGGTCATGTTGACTTTTCATATGAAGTCAGCCGAAGCTTAGCTGCATGTGAAGGCTCACTTTTGGTGGTGGACAGCAGCCAAGGAGTTGAAGCTCAGACTCTGGCAAATGTGTACAAGGCAATTGACAATAATCATGAGATAATAGTTGTGCTCAATAAAGTTGACCTTCCTGCTGCAGATCCAGAAAAGGTAAAGCTTCAGATTGAAGAAGTAATTGGTATTGATGCAAGTGAGTCAATTTTGATATCGGCAAAAACTGGTCTTGGGATAAAGGATGTACTTGAAGCTATAGTGACAAAACTTCCCGCTCCTCAAGGTGATACAAATGCTCCACTGCAAGCAATTTTAGTTGATAGTTGGTATGATCCTTACCTGGGAGTAGTAATTTTAGTGCGAGTTAAAAATGGAGTACTAAAAAAAGGCATGAGAATCGTTATGATGTCTAATAATGCTACATATCAGGTCGATAATATCGGTATTTTCACTCCTAAAAAAGTTATGACTGGTGAACTTTCAGCAGGTGAAGTTGGTTTTATAACTGCTTCAATGAAAGAAGTAGCAGACTGCAAAGTAGGAGACACTATTACTGAAGAGAAAAGGCCGTGCAGCAAGGCATTACCTGGCTTTAAAGAAGTACATCCTGTAGTATTTTGCAGTATTTTTCCCAATAACACAGATGATTTTAAATATTTAAGGGAAGCACTAGAAAAATTACATTTAAATGATGCTAGTTTTACATTTGATGCTGAAACGTCAAATGCCCTAGGTTATGGATTTCGTTGCGGTTTCTTAGGAATGCTACATCTTGAAGTCATTCAAGAAAGACTCGAAAGAGAATTTGATTTAGATCTAACAGCAACTGCACCGAGTGTTATATATAAAGTTGCAATACAAAATGGTAAAGTTTTAAATATCCATAACCCAAGCGATATGCCAGACCCTACAAAAATTGAAATAGTGGAAGAACCGTGGATCACTGCAACTATAATGGTACCTGATCAATATTTAGGAGAGATTCTATCTCTGTGTGAAGAGAGGAGAGGAGAACAGCAGGATTTATCTTATGTTGGTAATACGACAACAGCACTACTGAAGTATAAATTACCGCTGTCTGAGGTTGTTTTTGATTTTTACGATAGACTAAAATCAATTTCCAAGGGATATGCAAGTTTAGATTGGGAAATATCCGATTATCAGGAAAGTCAGATAGATAAATTAAGTTTTTTAGTTAATGGAGAACCTGTGGATGCGTTAGCCTGCATTGTTCATAAAAGCAGGGCAGAAAAAAGAGGTCGCGAAATATGTGCACGTTTGAAAGACTTGATACCACGCCAGCAATATAAAATCGCGATTCAAGCGGCAGTAGGCGGAAAAATTATTGCTAGAGAAACGATTAACCCGTATAGAAAAGATGTAACAGCCAAGCTCTATGGTGGAGACGTCACACGAAGGATGAAGCTGCTTGAAAAGCAGAAGAAAGGTAAGAAAAGATTGCATTCTGTGGGAAACATAAACATCCCACAAAATGCTTTTATTGAGGCTTTGAAAATAAATGATTAATATATATCCAAAAACATAAATTTAAAGAACTAAGTGATATTTTCTCAATAAATTTACTGACATTGATATAGGTAAATTTGAAATAGCTATGTGAATTTGTAAAACACTATACAAGATACCATACAACGAAATCATCCCAGTGTTAAACGCTGGGATGACAGAGAGCAGCTCAATTGCTCCACTCAATCAGTAAAAATCAGATATATGTAGACATTGGCTAAAACCATTCCAACAACATTTTAGTGAAACTTAACAAGCTTATCTATAGTTTTAGTGATGATTCTTGGAGTATTTGGAGAGACTTCTGAGCCCAGTCTATTTAACCGCTCTATAGCAAACCCGCTGTTCTCATTTATTATGAAATCACATAAAATATTTTCTATATCTTTAATAACACTTTCATGCTTTCTCAGAGGATGGTTATTCGGATATCTATGAATGGTTTTGATGCTAGAATACTCAACGAAAGCTTGATCTTTAAAAGCAAGTTGTCTCAATTTCTCTTTGAATTTTTCTTCTTCATCTCTTGCTAAAAGGCAAGACTTTATCAGTGATTTTATAATCGAGTTTATAGCCTGATGTATTTCAGAATGCACTATAACTTTGATGATATTTTCTTCCACTATGCAATCATAAGTGCTTTTTTCGCTCTTTAATGACTCTATAAGCATTTTGCTATTTTGCGAATTCAATTCCAGATTCTCTTCACTTATAGGAGTCATTATAAAGGTATTCTTATTTACCCTGATGTAAAATTGTGGCAACCCTTTAGAACAGGCAAATGCTACATCCTTAGACTCAAGTGCGTGATTGTATGAAGAAGAAAGGGTGCTTGCTATAACGCTACTTGGTACTTTCATTCCATGATTACTTAGGTGATTTAACACATTCTCAACATCATGATATGTAAAACCTGTATCTTTTATCAATTCAACAACTTCTATGCAATTGTGTTGTTTATACTCTATTGTCACTTCTTCTGTAAAAAGAGTTTTAGCTGCTATATGCTTATCAAGCACTGTGAAAATCTTGATGAAACTCTCTAAATCTTGTTTGTTAATTAATTCAATACTAATTAAGTTTTTGCTAACAATTATAATATTTTTTATCATTTTTTCCCACTAAAAAAACTCACTAGATGAATTGTATTTTTAATTCATTAAAAATTGTTTAAAGTGGGTATGCCAGCAACAGTAAGACAAAAAAACCACATAAATCTTCATTATGTATTATATTACATCCCTCGTGTTCATCACTGCCGCTTGTGTAAGCTGTTGCATTAATGCTATCTTCATTGTTATTTAACATATTATCCAACTTTCCTTCTTTTTCAAGATCCATCAATTTGTCACATCCAGCAATATGATGTACATAATCACCATTTTCATCAGTAATAAAAATTTGTGGAACTGTCCTGACGTTATATTTTGATTTTATACCGTCAAACAAATCCGAGTTTCTAAGTACATCAATTTCTTCGTATTTCACACCTTTTTCATCCAATAACTCTTTTGCTTTCTTGCAGAATGGGCAGTACTTCTTCACATATATTACAACTTTTCCTTTAGTGTTTTTCATGATTTATCTCCATAGTTTATAAAATACAACTATTATATATAAAAAATATATATAAAATATCAAATTGTATGAAAATTATTTACAACTGTGAGCAAGGGATAAAAGATAATGTGGCACTAACTTTCGGAAATTTCGATGGCGTTCATTTAGGACATAAGTTTGCAATTTCCAATCTAAAGAAGGTAGCACAAGAAAGAGGATTACCCTCTGCAGTTTTAACTTTTGAGCCTCACCCATCAACTGTTTTATTTAGTAGGAACAATTTTAGGTTGATAGACCAAGAACAAAAAAAGGAACTTATCAGCAGCTATGGTATAGATTACTTGTATATCATTAATTTTAGTAGAGGTTTTTCTGAGGTTAGCTGCGATGACTTTATTGGTAAGATTTTGGTAAAGAAGTATGGTGCTAAACATATAACTGTTGGAGAAAGTTGTACTTTTGGTCACAAACGATTGGGTAACATATTAACTCTAGAAAAATATTCTCAGATGTATGAATATTCTTTAACTAAATTAGAGCCATTGATAATCGATAGAAAAATTTGCTCTTCTTCCTCAATCAGGGAGTGTTTACAAAAAGGCGAAATAGAAATTGCTAATAAATTACTTGGTAGGTCTTATCAAGTTTCTGGTATTGTAACAAAAGGTGCATGTAGAGGTAGAGAAATAGGGTTTCCAACCATAAACATTCCGATAGAAGATTACATGATAAAACCTAAGCTTGGTACATATTACGCCAAAGTTGCATTTTCTGAAAATAGTTCAAGTTGGCTATATGGAGTAGTCAACATTGGTATGAGACCTACATTTAAGGACTTAAAAAAACCTATAGTAGAAATGCATATATTTGACTTCAACGAAAATGTATACAATTTTAAGGTTGACATACAACTTTTAAAATTTATTAGGGCAGAAAAAAAATTCCATAGTATTAACGAGTTAACAAAACAGATAGATCGTGATATAATGAAGGCTTACCAGTTAAAGATAAATTTATGAAAAGGATATGTTTAGTTATTATATTGATTATAGTATCATTCGATCAAACAAGTAAATTGTATATAAACTCTTTGATTGATGAGGGGGAGTCAATCGAGATTACTAGTTTTATGAAATTAGTTGAAGTTTGGAATTCAGGAATTAGCTTTGGAATGTGTAGTACTCTGCCGCATGGCAGCTTCTTTTTTTCAGCATGTTCAATATTAATAATTGGTATACTTGCATACTTGATATATAAATCTAATGATAAGTCAATTTACCTTAGTTTTTCTCTGATGATTGGTGGAGCGATCGGAAATGTAATTGATAGAATCTATTGGGGAGCTGTATATGACTTCATATATTTTCATATCAATGATTGGTATTGGCCAGCCTTTAATTTAGCAGATCTATCTATAGTTTGTGGAATGTGTACATTGTTATATAAGTGGTATATATATGATAGGTCTATCTCTAAGCAAAATGAGGAATGAAATAATGCTTCGCAAATTCTTTAGTTTTTTTATACTATCTGTGTTTTTTTTCATTTGTCCGATTTCTTTGGAAGCTGAAATCATAAAGCATGCTAAGCTCAGTAACGGATTGGATGTTTATGTAGTACCTAATCACCGAATTCCAGCTGTTTTTCATGCAATAATATATAAAGTTGGGGGAATGGATGACCCAATTGGCAAAACAGGCTTGGCTCACTACTTTGAACACTTAATGTTTGAAACTACAGGAAAATTTAAAGACATAGAATCCACTTTGGGCAGCATTGGGGCCCAATTTAATGCTTTTACCACTAAAGAATACACCTGCTACTACGAATTAGTTCTCAAAAAAGATTTACCACTAGCAATGGAAATTGAAGCAGATAGAATGGGCAATTTTGATGTTACTCAAGACAAAATAGATAGAGAAAAAAATATCGTATTAGAAGAAAGAAAGATGAGATTTGATAATAATCCTGAAGCTTTACTATGGGAGGAAATGAACAGTGCATTTTATCGTAATGGCTATGGTAGGTCTGTTATTGGTTGGGAGAGCGATATTAAAACTTACAATAAAGATGACATAACAAGGTTTCATGATAACTATTATCATCCAGATAATGCTATACTGCTCGTTGTTGGTGATGTAGAATTTGAAGAAGTAGCAGGATTAGCAAAGGAAAAATATGGTGCAATTAAAGCTGAGCCTTTAGTTAAGCATTATCCGAACCAAGATTCAATACATAATGCAGATATATCGGTAATTTTAGAAAGCACTGAAGTAAAAGAGCCAGTTTTATACTTTCGCTATAGTGTTCCTTTATTTGAGCAAATAAGTGAAACTTTTCCTGTTGATTTGGCAGTTGATGTTTTGGGGCATGGCAAGTCTAGTAAGCTATATAAAGATTTAGTTCTAGATAAGAATGTAGCAGTAGAAGTGTTTGCTTATTATAATAGCTTAGCTTTTAGTAATGGTTACATTGAGATTCGGGTAACTCCAAAAAGCGGGGTGAATTTGGATGCTGTTGCAAGAGAGTTAGAAAATTCTATTAATCACTTTACCTCTGAAGAAATAACAAGTGAAGAGTTGCAAAGCACAAAGTCTAAATACAAAGCAGCACAGTTTGATAATCTATCTGATTTAACTAGTGTAGCAATGTTTTATATACCACGTCTAGCACTAGGTATCCCACTTGATGAAATAGACATTTCACATAGCAAAATTAATGATGTCAATCTGAAAGATGTAAATCACAAAATTCGTACTATTTTTTCTACTAATAAATTAGTCGGCCGTTTGTTACCAAAAGGAGGTAATGATGATGAGAATAAGTAAGCTTGTATTTCTACTTTTTTTCTGTCTGGTCTTTAATTTGCAGGCGAGCAGCTACCTAAATATAGAGGAGGTTACTACTAATAAAGGGCTTAAGTTTTTGTTTATTGAAAACCGTGATCTACCAAAAGTTTCACTCAATATATCATTCAAAGATGCAGGTTACGTGTATGAAAGTGCAGAAAAGCAGGGGCTTGCTTGGTTTACTTCTCTTGTAATTCAAGAAGGAGCAGGAAAAAATGATGCCAAAGATTTTGTAAAAAAGCTTGAGGATAAAGGAATTAGTTTAAATTTTACTGCTGGTTTAGAAGCATTTAGGGTTTCATTAAACACTTTATCTGAGAATCTAGAGGATGCAATTTCACTACTAAGTGATGCTATAATGCGTCCTAAAGTTGATCCTGAAGGATTGAATAGAGTTTTTGAAAAAGCCAAAGTAAACTTTAATAATTTTGAAAAAGATCCTTATTTTATTGCTGCAAAAGAGTTGGATACGTTGTTGTTCAAAAAACATCCT
This sequence comes from Wolbachia endosymbiont of Spodoptera picta, assembly GCF_018141665.1. Taxonomy (NCBI): domain Bacteria; kingdom Pseudomonadati; phylum Pseudomonadota; class Alphaproteobacteria; order Rickettsiales; family Anaplasmataceae; genus Wolbachia; species Wolbachia endosymbiont of Spodoptera picta. Next base: position 440,708 of record NZ_CP067976.1, read on the forward strand.
TACTCAAGAGATCCATATGGAACTCTAGACACTATAATGAGCGTTACTAGAGACGATGTTTTAACATACATAAAGCGTAGTTTTACTAAGGATAATATTGTTATTAGTATTGTTGGTTGTGCAACAAAAGAAGAAGTTAGTACGCTGCTCGATAAATATTTATCTAAGTTACCATCAAAAAGATCGAAAGTTAGGAAGGTATCTGTAAAAAATGAATTTGGGCCTGCAGAAAGTAAGAGCGTTTTTATGGATATACCACAGAGTGTAATACTTTTTGCTCAAAAAGGCATAGCATATGAAGACCCTAATTACTATAATGCTAGTGTTTTGATTAATGCGCTTGGTAGTATGAGTCTAAACTCAATACTGATGAAAGAGTTGAGACAAAATCTAGGTATTACTTATGGTGTTAGTGCACGTAATGTTCCTAATAAGCATGGAAATATTATATCTGGATTTATGAGTACTGATAGTTCCACTGCTAGCAAAGCTATATCAGCAGTAAAAGATACATTTAGCAGAATAAAAGAGGAAGGAATTGACGAACAATTATTCAAGGATGCAAAAACCAGTTTAGTAAATAACCTTATCTTCTCTTTTCTATCCAATAATGCAAATATAGCAACGTTACTGGATAGTATGCAGATAGATGATCGTGATATTAACCATATAAATAATTATGCAAATATCATTAATGATGTTCAATTGGAAAAAGTAAACAAGCTGGCAAGTTCTTTACTGAATCCTGAAAATTTATTTTTTGTTGAAGTTGGAAGAAACGCTCAAGGTCAATAGTTAATACCTTCTGCTATTGATCTTACTGCTTTTACATAACACTTATGCTCTTCAGCTAGAATGCGCTCTGAGAGACTGTGAACATCATCATTTGGTAACACTGGAACAGTAGCTTGAGCGATTATGGCTCCAGCATCAATTTCAGGAGTAACATAATGCACAGTACATCCTGTAATTTTTACACCCGCTTTCAGAGCTTGCTCCTGAGCATTTAGGCCCTTAAATGACGGAAGTAAAGAGGGATGAATATTTATAACTTTGTTATGCCATTTATTCAGGAAATTGGCCTTTATAATTCTCATAAACCCTGCAAGGCAAATTAAATCAACCTTATGTTGAACAAGTATTTCATGAATTTTATCAGTATCAAGTGGCTTATCTTCAACAACAAACGCTGAAACTCCTGCTTGCTTTGCTATTTTAAGGCCTCCAGCTTCACTATTATTTGTGATAACACACACAGTTTCAGCAGGGAAATTCTGATCTTGACATGCTTCTATTAAAGCCTGCATGTTTGATCCTCTACCTGAAATTAGTATTCCGAGTTTTATCTTTTTCATTTTAGTGCAGACGTAAGAATGGATATTAATAAAATAGCTCAAAAGGAAAGTTTATTTTAGAATAAATACTATTGTGTAGCAATATTTTACACTGCTGGATAATATGGAATTAAAGAAATCATTCAGTTTGAAGTAACTTTAACATTTAATTTTAGGAATATTATACAATTTATGGTAAATAAATGCATATTTTTATGGCTGCGTTATTATTTATTTAACAAAGTATTAGTATAATTTACTACACTGAATTAAATGGAGAAAATTCAATGAATAAATTACCAAGCAATGCAAAAACAAGCAAGTCTCAGGTTACTCAGTGGGAGGTAATAAAAAATTGTGAATATTCTGATAATTGTTTATCAAAAGTAGTAACTTTATACGTCATTAAAATGGCAGAATTATCAGATATTTATACGAGTAATGAACCTGAAATTAATACTATACTTACAAGAATAAGCATAACAAGTGAAAATGCATTTTTAAATAAGGTTGTTGATATTGAAATTATGGAGGGCATTTTTCCGTACAAATTCAACAGCAAGAAGAAAAATAACATATCAAGGCTAGAAGATTTGTACAATTATTTATGTTCTACTGTTATTGATAGCCTTCCAAAAGAAATGCTTGAGAGCTTAAGAAGAGAATACAGAGACGCTATTAACTTATTTAAAGCAATTACTTAACTAGGTGTAGCATTTTTAAGACTTTACCTTCTATTTCAGAAATGCCACTTTCAAGATCTTTATCTATCAAACATATGGTAGATAAATATGTTTTCTGCTTCTTTTCAACATTGATAGTTAAAGTTCCAGGAGTAATCGTAACCGAGTTAGCAAATAATGCAATGGTCTTATCATTATGTCCTATGCATTCTCTTACAATAACAATTGGCTCAACTGTAGATTTGAATCGTAGCACCTTTTTTGTTACATAAATACTTGAAAAAATAATTTGGTAAATTAGCCAAGGTATATAACTTATAAGCTGATAAAGTGACAGCCTACCACTATCATTTAGAATTTGACTAAGGGCACTTTCAGCATCAATTAACCTTTTAAAGATAATCAATGTGAACACAGAAGAAAATACTCCACAGAGAATAAAAAAAGGCTCAAAATAACCAGACAATGTAATCCATAGAGAAGACAAAATCACAAATGATAGAGAAAAAAACTTAATATTTTGCCTGACTTTCATGATTTGGAGTATAACTTAAATGATTTTTTAGGAAAATAAAAAGTTCTTGATTTTTGTGTCAAAGAACATAATAACCAAGTTATTTTAATAAGTAGTGGAGATTATGACGCTTGATGATTTTCTAAAAATGCTTGAAGAAATAAATGATACTTCAGGTTTAAGCAAGAACAACATAGTTGAACGAATAAAAATAAAATTAGAAAGAATTGATTTACGGAGGTGGAAAGATAGTGGATTTAATATCAATCATATATTCACTACACATAGTGATCTAGATCCTGTAGAAACTACATTGTTGCATTTTGCTGCTAAGAGTGGCTATGAGAACATAGTAATAGCTCTAATTGAATATGGAGCATATGTTGATGCATGGGACAGCGATGGATGCACTCCTTTACATTTTGCTGCTGAATGGAACCACAAAGGCATATTAGATATTTTAATTGAAAGTGGAGCAAATGTTAATGCGTGGGACAATGATGTATGTACACCTTTACATCTTGCTACCGAAGGTGGGAATGAAAGTGTAGTAAGAGCTCTAATTGCATGTGGAGCAGATGTTAACGCGCAGAACAATGATGGACACACTCCTCTACATTTTGCTACTAAGAGTGGCTATGAGAACATAGTAATAGCTCTAATTGAACACGGAGCATATGTCGATGCGTGGGATAATTATAGAAGCACTCCCTTGCATTTTGCTGCTGAAAGTGATAATGAAAACATAGTAAGAACTCTGATTGAACATGGAGCATGTGTTAATGTGTGGGATAGTTGTGGACGCACTCCTTTGCATTTTGCTAGCGATCATGAAAGTATAAGAGATATTTTAATTGAAAGTGGGGCATATGTTAGTAAACAGAACAATAATAGATATGCTCCTTTACACTTTGCTATTGAATGGGGCTGCAAAGATGTGATAAGTTCTTTGTCAGGTAATGCTAGTCCTAGGGCTGAAATGGCAGTAGGAAGAGTGGAACAAATTACACTTGCAGGAAGATTGGAGCTTTTTTAACCAAACTTGCATTTACTGAGATAATTGTTTTGTTATGAATTAAACCAAAAGTTCTGTAATATATTGAAGCTTAAAGATATCTTTAGATATGGAAGTTATTGCAGAAAATAGAAAAGCAAGGTTTGAATACTTTATCTTAGAAGAATTTGAAGCAGGTATGATCCTCTTAAGTAGTGAAGTGAAATCACTAAGGGAAAGAAAAGCAAACATTTCTGATGCTTACGTTACTGAAAAAAAAGGTGAAATATGGCTAAACAATATGCATATCGCAGAGTATAAAGCTGCAAACCAAAAGAATCACAAGCCAAAAAGAGAACGAAAATTGCTTTTGCATAAAAAAGAGATAAATAAGCTAATTGGTCAAATTAAAACCTCTGGAATAACTGTTGTGCCACTTTCTATCTATTTTAATGATAAAGGGTTGGCAAAAACTAAAATTGCCATTGTGAAAGGAAAAAAACTCTATGATAAGAGAGCAACCATAAAGCAGAGAGAGTGGGAACGTGAGAAAAGTAGATTGTCTAAGAATAATTTGTAGTAAAATATGTCTTTAAGTCCAGTTATTTTTAGCATCGGTCCTGTTTCTATATATTGGTACTCTTTAGCATATGTTTTGGGTATAGTTTTTGCATATTGGTATTTACATAAGCTAGACAATCAAAAAATATTTACTAAGAATTTTTACGATTCGTTATTAACAGCCGTTATTATAGGCATTATCCTTGGAGGTAGGCTTGGGTACGTATTGATATATGATCCAGTTCTCTATATAAGCAATCCTATCGAAATACTAAAGACCTGGGAAGGAGGTATGTCATTTCATGGCGGTGCTATAGGAGTTTTGCTTGCAGTAATAATCTCCTGTAGAAGACATAACATTCCTATATTTTACACACTGGATCTAATTTCTTGTGGAGTTCCGATAGGTTTACTTCTAGGCCGCATAGGTAATTTTATAAATGGAGAGTTATTTGGCAGGGTTACAAATATGCCGTGGGGTATGGTATTTCCAGAAAATGGTGATAATTTATTGCGCCATCCAAGCCAACTTTATGAGGCATTTTTTGAAGGAGCGCTACTTTTTGTAGTTGCAAATTCACTGTTTTTCTTGACTAGAGTGAAACTGTATTACGGTGCAACAACTGGTATTGCAGTTATGTGGTATGGAATAGCACGTTTTGTGGTTGAATTTTTCCGCGAGCCAGACTATCAAATTGGCTATTTATGGTTCAATTTAACTATGGGACAATTTCTTTCTATACCTATGATTTTACTGGGAATGCTTATATATTTAGGTGCGTTGAACTTAAGATTTAATACGAAATCTGTTCAATAGAGAAAAGGTGAGTTTAATCGAAAAATATAGTGGAAGTTTATTTATTCCATACTATGTACAATTATGTGAATTTTTTGTCTTGCAGAGAATAAATGTAAGACCAGCAAACCTTCGTTGTATAGCTATAAGAAGAACTTAGTAGCTACTGACCAAATTCATTACTAAGTAGATATTCATTTTCCACCAGAATATTCCTGATTGAGAAGCTACTTTATTAAAACATATTTTTAAATTTTTGCCAAAACCCTGGTTGATTATCATTAACCTTTGTGAAGGCTATGTTTAAACTGTATCTCGAATCATTTGGCATGTCATATCTAATATTCAGTATTGAAAATTTGTTTTTATTATGAACAGAAACATCGTCATATGATAACTTTGTCGTGTAGCACTTTATATGTTTTTGCTTATCATATACTATATCACCTGATTCCCCTTCTAGTTCTACAAATTTAGTTTTTTTCTGACATTCTTTTATTTTTATTAGATCCTCGTTTAGTGATATTGAAACCGGTAGTGTATTCCCAGCATACTCTTTAGCTAAAAGCTCACTTTGAGGATACATTTTTATTTCCTTTCCAAAATGTGAGTCTATAAAATTATTGCTCCAAAATTTGTCTCCAGAATGTACATATTCGTCAGTAGCATACGGTACACCACCATAATTGCATTGAACTTTGTAATCTCCAACACCATTATTTTGAAAAAAATCATGAATGGCAGCGTAACTATCAGCAGCATCATTTATGTAATCCATTACCTACCCCTTAAAACCTTTTAATTTATTATATCACAAGAAATTACATCTATCAATAAAAAGACTTTTTTTGATATCAAGTATCTAGGGAGCATATTGATAGGATTGTGACATTCGTATTTCCCAGTTCTTCACATACTGCTGGACTAATTCAGGATAATTTTCAATAATTAATAAATTTTCAGCGTTTCCCTTTTCAGCTGTCTTACTGAGGTTAAACGATCCTGTGATGACTTTTTGATTATCAACAATTATTACCTTATTATGAGCAATTTTTGGCTTATTATCGATCCAAATCGGTATTCCATTTGAAAACAATTCGCTTATGACACTATATTTTGAATGGAGTTGTGATTTATCTAAGACAACTTTAACATCAACACCACGCTCTTTGGCGTTAATCAAAGATTTTGCAACTGTTCCAAGAGTAAATGTATATTCTTGAACTAAGATAGATTCTTTAGATTGGTCTATCTCGCTGATTATCGGTACAGCACAGTCTTGTTCAGGTGAGAAGCAAACTGTTGCTTTTGGGCAAGGCGAGAATGTAGGACCCACATAGTAATACAGAGAAAAACATGCCGACAAAAATAAAAGATATAAAAGCCTCACAAACCACACCTAAATACACGGCGGTAGTCTACATCATAGTTTAATCATCTGTCAACCCATATTCCTTCCACTTCTCTGTAACTTTCTTTATTATTTCCTCGCTCATTTCAATTTTTCTTCCCCATTCTCGTTTGGTTTCAGGTGGAAGTTTGTTTGTTGCATCAAACCCTATTTTACCTCCGAGACCACTTTCAGGAGAAGCGAAGTCTAAATAATCAATTGGAGCATTCTCTATCATGATTGTATCACGTACAGGGTCCATTCTTGTTGAAACTGCCCACATTACTTCCTTCCAATCACGTATATTTATATCATAATCAACAACTATAATAAATTTCGTGTATAAGAACTGTTTGAGAAAAGATAGTGTGCCCATAACAATTCTTTTTGCATGCCCTGGATAAGCCTTTTTTATCGACACTACCGCTATTCTATATGAACAACCTTCTGGGGGCAGATAAAAATCTACTATTTCCGGAAACTGATTGATGAGAATCGGCACAAAGATTTCGTTGAGTGCTTCACCAAGAATTGATGGTTCATCAGGTGGTTTGCCAGTAAAAGTGCTGAGATAAATTGGATCTTTGCGCATTGTAATTGCAGTGATGTTAAACTCAGGAAACTGTTCAACAGCATTATAGTAACCGGTATGGTCTCCATATGGCCCTTCATCTTGGTAATTATCCAAACTTACATATCCTTCCAAAACAATTTCTGCATGAGCTGGAACCTGAAGAGGAATAGTTTTACAATTTACAAGCTCAAGTGTTTTTTTTCGCAGCAGCCCGGCAAATTGGTATTCTGATAAAGTCTCCGGCACCGGAGTTACCGCAGCAATAATCGTTGCAGGATCGCTACCAATCACAGCAGCCGCAGGAAACTTCATATTTTGTCCCCTCTCCTTCCACCGTTTATGGTGACCTGCACCACCACGATGTGCAAGCCAGCGCATGAGAGTCGTTTTTTTATTCACAACCTGCATACGATATATTCCAAGATTGAAATTATCTTGCTTGTCTGCTGTTGGTCCTTTTGTTACCACAAGTGGCCAAGTGATAAGCGGTGCAGGCTCGTTTGGCCAGCATGTCTGAATAGGTAGCAAACTAAGATCCACCTTATCCCCAGTTAGCACCACCTCTTGACATGGGGCTTTGCTCACAACTTTGCTCCGCATCGACAATACAACTTTTAGTAGAGGAAACATTTTCACAGCATCTTTGAAGGTTTTTGGCGGCTCAGGTGATCGCAAAAATGCTAGAAGTTTACCCAGATCCCTTAATTCATCAGAATTTATACCAAGTCCGAATGCAATTCTCTCAATAGTACCAAATAAATTCACTAAAACGGGAATTGAATTTTTGCCATTTTCTGTGACAACATTTTCAAAGATGATAGCTGGTCCCTTGTTTGACAAAACCCTACGATGAATTTCTGTCATTTCAAGAATAGTTGAAACTTCTTTTTTAATTCTAATTAGATCTTTTTTTTCTTCTAATGCTCTGATGAAGTCGCGTAAGTTATTGTACATATTTTAAAAATTTTAAGCCTTTTAAGAAGTGCTTTTCCCAGCACAACTCATTCACTTATTATTATAGAGGCTCTAGAAAAATTATTCTCCAATTCGCTTTTTAAGTTTTTATATTCAGCAGTCTTTAATTCTTCATTGGTAATAAAGCTTTTCTTTATGGTTATTAAATTGCTAAATTCGGTTCCATCATTTTTATATTTACAGAACCTATTTACATATAACCAAGGAGAATCTATTTCAAAATTCAAATTTTCACAGTTTTTAATTTTGATATCTTTTATTATCATATGGCTTTCCTTAGTTTTAGGAACACCAATAAAAAGGTCTGACACTTGGTCAGAAGCTGTATTGACAACATCATTAAGCCAATTATCTCCTAAATTCAAAGCCGGCCCTAGATTTGTCTTGAAAATCTTATTTTTTTGCTGGAACTCATATTTTATTGTAAGATCCTCTACATTACGCAAGGTAAGGTCAGGCAATTCTAAGAACTTCTTTTCTTCTTCATCAAGATATACTCCACTAATCATACGAAAAACAGAATCTCTTAATTGCTCATCTGAATAATATAATCCAACACCTGTTAAGCCTAAGGCTGCTTCCCCTTGCACGGTAAGCTGGCCATATTCATTTACAACGTTATCTTCTATAGTTAATTCACTATGGGATATCCCTTTTGAATTTTCACCTTGTACAGCAGGAATTTTTATGTAACTAGCTTCCTCAGAATCCAGTACTAGAGCGTTCCTATCAGCAATGTCTGGAAAAATACCCTGCGCCATACTGATGGTATTAGTTGGATCAATCCAGTATATTTTTCCATCTTCATTCATTACTCTAAGCATCACATGATTAAAATTACCCATATTGGGTAACGCTTCAGGATTAGAAGTATTAGTAGTTCCTCTCATAACTAAAATAGGTTGAACTTTGTAACCAAGTTCTTGTAAAATAGCAGCCGTGCTAGCAGAAAAGTCTTTGCAATCCCCAATTTGAGAATCAGCAATTTTCTCTAAATCTCTCGGGAAATATTTTCCTGATACTGTACTCCAGTCTCCCATGTACTGAACTTTTTCATTCAATAAAGAAGTAACAGCATTGATCTTATCTTCATCAGTACTCTCACTGGTAGCAGATTCTGCTATAGCTTTAAAAGTTGCAGGAAGTGGCTGGTTAATGATGCTATGATATCCAGGGGCTAATTTTTTAGCCAAATCCTCCCATTTAGATAGGCTCGACAGTGATACCCAAGTGTTATGTTTAATATTCAATATTCCATTATGTGGTTCATTTATTGTGTTTTCATAAATTGCTTTCTTTAAGGTAATGTTTATATAATGTACACTATCCTTTTTTTCCTCAGCAATCTCTAATACTTTTCTTGGATCATTCACTTTAATCTCTAGAGGCAATTCAGAGTTGATTTTAGTATTTTCTGCTTGTAAATAATCTCCATAATAAGAGAAGCTCAAGCCATAAAAATTATCAACAGGAACCTTTTTGTTAACTTTTTTATATCTTAAATATACTTCTGTGCCAATTTCTATTTTGGGAAATGGTATGGTTACTTGCCTTAGCTGATCAAAGCCTTTGCCAGGACTAGCCAGTGGCTTATCCTCCATCATATCTTCAGTAACTATATATTCCTCTCCATTATAAGCTGCTTTAGCCTCTAAAACAGTAAAATCTGCACCATCATCATTGTAAACAAGACTGTATAGAGAGAATCTATCACGTCCAGATTCTTTGAGTATTTTTGCTTGAAGTTCTACTTCCGTTTCGTAGGTACCATCTCTATTAACATTAATGTTAACATTAGAAAACTTAACCTCAACAGAAGCATCTTCGTACTTGCTCCACCTTGCTTCAGCTATAGTAGACATGAAAAATACTAGTAATGCTAAGTTAAAGAGAGTTTTTAAAAATTTCATTATGTCCCTACACTTATTGAACCATTAAATCCATGCAATTTTGTTCACAGTGTAAACAGGAATAAACTCAGCAGATTGGGAAAGAAGCTTATTTTCTAGAATGGCTATTTCTTTCTCTCTACCAATTATTGGTTCCGTATAATTTACCGCCGTGTTTGTCATCATTATATGCGGCGGTTATAAAATAATCAACTTTTTTACCGCCGCGGTTACAATTGTTATACGCAGCGGTAAGGAATATCTAAAATCTCTTAAATGCTCAATTTTGCACATCGCCAAGTTTTCTACTGTGTAAAGTTTGCGCTTCTTAATGTAAATGTTTTAACATTGAACATTTTTTTACTATAATATGTCTTATTATTTCCCTTAGGTAAGTATATGTCTAAGATACCACTTTTATTGATTTTTATATTTGCAGTAGCAAGTTTACCAGTAATAAACAATTGGCTTTCACATCGCAGTCAAGTCTTAAACGATGATCATATAAGTGAGAGATTAGATGACTACATAAGTAAAAATTTTGATAAGATCATAAAAACTCTCCAGGAAGAGTCAGCTAAAAATAGTTATTCTAATGCAACCAAAAATAAAATTTCTCAACATAAAAATGAAATATTCGACTCCACTTATCCTTACTCAGGAAATGAAAATAGCAATGTCATAGCTGTAGGTTTTTTTGACTATTCTTGTGGATATTGCAAAGCTATAAAGAACGATGTAAAACAATTGATCAATGATGGCAAAATTAAGTATATCTTAGAGATGCTCCAACACTTGGTAACAATTCTTTAAAGGCAGCAAAAGGTGCTTTAGCAACTTATTTTATCGATAAAGAAAAGTACTTAGATTTTCACTATGCTGCACTAGATCACAGAGGAGAATTTTCAGATAAAACTATATTAGGTATAGTGAAAAATATAGGGGTTAACGAGAACGACTTTAATAATTCTATGAAAAATAATGCAGACAAAATTGAGCAAATAATAAACAACAGCAAACTTTTAGTAAGGAATTTAGGAGTAGGCGGTACACCTTTTTTGATAATTGGAGATAGTCTTTTTGTAGGAGCAACTGATTTAAATGTGCTACGCAAAAAAGTGGATGAGTTAAAAGATTAATAAATTCCCTGCTTGACAGCACAAGAGAGTTTAAGTATAGTTAAAATATACTAAGTAACAATATGTATATGCTACATATTAGTTCAAGAAGAATAGTTGATGTCTGCTTGCAACATAGCATGACCTTAAGTAATTAGCCTTCCTAGGCTGATTAATCTATTAAAATACAATCATTATTTTGGAGTTATAACATGAGAGATTCTAACTATGTAAGAGAGCCAATTGCTCTTTTTCAACAAATCAAAGAAAATAAAAAATCAAGTGATTTATTGCATAATCTAAAGAGCGCTCATCCTGAAAAGCTAAAAATAGGAGCTGCTATAAAGACAGGAGATTGCTTTTTTGACTCTGTGGCTCAAGGATTGAACTAGTTAAGACTCAGTCATCATTTTACCGCAAAATCATTAAGAAAAGATTGTGCAGATTATGCTAAGCAACATGGTGAACAAGATAGTTGGACCTATAAAGCAATAATAAAAGACGCTGCTATTGGTGACTACTTTGTTGCACTAGAAGGTCCGTATGGTCCTATACAAAACCAAAAAACTAAAATAAATATGATAGATGAAGAGAAGACTTTTCGTAAATACTTAAAAGACATTGAAAATACGGTTACAGAAACTGATTCTTCACCTATATGGGGTCGTTCAAACATTGAAGGCAGAATGATATGCGACAAGTACAAAGTGGAGCTCCGTGTTTATTCAATAGAGGAAGATAGTCAAAAAATTACAGTAACTAAAATTACAGCACATGATGATGATCCAGAAGTTTTTATACAAGATATAAATCTCAATCAACTAGAGATAGATAGTAGCAAAAAAACTGTAGGAGTAGTGAATTACATGAGGCATTTTGTGCCACTCCTAAGTGAAATTTCTGAAGATATAACAGAAAGTCAACCAGTTTCTAATGAAGAAATCTTTGGTGAAGTGACAGAAGTTCCTGCTTCTGATCAATCAGAGCAAGAAGAACAATATAATATCAGAACTAGCAAAGCAGCAATTGCGCAAGATCATAAAGAACAAAAAACACAAAAAGAGAGAATTGATACCAGCGCTAGTGAGCCAATTCATACAGATACAGTAATTACTATTTCTCATCAACAAGGGCAAGAAACACAACAAGAGGCAATAGAAAAGAAATTAATCAATAGTTACAGAAGAGAAGCTATTTATAGCATAGCTGCTGTAATAACAGCTATAGCATTCACAGCATTTGCTACAGTTGCTATTTTTACCCAACCAATTCCTTTAGCATGTCTTGCTGGAGTTGCTTTAGCCATTGCATGTGTTTGTGTATATCAGTTAACGCAGAGTCATCAAGACATTAACGAACTGAAAGGTAAGGTAGGAGAAAACAACACCTTTACTTTTTTAGAAGAAACGGGATTTAAAATTTATAGCCTGATTGATAAAGCAGCTTCAAAAATTTAAGATCTTTCCTACTTCATCTATATCAACTCAATTTTATTTTTACAGGAGGGCATATGTCATTTACAGAAATTAGATTTCCAGAAAATATATCTTATGGTTCCACTGGAGGACCTGAATTTTCCACTGACGTTGTAACAACTCATAATGGTTGTGAGCAGCGCAATATTAATTGGTCTCGTGCACGTGCCAGGTATAACATAGCTTATGGAGTCAGGTCAAACGAGCAGCTAACAGAACTCATAACATTTTTTCAGGCACGAAAAGGTAAAGCAATAGGGTTTCGTTTTAAGGATTGGTCAGACTTTACAGTTATCAATCAAGAAATTGGCATAGGAGACGATAAAAAAACGATCTTTCAACTGATGAAAACTTACATAAGTGGAAAAGACAAGCATACACGAACTATTAAAAAGCCAGTGCATGATACAATAAAAATTTACCTAGATGGTGAAAAGACAGAAAAATATTCAGTGAATTATTCAACTGGAGAAATAGCATTTATGAAACCACCAGCAAAAGGCACAATAATCACCGCAAGCTTCGAATTTGATGTGCCAGTACGATTTGATACAGATTACCTAAACGCTTCTATTGATAACTATGGCAGCAATAGCGGAACAATATTCCCTTGGTGGAAGTGAAATAAAGTTAAAGTATGCTCCATAAAAGTTAAGCGATACTGAGGCTCATATTTAAATGAGCCTTGCACATTTTAAAGTCTATCGCCCATTACAATGTTCCACACTCGAAATTTGAGGAAATTCTAATGTAGTGTTTTCTCTTTCTTGTAAAATAGAAAGTTTTAATAATTCTTTTAGAACTAACTTTACAAGTGTTGTACCATTTTCCTTAAAGAGGTAGTCCATCCTATTGGTTTTCTGTATGTGATTGACAAAATTTCTAGCTTCCTCATTAAAAGCCTCGATTGTGTTGATACAAGATAATACTAAATCCGAGCTACTTATTGCTAAAATTCCATTTACGAAAATATCTAATTTTGTTTTATCTTCAGCTAACCTATTTCTAATATCACCATTCTCAAACAAAATGTACTCTAGGTACGAAGCAGACTCAATAAGTATAAAGTCTTCTAAAGGTACTGATTCTAAACATTCGTTAACATCAGTAAGTATTCCAAACTCAGTAATACACCCTTCTTTTCTCACAACATAGCAATCGGGAAGATTACGATACATTGATAGCAAAGAAAAAAGACGTATTATACTTGTACCTCTATCTTTCATTTCCTCTAGAAGCTTTTTATCATTTATTAGTTTGTGCAAAATGTAATCTGTAGCAGAACCTGGTTTGCGAAAACGAAACATATTATTTTCTGCAAAAATAGCCTTAGCCAATTCGATAGACTTTTTATCCTCATCTATAAAAGCCTTCTCGCTTCTATTTAATTGTATGATTTCAGCCTTACTATTGCTGCGTAGCCTAGTTTGCCCTATTAACCTCTCAAATACTTCTGTATTCATATATATCTTAATATAGTTAATATTAACTATATTAAGAAAAATAAATGAAAATGTTAATAAATATTAAGCTTTTATTAAAAAAGTAAAGTCTTTTTATATTTGTATGAGTATACAAGCAGTTTGATTGTTGTGATATATTTTCTATCGCACCCGGCTGCAGTGCCAAATATTAAGAACAATGTTCGCTTGCTAGCTTTCGCTTCAATATCTGCAAGATTGTGCTAGATACCCTGCACAACTTGCTTCAAAATTTCTGCTTGTTGTTGAGCATGGACATTAGCATAACCGCATGCAGGAGATGCAGCAGCGGGTCTTGCAACACACTTAGGCCTTTTTGCTTGAGTGTCTAGATTAGATAGAACCTCTTCTATTAACGGATTAACAAAAAACCATCCTCCCATATTTTTTGGTTCCTCTTGACACCATATAATTTCAGCGTTCTTATATTTTTCGAGTTCATTGTTTAGTTTATCAGCCGGGAATGGATAAAATTGTTCTAAACGCACTACTGCTATATCGTTTATTTTTTGTGCTTCAAGCATTTCAATTATGTCGTAATAAACTTTACCACTACATATTACAACTTTACGTATTTTATCACTTGCAACTAAACCTGTTCTACACTCTCGAATTACCGTAAGAAATTTTCCTTCAAAGTCAGAAAGGTTAGAAACTGCGCTTTTATGACGCAATAGTGATTTAGGTGTAAACACCACTAAAGGCTTACGAAAATCTCGATTAATTTGTCGGCGTAAAACATGAAAATAATTCGCAGGAGTAGAGCAATTAACCACCTGCATATTATCCTCTGCACAGAGTTGCAAAAACCTCTCTATACGAGCAGAACTATGCTCAGGCCCCTGCCCTTCATAACCATGAGGCAAAAGTAAAACTAGACCACTTGATCGCAACCACTTTGTTTCTGCTGATGCAATAAACTGGTCGATCATGATTTGCGCACCATTTGCAAAATCACCAAATTGCCCTTCCCAGAGCACCAGTGAATATGGAGAGTCAAGGCTATATCCATATTCAAAACCCATCACAGCATACTCAGATAGTGCGCTATCTATAACTTCAAAGCGAGCTTGCTTCTCACTTATGTTGTTTAGTGGAATAAAATCTTCTTCCGTTACTTGATCAACAAGCCTTGAATGACGGTGCGAGAAGGTACCACGACCAGAATCTTGTCCTGACAAGCGCACTCCTATTTCTTCTTTAAGCAATGACGCAAATGCAAGACTTTCACCAGTGGCCCAGTCTATATTGCTACCGGAATTTATACTTTCTATTCTGCCATCAAGTATTTTCCTCACTTTATTATTGAGATTAAAACTACTTGGAATATTGCTATTTATGTGTACACCTAATTTTTTTAGCTCATCTGGTGAAACACCAGATTCCGTATAATATTCACTCAAATCGTTCAACTTTGCTCTTCTCAATTTCGACCACACTCCATCAAACCAATCAGCTTTTTTTGGAGTGTAAGTCACTGACTCAGCAAGACTTTTATCCAACCTTACCCTAAATTCGCTGCGCAATTTACTTACTTCATCACTAATTAGGACTTTCTCTGCAGCCAGCTTCTCTTCGTAAATTGTTCCCGGAGTTTTATGCCTTGATATTGCTTTATACATAAGTGGCTGAGTAAAATTTGGTTCATCACCTTCATTATGGCCATATTTGCGGTAGCATATTATGTCAATCACCACATCCTTTTTAAATTTCTGCACATACTCCATTGCCAAACTCGCGGCAAAACTCACGGCTTCTGGATTATCTCCATTAACATGAAATATTGGAGCTTCTATTGATTTTGCTACATCAGTACAATAAAAAGAAGAGCGTGCACAACGAGGATTCGCAGTAAAACCAACTTGGTTATTGATGACAATATGCACGATACCACCAACTTTATAACCTTCAATGTTGCTCAAAGTCAGGGTTTCAGCAACCACTCCCTGCCCGATAAAAGCTGCATCACCATGAATTGATATTCCAAGCACAGATCTCGTATTTTGTTTTGCCCTTACTCTTCCAGCTAGAACCGGATTTACCGCCTCAAGGTGAGATGGGTTAGGACATAAACTTAAGTGTATTTTTTTACCACCAGCAAGTGCTCGATCAGAAGAGTAACCAAGATGATATTTGACATCACCAGACACCTCAAGACCACTTGGATATGCAAGGTTGCCTTGAAATTCAGACAGCATTGCCGCATAATCTTTTCCCATCACTTTGGTTAGAACATTGAGCCGTCCTCGGTGGGCCATACCAAGAACTATTTCTTCAATACCAAAAGCTGCAGAATCACTAATAACTCTTTCAATTGCAACAATGGCTGACTCCCCACCTTCGATAGAAAAACGCTTATATCCAGGAAATTTCATATGGAGAAATTGCTCGAACATCTCAGATTCAATCAAGTGCCTTAGTATTTCTTTTTTATCCTGAGGGCTTAGCGTATAGACCTGATTTTCAATTTTCTCCTGCAGCCAAACTCTTTCCTCATAAGAGGAAATATGCATAAATTCAAAACCGATATTCTTGCAGTAAATATCTCTGTAGATTCTAGTGTCACTTGTAGGAGAAAGATTCAAGTATTTTTGATAATCTATTTCCTTATTTACATTCGGTGATAATGGATTTAAGTCTGCAAAAAAGTGACCATAAAATCTGAAAAAATTTGCTAAATCATCAGCATCTACCTTAGCTTCATTCTGTGCTCTGCAGGGTTCTGCTTTATTAACTTCTAAATTGCTCGAAAAAATTCTGTACCAATCTTCTCCAATTGATTTATCGCCTTGCAAGTAACGGCTATAAATTTCTTCCACAAATTCGACATTATCGCCATAAAAACAGGAGTTATTTTTAAAACTGGACATAATCACTACAAAAGTATCAAATACTTATGAGTATAACTTAAGTTTTTTAAAAAAGAACTCCTTTAGTTTCTAATTATTAAGTTATACAAACACTGTAATCCGAGTTTTCCAGAAAGGGTGTCATTCTAGACTGACATCTAATCTTTCCATAAATGCTGTATTTCAACATAAAACAACTATACTCATCAACTTGTGCCAAATCATAATTCCTAGGTTCCAGTGTTAGCTACTTGTTTTTTGGATTTCTATACTATTGCTGATTGAAGATTATTGAAATTTTTTTGCACATTAAGGAACGCAAGCGTTTATGAGTCAGAGGATAAGTCATATAACATTTACTCGATCTTAAGACTTTGAATTTATATTTAAGTAAACGATAAACAGTAATTGGTATGAGTGATCTATTTAAAAGTGACAGTTATGATAAAAATCTCAATTCTTTGATAAGAGTCATAAAGCTGAAGGATACAAAAAAAATTAATGAACAATATGATGAAACACTGAAAGATTTATCTCAAGCTCTGAAGAATTTTACAAACAACGCAAAAGATGTAGCCAAATTTGTTATATATAGCGACTTGAATAATTATGTAGAACCTTTGATCACAAAGCCACTCGGTTTTATTGGAACATTAAAAGGGATATTAGATAGAGTCTTGGGAAAAGATATTCCAACTAATGATAATGACATAAAAAATTTTGTTGGTGATGAATTATCAGGTTTCACTATAGAAAAAGCAGCCGAATACACAAATATTTTAAGTACAATTAATCTATTCAAGAAAGGACTTAAAGAAATTTTAGATTCGAAACAGAGTGGAAAAGGCAATAAAGAACATAAATCATACGAAGTAAGCACGGAAAATAAAACGACATCAAAGCAGAAGGAAGATACTCCTAAGCTGCAAGAAGGAAAACAGCCGGTAGGAAAATTAGTTATGAAGAGAATAAAACGGCCAACAACAGCACCTCCGCCACCTCCTACTGCCTCAAAAAAGGTACACTTTAAACCAGAAATAGAGAACGTATCTCCTGAAGATTCAGGCTATGAAAGTTCATTAAGTGAAGAGTCTGGACATGAGGAAATATCAAATTATCAAGAGAAAAGTAGTAAATCTTCAACAAAAGATTCGGAAGACTCAAAGTTAGCTAAAAAGGAGCCAACTCACAAAACGAAACCTAAGAAAAATGCAGGAACAAGAAGAGGATATAAAAAGAGACAGGCTCCAGAGCCACTAGCGCTAAACGCTACCAATCAAGAAATTAGGCAAGAAACTAAAGAAGATAAATCTGAAATACTGTCAAATCCTAAAAGGCTAGATATTGTTGATCAACAAGTGAGCACGAAACCAATAATAGTAGAAGTGACTTCGCAAAAATCAGCTGAAAGTAAACCAATCCTCAAAAAATCTGCTGATAAAGCAGCATCAGAAGTAAAAGCGGTTATTATAAAAGAAAAAGTAAATAGCAAGAAGGACGGTAGAGTAAAGTCAATAGTAGGAAAATTTGAGCAAAACCAAGTTGCTAAGAGCAAAGCCACCCCTGCAACACAAGCAGATATCGGTATGAAGAAAGATCCTGCACCATCGCAAAAAACTGCCTCCCAATCTCACTCATTTCCGGTAGGAAATAAAAGATCTAAAATGAACCCCATAACAGCAAAGTCCGATTCTAAACTTCCGGTTAGTAAAAAACCTCTTCTCACTCATGTTAGTGTAAAGAAAATAGCTGCACGATTTGAAAGCCATGGGAAGAAATAGTTGTAACCTATTGAACAAACCCTATAATATCCTTGATCTTTTTTATATTGTTATTTGCAATCTCTGCTGCTTTTTCTGTACCTTCTTTTAATATTTTATGTAAATGGAGCTGATCCTTCAAAAGACCGTTCAACTTCTCACGTATGGGTGATATAACACTGATGATTAAGCCAGCTAACTCTTTTTTAAAGTGTTTCATATCATGTTTATTCACTTCTTCACACACTTTTTCCACATTTAAATCACTAAGCACTGAATAAATGTTTACCAAATTGTTTACTTCTGGACGGCACTTTAAAGTAGCAAAATCAAAGCCTGGAATTGAATCTGTTTTTGCTTTTTCTATTTTCTTGACAATCAAGTCATTTGTATCGTCAAGGTTAATGCATGAGTATTCTGAAGAATCAGATTTGCTCATCTTGCTTGCTCCATCTCTTAAGCTCATTATCCTTGATGTACAATCCAAAGTTAAGATTTCAGGTATGATGAAATGACTACATTTATAATGATTGTTAAAAGCTGATGCAATATCACGTGCAAGTTCTAAATGCTGTTTTTGATCATCGCCAACAGGAACATATTTAGTTTGATACAGCAATATATCCGCAGCCATAAGTACTGGGTAGCTATATAACCCAAGAGAAGCTTTTTGTCTATCGCTTCCAGCCTTATCTTTAAATTGAGTCATACGATTAAGCCAACCAATTGGTGTATAGCACCCTAGCAGCCAGCCCAATTCTGCATGACCACTAACTGCGGATTGATTGAAAATAATCGACTTTTCCGGATCTATTCCACATGCAATATAAGTTGCTGCTGCTTTAAAAATATTATTTTTTAATTCATTTGCGGGAAGCTTATTTGCTGTGATTGCATGCAGATCAACAACACAAAAAAGAGATTTATATTTATCCTGCAACCCTATCCACTGCTTAATTGCACCAAGATAATTGCCCAAATGTAATACTCCACTTGGCTGAATACCTGAGAAGATAACTTCTTCCATACCTTGAGTGTTTTATTAGTTACTTTCGCAATCAGCAGATTTTTTAGAAAGAATAACCATTGCAGGACGAAGCAACCTATTTTTAATTGTATAACCAGTTTGTAGTACTTCTACAATAGTGCCAGGCTCTTTTTCATTATCTTCTCTTTCCACAACAGCTTGATGTAAATTGCTGTCAAAAGAGTTACCTATTGGATCTATTTCTTCTATTCCATGTTTTTTTAGATCACTCACAATCTTTTGGTGCGCCACTTTTATTCCTTCATGAATAGGATCATCATCTTTCAAGTTTTCCATTGCTTTTTTTAAATTGTCACAAGAGTCGATCATATCACGTGCAAATTTTGTGACTGCATAATCACTTGCATCGCTAATTTGCTTTTGCATTATACGTTTAACGTTTTCATTATCCGCAACAGCGCGACGTAAATGATCTTCAAGCTGAACTGCACGTTCTTTTAATATATTAAGCTCTTCACTTAAATCACCTGTTTGCTGATCTTCTTGATCATCCCCTTTTCGTTTACTGACCATATCTGCAAATTTCTTTTTTTTCTCTTTATTACTATCTGACATATCATTCACCCTTACAAACTTAATAAATATATAACAATCAATCTAAAAATATCAAGCGTTAGCTATCCTTGTCTTTCTATGCTTGCATTTAAAAAGTCAATCAAAGCAGTTTTATAAAGAGAATCAGAAAAAGTATCAATATTACTTTGCGCCATATTAATATAGTGTTTAGCTTCTTCTATAGAAACATGAATGGCATTATGATGATTAATATATTGTAATGCTTGGTCAAAATTGTGTCTAGCTGAAGAAAAAGATTTCTCCCAGAATTTTTGTTCTGATGGGCTGCCTTTTTCATATGCTATAATAGAAGGTAAAGTAACTTTACCTTCAAAGAAATCTTTTCCAAGTTGCTTTCCTAAAGTGCCTTGATTAGCAGTATAATCTAGCACATCATCAATTATTTGGAATGCCATACCAAAATTAAACCCGAAATTCCTTAGCCTCTCTGTTTCGTCACTTGTGGCTCCAGATACTACTGATGCAGCCTCGCAGCATGCAGAAAATAAAGATGCTGTCTTTTCTCCAATGATATTAAAATAATTTTTCCTAATTGTGTTAGGGTCAAAACGCGTTGTCATCTGCTTTATCTCACCCTTGACAAGCAAATTAGATGCCTTAGATAAAATAGAGAGAACACTTAAATTCCCACATTCTATAAGCCATCTAAATGCTAAGGTCAATAATAGATCACCAACTAAAATGCTTGATTTATTTCCCCAAATTTTATTTGCTGTTGCAACTCCATGGCGTGCCTTACTTTCATCAAGCACATCATCATGAAGTAAAGTAGCGTTGTGTATAAATTCTACCGATGCAGCAATGTTGACCCTACTCTCTCCAGAGTAATTCAGCATTTTACACATAATAAAAATGAGCTTAGGCCTTATCTTTTTTCCTCCTGAATTAATAAGATGAGATGTAATATCGGTAGCAAGCTTAGTACCTTCATCATTGACATTTTTGAAGATAAAGTCATTCATAGCCAATAAATCAGAAGATAAAATATCATCTAATTTACTACTTTTTGTTAAATCAGTGTTTAGCATTTAAGAGGACTTATGCTTCTTGCCCTTGTACTTTCTCAACTTTTTTCTTTTCTATTTTTTTCGATTCTGTTTCTAAATCTACTATGCCTTTTTTAATGAACCACATTACCCTTTCAGTTGCTTGCGCTCCTACACTTAGCCAATGTTTTAATCTATCAGCTTTTACCACAACACGATTTTTATTGTCTTTTGGCAACATTGGATCATATTGTCCTATTCTCTCAATAAAGCGCCCATCTCTTGGTGCTCGTGAGTCGGCTACAACTATCCTATAAAAAGGACGTTTCTTTGCCCCAAACCTTGCTAACCTTATTTTAACTGCCATGTCAACCTTTATTCATATATTAATTACAATTTAAATACAATAAACAGCTCAAGTCAAACTCATTGTACCTCTTTTACCTAAAAATACAATATAGCCCCCTCCAATCACTCATAAAAGGAAGATAATAAACTTTTTTATATATCATCAATCATAGCATGATTAACTTCTACTCTATACTTTAATTTTAGATAGCTAATTAACTGTTCCTTTAGCGATATCATCACACGTTTTCCGGTGTCAAGCATGTTTAATTTACCATTTGATGAATGCATTTGTTTTAGAACGCCTATTATAATTTCATTATTGTATTGAATAGGATCTGTTACCGAATTAGTTGTTTTCATATTGAAAATCTCTTCTATGAAAGAAAAAGGGTAGTTTTGTTCATTGCGTTGTATTTGCTGGCCTTTAACCAATTTTATACCTTGCATTTCTTCCAAATCTGTCTTTTCTCTTAGTTGAACTGCTACTTCTTGTCCCATTTTAAACATTCTTTCTTTTATAAATTCACTACGCCAAAGCTTTATGGCTGATTCCCTACTTTCTTCAAAATTTTGTAATTTAGGAGGAACGATATCACTGATTTTTACACTAACAACAGTATCTCCAACACCCTTAAAATAATTCTTCTGATCTTTCTCGCGTGAAAAAATGAAAGAAATGAAATCACTGGAATTTCCTACTTCATTACCACTTTGGTCTTTTCCACTAGCATCTACTGGACCAATGGTTTGTATAGGTAAATTGTAATTATTGGAGATTTCTTCAATCGTTGCACCATTGTATATCTTATAATTCACTTGATTTATGAAATCATTGACTTTTTCAAAAGACTTTTGATTGGTTAAAACTGACCTTATGTCTTTTTTTAAATCAACCAAGTCTTCATCAGAGATTTGATGTATGCTTTCTACCTTTATTACGTGCCATCCAAAATTGCTTGTTAAAACTTCACTTACTTCACCTGTTTTGAGAGCAAATACCTTTTCTCTCATATTTTCAGGTAAGAAATCCTTAGTTATATTATTTACTCTGGTTTCATCGAGTTTCACTTTATTAAACTCTTCTATTATTTGTTCAAAGCTTGCTTTACTTTCTTCAAGTGCTCTTCTTGCTATTTCAGCTTTTTCTTTGGTAGGAAATATCACATTGAATATGTCTCTTTGATTTTTAAGTTCCTGATGTTCTATTATACTATCAACCTCTTCATCTGAAATTCTGATTTGATCTTCAAAATATTTTTGATCCAGAGAAATGTATTGCGCAGTTCGATACTCAGGGTAATAAAAATTGGACTTATTTCTTTCATACAAATCAAGTAAGGCTTGATCATCTGGTTCAGGAACGTCTGTAATTGCATCCTCAGTTATTTTAACAATATCAACTACTCTAGTTTGGTAGCGATTTTTGTATATCTGCTCATCAACACCCTCACCAAAAGTTACCGGATAATTATCTTTAAATAACGAAGTCATGAACATCATTGCAGGCAGGATTTTCTCTAGTTTTTCTATATATTCCTTTTCTGTTATATGCAGGCTATTTAGAGTTTGATGGAATTTATTATGGTCAAATTCTCCTTTATCGTCCTGAAAGTACTTGGTATTTTTTATATGGCTTTCGATAGATTCTTCTCCAACTTTTAATCCAAGTTCGCTAATTAGGTTAAACAATAGTTTTTGCTCTATAAGTGCGTTAAGTAAATCATATTTCAGCTTTTTTACTTGTTCTTTACTTACATCAGATCCAGAAATTTGCTTTTCATAATTTTGATATAGTAATGTATATTCATCTGATGTTATAACTTCCTTTCCTACTTTAGCTAATTCTTTCCTTTCATCATCATTTGATAAAACATTGCCAATCCCCATAAAGATTAATAAGCAAACTAAAAGGAGAACGATTGCCTTGGTAAAAAAATTTCTAATACTCATTGTAAACTCAGTTAACTAACACTTAAATTTAGAATAGCAATAATTTAATCTTTGTAAATCTATTAACAAATTAGCTAATATATGTAATATTGTAGTGTATTAAATTGAATGGAAGCTTATATTAACCTAAGAGCCTGTAAGTGATCTCTGAATATGGTAAGATGAGGTATAGTTGACATGAGGTAAAGTATGAGGAATACATATCCAAGTGACATAAGTTGTGAAAAATTCGAAAAGATTAGACTAATTTTAGAAAGTGTGCGAAAGAAAACAAAGCCAAGAAGATTAGGTTTATATGAGTTATTTTGTGGTGTGCTTTATGTACTAAAAAGTGGCTGTCAATGGCGAATGCTTCCAAAAGAGTTTCCAAGATGGCGAAATTGTTACGATTACTTTAAGAAATGGAGTAAAAAAACGAATGAAGATAGAGAAAGTGCTCTAGAAATTGTCTTAAAAAAATTGGTTGGAGAGAACAGTGGTCGGAATACCAAAACAAGCTTCTGCATCATTGATGCCCAAAGTGTAAAAAATACCGATACTGCTGAAGAAAAAGGTTATGATGCTGGCAAGAAAATTTCAGTAATAAAGCGTCATATCGCAGTTGATACACAAGGTTTGACACACGCAATTCATATAACAACGGCAGAAATAACTGATCGTAGCAGTGCTTTGACAATGGTTAAAAATGCTAAAGAAAGTCTCTCTGAAGTTAAAAACATACTGGTTGATGCAGGCTACACTGGAGAAAATTTTGCAACACAGATAAAAGTAACTATTGGTGCAACTGTTGAGGTGAAGCGAATTACACACCTTTGCTGTATTGCCAAAAAGATGGGTTGTTGAGAGATCTTCTTTTGCCTGGTTGGAAAAATGTAGGCGACTTTGGAAAAATTGCGAGCGTAAACTTAATACTAGCCTACAAATTTGCTTTTACTTCTTTCCTCCTCAAAAGATTATGAACAGGTTCTTTGATGATAAAGGGTTTATTTCTAATAGTCTTTATGTTGATGTGACAATATTTGGTACTTTGTCATTGTTAGCACTGCTAGCTACTGAGATATTTAGTCCTACATTTTCAAAAGGTTGTGAAATATACACTGAAAAACACATGAAAGATTTACTTGAGGAAGATCCAAGAGATAGAGTACAAAAGGAAACTAATCTGTTAGGACGGTATGATCCACGAAGGCTATTAATGCCGATAATTATGCCTCTTGTTAGAAAGTGTTTTGCAGAAGTGGCAAGCGAATTTGCTGAAAGGAATTTTGATGAGGTAAAAACTGATATGTCTGATGTTAATACTGAAGGACTATCTAATCCTCAAGCAATTGAATTTGCACAGCAAACAGTATAGTATAAGCTTTTAGCTCTATGCATGGACTCAAAAAAAGTAGAATTAATATTTGAAAAATTTCAACAGTCAAATCCTGCGCCAAAAATAGAGCTAAATTATACCAATCATTTTACGTTATTAGTTGCAATAGTTCTGTCAGCGCGGACGACCGATATAAGTGTTAATAAAATTACAAAGGAGCTATTTAGTATCGCTGATACGCCAGAAAAAATGTTGAATCTTGGGCAAAGTGAGCTGAGAAAATGCATAAGCAGTATTGGTTTATATAATTCCAAAGCAAAAAATATAATCGGGCTCAGCAAAATATTGATTGAGAGGTACAATAGCAAAGTGCCTACTAATTTCGATGATTTGGTATCTTTACCAGGGGTTGGGAGAAAGAGCGCTAATGTGTTCTTAAATTCAGGGCTTGGTATTCCAACATTGGCAATTGATACTCATGTTTTTAGAGTAAGCAATAGAGTTGGGCTTGTGAAAGAAAAAGATATATTTAAAACAGAGCAATCTCTTTTGAATGTGGTTCCAAAAAAATACCTGCTTTATGCTCATCATTGGCTAGTTTTACACGGTAGATACATTTGCAAGGCACAAAAACCTTTGTGTGAAACATGCATAATTCATGATTTATGTGAGTTTGAATGCAAGAGGTATAAAGTCTAGCACAACACTTCGATATTTCTTACTTTTATCATCCAAGTAGCTGATCTCTATGATGGTGTCAACCGAGTAGCTGACACTGGGATAGCTTTGTTGCATCGCTTATCGGATAGTGGGTAAAGCATAAAAAATTCATGAAACTACCTCAAATTTAGCCATGCCAATATCAGTAAATTTATTGAGTAAGTAACATTTTATTAGCAACTCTTTTTCTCGATTTACTTCAGATCTATTTCTAAAACTAAACCCAAATATTTGCTTTAATCTTGAAAAAAATCCTTCAATATATGACCTTTTTCCATAAACCTCTTCCTCCTTCCACTCTTTCACACCGTCTTTACCACATAATCTAATGGCAACATTCCTTTCAGCCATATAATCCAATTTTGTATGCTCCGCTGCACGATTTTTCGGTAAAATTTTTGTCTTTATATCATATTTTTTGCACAATTTATAAAGCTTGATAGGCTCTGTCTGCATATAATGCTTTTATAGCATGCTGAAAGCTGAGCAAGTCACAAGCACTATAATGGTCGGAGTAGGCACCATTGCTATATTGTGCAGCTATAGCTTTTTTACTATTTATACTCAATATTACGTGTAGCTTTCTTACCTGTTTATAACTGCGATACTTCGCTATTTTCCTTACTGTGACCAGGGGTATTATCTGATACTTGTACTGTCTATGGCAATTTCAATATCTTCCATATTGTTTTTATCAACTCTGCAATCATTGATCTTAATATTGAAACCTTCTTGAAGCCTGCGAATAGCTAATGACTGCTAACTACTTGCTGCAAATATCCTTTTATAAACCCTACCGTTTGTCTTAAGCCAATTCTAAAGAGACTAGCGACATATGCACTAAAATCACAACTTTATTACTATAAATATAATTTCCACCTCGCATTTTGGGGCTATTTTCGTACCAACTTTCTATTGCCTCATTAATAAAATGAAAAATATTTCCTCTTTCTTGTAGAAATCTGTTATATCCATGGCAGTTACTGACCTTCATTTTAGTTGGCATATTTTTCTTTCGTAGGTAAAATGCCTGTTTTATAGTGAATTTCGTCAGTAACTTCCAGTTCTTTTTATCTGAGCTATGCAACAAAGCCCACTGGAATCCAGTCTTTCTTACCAACAAAAACTTAGAATAACTTTTGTTCTTAAAAAATTTCTAGATTCCAGACTCATGTTTCAATGTTAAACAAGGTACAATAGAATTGAGTAGGGTAATTTCTAGGGAATTATTATATTCCAGAAAAAGTAAAATATCATCCAGATAGACTAATATACAAGGTAAGCTGAATGTCTATAAGGAAAAACAGCAAGGCATTTTAGGATTTGCTATAATCGCATCAGGAGCTCAAGAGTACAGCTTACAATTACAGATAGGTATAGTTGAGTTTAAAGTAACTACATCAATTTACTACAATTTTCAAACCTATAAGCTGCTATGCAACAAAGCCCTGTGTGGGTATAATTTTGACAGGATACAAAGCTTAATGGAGAAAGTTACGAACATCAGTGAAAAACATGGCAATTTTATTCTCATTTGCAGCTGCTATCACGTCTTGATCTTTCAATGAGCCACCTGGCTGAATTATAGCTGTAATTCCATGCTTTGCACTCTCTACTATACTATCTGGAAATGGAAAAAATGCATCTGAAGCAAGCGCTGCGCCTTTACATTTTTCACCTGCTTTTTTTACTGCAATATTCACACTATCTATTCTGCTTGTTTGTCCTGCACCGATGCCAATAGCACAACCGTCTTTTGCTATCACTATTGCATTGGATTTTACATGTTTACATATTTTCCAAGCAAAAATAAGATCTTCCTTCTCTTTTTTTGTTGTAGTGCATTCTGTCACTCGGTTTATTTCTTCTACTTTTACTGTATGGTTATTATTTTCTTGCACTAAGAACCCGCCAACAACATTTTTGATTTGATATTTTGCATTTTGCTGAAGAGATTGATGAATAATCACTCTTAAATTTTTCTTTTTTTGTAAAATTTTTAGTGCCTCATTGTTTACCGATGGTGCTATCACCACTTCCAAAAATATCTCGTTTAATTTCTCTGCTAGCTTTAAATCTATCTCCCGATTGAAAGCAACTATTCCACCAAAACTGCTTATTTCATCACATGATAGAGCTTTTTCATATGCTTTTAAAGCACTATCACTAACAGCAGCGCCACATGGATTATTGTGCTTTATTATCACTGCTGCAGGTTCTTGAAACTCAGAAATTATGTTAAGTGAAGACTCTATGTCGACTATATTATTGTAGCTCAACTCTTTTCCATGTATTTTCTCCAGTGGATACTTGCTAAATTGATTGCTATAAAATGCAGCTTTTTGATGAGGATTTTCACCATACCTGAGTCCTTGTGCTTTACATCCATATAAAGTAAAAAACTCTGGTAACTCATTGCTTTTACCCTGTGATAAAAACCAATTGTAAATATTAGAATCATACTGTGCAGTCAGAGCAAATGCTTTAGTTGCTAGATGTTTTCTATATTCTAATGTTGTCTGATTGTTATTTTTGATCATCTCAGCTTTCAGTGTTTCGTAATCTTGAATGCTAGAAATCACTGAAGTGAAATGAAAGTTTTTTGCTGTAGCTCTAATTAATGCTACTCCACCTATATCTATTTGTTCTATGATTTGCTTCTCACTTGAGTTGCTATTAACCGTTTTCCAAAATGGATATAAGTTAGTTATAAGCAGATCTATCGGCTTAATTTCTAGATTCTGCATTTCCTTTTCGTGCCTTTTTCGATCACAGAGTATTCCTCCATGAATTTTAGGATGTAAAGTTTTCACTCTGCCATCTAGTATTTCTGGAAATTGTGTGTAATCTGAAACTTCTTGCGTTTTTATTCCCGCATCTGATAGCACTTTATAAGTATTCCCTGTTGAGAGAATTTCTATTTGTTGCTGCATCAAAAACGATGCAAGTTCAATTATATTTGTCTTATCGTATACTGATATTAAAGCTCTTTTAATTTTCATATGGAAGGTTTCTTAAGATTATATCTAAGAAAAGAAAATTTGTCTATATATAGCTACTACGTCATACCGCCACGTTATCCACAACTGTACGAACATTGTGATACAAGAGACCAAAAAAGATGTCATCCCAGTGCCCAGACACTGGGATCCAGAAAACTTCACTTTAAATGAACGCACCAGGTGGCTGTACAATAGAAACTGGATTCCATTGTCAAGCACTGGAATGACACCATCTACTACTCAAATTACCTGCAAATTGCAATGTTCGTACACCAAAACGCGGTATCTTGTTGTAGATTCCGCTAACAAGCAGCGGAATACCAAATTGTAGAAGTTGCTTTAGCTCTTCTCACCCTCCCTTCAAAGTAGTCTATTCTATAAATTTTTTTGTTAAACTTGATTTTAAGCCACGAACAAAATCTTTAATATCGCAAGGATTTCTTCCTTCCATTTGTACAACTTTAGGAATTAAAGTACCACCTTTTAAACTTATATGCATATTATCATTAATGATCTCACCTTGTCCTGAAGTGAAGGCTTCAAATTCAGCATCAAGTATCTTGATACGTTTATTCTCTACCTTAATGAATGCTTTTGGATAAAATGCTTTAACCTTTCTATAAGCAATTTCACAGGCGTCACTTGCGTAAATTTTATAGTCTTTTACTTTGTCAGCATAGCACGCATCGTTATCGCTCTGTTTTAAGGGAACTTGCTTTTCAATTTCGTTTAGTACTTTCAGCAGTAAATCACTACCTAATTCAGACAATTTATCATACAACGTCTTATAATTATCGCTTTTTTCAATAAGAAATTTTTTCTGTTTTAAAATAGGGCCAGAATCTAATCCTTCATCTAGCTGCATAATGCTAACTCCGGTTTCTTGATCTCCGGCTAAAATTGTGTGCTGTATCGGAGCTGCACCGCGCCACCTAGGCAGCAATGATGGATGAATATTAATA
Organism: Wolbachia endosymbiont of Spodoptera picta; assembly: GCF_018141665.1. NCBI lineage: Bacteria > Pseudomonadati > Pseudomonadota > Alphaproteobacteria > Rickettsiales > Anaplasmataceae > Wolbachia > Wolbachia endosymbiont of Spodoptera picta. Next base: position 470,011 of record NZ_CP067976.1, read on the forward strand.
CAACCATATTTGGGAATATTTAAAATTTCTTTTGGAAGTATCAATCCATACGCAGCAACAACTGCAACGTCTGGCTTAAAATTTCCAAACTTTTCTTGCTCTATCGAAGATTTTAAAGAGGTAGGAGTACATACCTCTATGTCACTTTTTTCAGCAACGATGTGTACTGGCGATTTTGTTAACCTCTGCCCACGTCCAGAAGGCTTTGGAGCTTTAGTATATACTGCTACTATTTCACTCTGTAATTTCAATAGTAAGTTTAACGCACCAACAGCAAACCCCGGTGACCCCATGAAAATAATTCTCATGTTTTCAGGTGTGTTTGCTTTAGGAATTTTCTGCTAACTTAATATTTACAGTTTCTATTAATTTAGCAAAATCATCCTTATGATTAACAGCCATCTCAGCAAGAATTTTTCTATTCAAATCAACTCCAACAAGTTTAAGACCATACATAAACCTACCATAAGTAAGTCCATGTTCTCTTGCCGCTGCATTAATACGTATTATCCACAAACCACGAAAATCACGCTTGCGATTTCTTCTGTCTCTATAAGCATACTGTAGTGCTTTTTCAACCCTTTGTAATGCAATTCTATAACAATTCTTTGCCCGTCCTCTATAACCCTTTGCTAATTTTAATACCTTTTTATGACGAGCATGAGTAGCGACTCCACGCTTTATCCGAGCCATTTTTATCTTACCTCCATTTTATTAAATACCATAAGGCATATAAAGTTTAACTATACGCGAGTCAGATTTATTGAGAATCGTTGTACCGCGTTGATTACGAATATTAGATTTACTTCTCTTTACCATGCCATGTCTCTTACCTGACTGAGTAGAGATGACTTTACCCTTAGCTGTAAGGTGAAAGCGCTTTTTGACAGAAGATTTGGTTTTTAATTTTATTTTCGTCATATTCTAAACAAATTTACAAACACCACTATTTAGTTCTTTATTAGTAATTAAGTATGAGTATAGATAATTTTATTAAAGAATCAAATTAAAATTGTATTTTAAAGCAGCTTGAATGTAATCACACCCAGTATATGTGTTATACCTTCTTCATTCCCAATTGGTAGCAATACTTGCCTTATTTTAACACTTTCACTTTCTTCCTCTTCGTTAATTGAGCATTTACTCTCTATTACAGTCTCAAGTTTATCAATAACTGCATCTATTTTATATAACCGCAAAAATGGTGCATCAATTGCATACTTATCATCGATGTACATCTTTTTTTCAAAACCATAGAATTCAATAGCTTTTTCTCCTGCATTTTCACAAATATAACCTCGATCTTTAACTTCAATGATAAAACAATGCTGCCATGACTCCATGATTTCTGCAGTGTCTATTTCATGTCTTTCTGGCCATTCTCTATCTGATCCTTTTATATCACTCCAATGTTGAGTAACTATATTCACTATTCTTCTTTCTTTGCCTGCATAATTTTCCATTCGAAATTCCACATATAAAACACAGATATGAGGTAAATTTATCGTGAATGTATTGATTTTTTCTTACTAAAGGATGTAGATTATTGAAAATTCTCATCCTGTTTACACAACAGGTAATGATAAATTAAGTATAATAATTAGAGCATAAAAATTATTAAATGAGGAAACTGTAAAAAAATAATAAAAAAATTCTATTTTTGCAATATTGTGACTAAATAATACTATTACCTCTACTTTCTAAGGTTATTGCACTTAATAAATTACTAGATGAAGTTTCTTCCTTAGAACTACTATGGCTTTTATTTTTTCTATTATAAAACCAACATTTAAATGGTACAGCTGCTGCGATAGCTGCTAACAAGACTACTCCCATTGCTAACATATCTACTGTTAACACTCCCATATTTTCCTTATTTGATCGAGATGTTTCCAATAATTTAAATCTTCTCAAGTTCCTATCATGAATCATAGGATTACCCAAAATATTTGTCGTATTTTTAACATTTCCTATATTTTGAATTGTAATTCCATTACTAGCGTTTGATTTTTTCATTTCTTCCATTACTTGTTTTAAGTTTGGTAGTTCTGTTGTTGTACTTTCAATATCAACAGCTTCCAGCTTTTGCAAATTCTCATTACTCAAAAACTCTTTGAGATACTTTTCATAAAACTCTTTGGCATTATATCTTTTATAACTTCGTATTTTTCCACTCTTGAGATCAGAAACAATATCATCAATCATCACTTTTGGATTTTCTGCATGCACTATTTCTCCTTCAGCAACAAGAATACGATAAGATGTATCGTCAAGCATACATACTTAAGTTTTAAATCACCTCCTCCCAATAGAAAATATATTGTTCTGTTTTGTTCTACATCTCGCAATTCTGATTCAATACTAATCCATCTATTCCTTTTTTCCTTATTGATTGATCTTTTTTTTCCTACAGTATTTTTAAATCTTCTTGACATATATGACCCCCAAGCTGACCAATATTTCCTTATGTATAAAAGATAAATTATTTAAGTCCACATCTTTTCACTAAGATTTTTATATTTTTATTATACTAAATAATACATATATTAATATCTGAATTTCTCATTGCAATTTATTATACCTTAGTAAAAATGATATAAAATTAGAGAAAGAATTATAAATTTTGTGTAAGACAGGAAAATTTCTTCTCCTTTGGTTCCAGAGCATATAAGTGCTGTAAGCGCTAAGTTGATGGCACTGTTGTGCCATCAAACTCTGGAATTTTACTCAACACTAATCTGAGAAGATAGATGTGCTACCGATGTAGCATTGCTGAGCAAAGATTCTATTTCTGATGTAGATCCGGAATGCTCAAGTTGAGTTTGTTCAGGAAGGTTTTTCATAGCTTTTTCAACATCGTAGCTACCTTCCCTATTTTTTCTATGCCATACAAAGTATCCTAATCCTGCAAAAGCTACTGCTAGCACTCCACCCAATATACCACCAGCAATCCCTGCTATTCCTATATACTGTCCTCCATTTATTTCGGGTAATTTAGGCCCTTCCACATCTGTGCTATTAAATATAGAATGATCTAATACTTCTTGTGAATTACTATCAAAACGGGAAACACTACTTATACCTTCAGGTGTCATTCCATAACTAGCGTTTGATTCTTCTATTTCATTTATTACGTCATTAATCTCTTTAGTAGTTACTTTGCTTGATGCAAAATCGAATTCTTGTTTTGTTAAAGAAGCTGATTCGATAGTTACACCTTCCTTCATCTGATAATCAATTTCTTCAGTAGTAGATCCTCTCAATTGGCTATTTTCATCAGTTCTTTCTTTTAGCTTTTTTGAACTATCCTTACCCAATTCATCTACAAGGTTTTGTAGATATATTTTCTTAAATTCTCTATAATTATATTCTTTACCTTTTTCTATTTCTCCACTCTTAAGACCTAAAATAATTCTATCTATTGTCGATTCACGAATTGCTTGAGGAATGTCTATTGAATTTACTATTCCTGTAACCAAGCCTATCTCAGCTGCTCTAGAAGATATAGAGAGGTCTTTTACTGTTAAATTCTCTCCTTTAATTAAAAATTCTACCCTTCTGTTTTGTTTTATACTTTCCAAGTCAGATACAATTCTAATTGTTGGACCATCCATCTCCTGCTTATTTTTTGTTTCTCTCTTTCGCATGCTATTCTTAGTGTTTTGGAATTTTTTTGGCATTTCACACTCCTTAAATTAATTAATAAAAGTATTATTTGAATTAATAAATACTTCTCTATGTTAGTGGATAAAATATTTAAACCTATATCTTTTTATTAAAATTTTTATGTAAAAGTTACTTTTATTATACTAAGTAATGTATATATTAATATTTAGATTGATAAATTGATTTTACTTCTGTTACAACTTATTATGCATAGATAACCTCAGTAAAAACGATGAAGCTAAACGAAATTAGAGAAAGATTTATAAAATTTTTTGTAAATAATAATCATGAGCAAGTTCCTTCTTCTCCTTTGATTCCAGAGAACGATCCAACACTCATGTTTACAAATGCTGGTATGGTACAGTTCAAAAACATCTTTACCGGCACGCAAAAAACTGAAATGAAACGTGCCGTCTCAAGTCAAAAGTGTCTCAGAGCAGGTGGTAAACACAATGATCTTGAAAATGTTGGCTATACATCTCGGCATCACACATTTTTTGAAATGCTCGGAAATTTTAGCTTTGGTGATTACTTTAAAGAAACTGCGATAGAATTTGCGTGGAAATTTATTACTGAAGAATTGTCTCTTGATAAAAACAGACTATCCATAACTGTTTACCACACTGATGATGAAGCATATGAAATTTGGCGTAAGATAAGTGGCTTTTCAGATGATAAAATCATAAGAATTACAACAGATGATAACTTTTGGAGCATGGGCAATACTGGTCCATGTGGCCCATGTTCTGAAATCTTTTACGATCATGCAAATCAGGATTTGCATGAAGACGACAGAATTGTTGAAATTTGGAACCTGGTGTTCATGGAATTTAATAAAGATGAAGAAGGTAATTTACAAAAATTACCAAAAAAATGCATCGATACCGGAATGGGCCTTGAAAGAATAGCAGCTGTTATGCAGAACGTTCATGATAACTATGATATTGACTTATTTTCTGCTCTGGTAAGTAAATCGCAAGAGTACTGTGGAAATACGGAAAATAAAGTAGCTCATAAGATTATCGCAGATCACCTTCGTGCAGCTGCATTTCTCATCGCAGAAGGAGTGCTTCCTGGAAATGAAGGAAGAAATTATGTACTACGCAGATTGATCAGGAGAGCAGTACGTTATATCCACCTACTTGGATATAATGATTCTCTATTGAACCTTGTTTTTCCTGCACTCATAGATGGCACAAGTTTGGCTTATATGGGAGATGCTTATCCAGAGCTAATCAGAGCTAAAAGCTTAATAGAAACAACGTTAAAATCAGAGGAAGAAAACTTTAAAGACACTTTAATGAAAGGCATTAATCTCTTGGACAAATTCACTGCAGATTTAAAATCAGGTGACACTCTATCTGGAAAATCAGCATTCAAACTATATGACACTTATGGATTTCCTTTGGATATCACACTTGATATTTTGAAAGAAAGAAAAATAAATTTTGACCAAAAAGGTTTTGATAATGCAATGAAAGAGCAAAAAGAAAGAGCACGTGCTAATTGGACTGGATCTGGTGAAAAGTCTGTTGAACAAGTATGGTTTAATTTAATCGATCAGTTTGGCAAAACGGAATTTGTTGGTTATGAACGTGATGAAGTAAAAGATGCAACAGTACTCGCAATAATTTCCTCTAAAAATGAAGTAATTGATTCTGCAAAAGAAGGAGAAAAGATAACTATTATACTTGATAAAACACCTTTTTATGGAGAGTCAGGTGGACAAGTGGGAGATATTGGAAATCTTATACAGTCTGATGGAAGTATGGTAACAGTCGAAAATACCAACAAGATTAATGACTTGTATTTGCACAGGTGCGTTGGCTCAATTTGTAAAGGTAACACAGTTACAGCTAGTATTAACAAAAAAAGAAGACAAGACTTAAGAAGAAATCATTCAGCTACACATCTTCTACACTTTGCACTCAGAAAAATCTTAGGTGATCACGTTACTCAAAAAGGTTCTCTAGTCGCACCAAATAGACTAAGATTTGACTTTAGTCACAATAAGCCAGTCACTCAGGATCAGCTGTCTTCAGTAGAAGATATAGTAAACTCTCTAATCAGAGAAAATCTTTCTACGTCCACAAAAGTTCAAGGTATGGATGAGGCAATAGACGAAGGAGCGATGGCCTTATTTGGTGAAAAATATGGTGATAATGTTAGGGTTGTAAAAATTGGAGATTCAAAAGAATTATGTGGTGGTACACACGTGGAGCGTACCGGAGAAATTGGTTTGTTTAAGATAGCAGCAGAATGTTCCGTTGCATCTCGAGTAAGAAGAATTGAAGCTTTAACCGGTCAAGAAGCAATTAATTATGTACGCAATAACGAAATTAGCTTAAAAAAAGTTGCAGAATGCGTAAAAGCACCAGTAAATGAAATAATAAGTCGACTCAGTATTTTAAGCCAGGAGCGCAAAGAATTTGAAGTCAAAATAAAAAATCTTTATAAAAAGCTTATCAGTGTAGAAACTGTAAAAAGTACCGAAATAAATGGAATAAATTTCGTAAGCCACACTTTCAATAACGTTCCAGGAAGTATAATAAGGGAATTTGCTCTACAGCAACAAAAACCGAAAACTGTAATAGCTTTCATGGTAACAGAAAAAGATAAAACAGTTTTGATTGTCAAAGTAAGTAAAGATTTAACTAATAAGATCAATGCAAAAGAGCTAGTATCTACTGTAACCAGAAGGGATTGCGGTGGAAATGCCGAACTTGCCCAAACAGGCTGTGATAACAATAAAATAGATGATGCCATTACAGCAATCCATAGCAAAATAACAGCTTGCAAAAACTAATACACCCTACTACCTCGGTATCTTTTAACCGTGAACGGAATCGTCAAGGTATTATGCAAATAAGGGTAGAGAAGACTTAACTGTCAAATGAGCATATCAGGTAATAAGAACTGGATTACAGCTCCATGCTCTGGAATGATATCTAGGTTTAAAGTCTACATAAAAATCATTTACAATCTACGTTCAATATGATAAATTAAAAACAGTTTATTCCTCGGTAGCTCAGTGGTAGAGCAGTTGGCTGTTAACCAATTGGTTGCTGGTTCGAATCCGGCCCGGGGAGCATTGTTTTATACAATCTGTACATTTCATTTTTAGCCCAGAATTCACTAACTTTTCTCTGTCTCTTAAACAGACAAAACTGTGGAGTTATATAGCTTTAAAACCTTTACTTTCAAAATGCAAAGATGCCTGTACCTCACTTAGCTTACTACCTGATTCTTCCCCTATTTTTCTTCTATTACACCTACTTTGCAGTGAAGGCAGGACATTTTTAGGGAACGTGCTATCAATATAACAATAATTAAAAATAATTGAAGTAAGATGCACCAAATTTCCACTCGCCAAAGTCTGTGAACCTCTGTAATTAATGCTGTTATCATATACTTTAAGTGTAATAAGATTTATAAGATTCCCACTCGCTAAAGCCTCTGCACCTTTTTCACTGATTTCATTCCATCCTAAACTAAGCAACGTAAGATTTGTAAGATTTCCACTCGCTAAAGCTTTTGCCCCCCTATCGCCAATTTTATTATCATATAATTTAAGCTCAGTAAGACTTGTAAGATTTCCACTTGCTAAAGCCTCTACACCTTCATCACCAATTTCGTTTCCTCCTAAATCAAGCGAAGTAAGATTTATAAGATTCCCGCTTGCTAAAATCTTTGCACCTTCTGTACCAACATAACTGCAACTTAGATCAAGTGAAGTAAGATGAGAAAGCTGAGCTAATTCTTTTATAACCTCATAATTAATTTTTGAACATCGTAAAATAAGTCTTGTAATCTTTGTATTGCTTTTTAAAAAGTTTACTAATCTATCAACATTAATTATAGCACCTGATGTTGCTAAAGTATTATCCTTTATATATTGGCTATAACTCATTTGACCTCACTATTAAAGCTATGCAAGTGTTTTAGTAAACACTTCAGCAACTGTCAATCACTTTAATAAAATATTTTATGAAAAACTTCATATACCATTGCCTCCAAGCAGCTTTTTATATCTCTTATTTTAACACAAAAGTTGTGAGAAGAGTTTGTTTTTGGTATCATCGGAGGTTCTCGATGATAACTTTTATATGAACTTTAAATCAGTCGTTTTATGTATATTAGATGGCTGGGGTAATGGAATAGAAAATAGTAAATACAACGCTATTAGCAATGCAAATCTCCCTTGCTGGCAATATATTAGCTCTAATTATCCAAAATGCAGTCTATCTGCCTGTGGCACTGATGTTGGATTACCAGATGGTCAAATAGGCAATTCAGAAGTTGGCCATATGAATATTGGCAGTGGTAGAGTGGTAATGCAAAGCCTTCAGCGTATTAATCAAGAAATCGAAACGATAGAAAATAATGCAAATCTACAGAATTTTATTAATGATCTAAAAAGTAAGAATGGCATATGCCATATAATGGGATTGATATCAGATGGCGGTGTTCATTCGCATCAAAAGCACATTTCATCTTTAGCAAACAAAATATCACAGCGCGGAATTAAAGTTGTAATACACGCATTTTTAGATGGCAGAGACACATTTCCAAATTCAGGGAAAAGATGCATTCAAGAATTTACAGAGAGTATAAAAGACAATGATATAAAAATTGCCACTGTCTCTGGACGTTATTATGCTATGGACCGTGATAGTAGGTGGGAAAGAACAATTGAAGCTTATGAAGCCATCGCATTTGCAAAGGCGCCTCGTTATGATGATGCAGTATCGCTTATTGATGAAAATTATCAAAATAATATAACCGATGAATTTATCAGGCCCGCAGTAATAGGCGATTATCAAGGTATAAAACCAGAAGATGGATTGCTATTGGCTAACTTTCGTGCTGATCGAATGATACAATTGGCAAGTATTTGTCTTGGTAAAGCAGGCTATACTGAAGTGGCAAAATTCTCTTCAATTTTAAGTATGATGCAATATAAAGCGGACTTAAAAATCCCTTATCTCTTTCCTCCTGAATCTTTTGCCAACACTTTGGGACAGATAATAGAAGACAATAAATTACGGCAACTGCGCATTGCAGAAACTGAGAAATATGCTCATGTGACTTTCTTTTTTAATTGTGGAAGAGAAGAACCTTTTTCTGGTGAAGAAAGAATACTAATTCCTTCACCAAAAGTTAAAACTTATGATTTGCAGCCTAAAATGTCAGCCTTTGAGCTCACAGAAGAACTTGTAAAAAAAATTCATTCTCAAGAATTTGCGCTGATAGTTGCAAACTATGCTAATCCTGATATGGTGGGACACACAGGTAATATAAAAACAGCTGAGAAAGCAGTACTCGCTGTAGACGATTGCCTTGCAAAAGTGCTAAGTGCTGCTGAAGAAGTTGGTAACACCGCACTCATTATTACAGCAGACCATGGCAATGTAGAATGTATGTTCGATGAAGAAAATAACACACCTCATACAGCACACACTCTAAACAAAGTTCCATTCATTATATCTTGTAACAATCTAAAACTAAGAGATGGAAAATTATCTGATATTGCCCCCACTATTTTACAGCTACTTGGGCTCAAAAAGCCAAATGAAATGACAGGTAGTTCGTTGATTGTATAATTTTTCGCATTACTCTCTATGCACAGCTGTTGTAGTTTGAAACATCGTAAGGGTGTCACTCAAAGTAGTACCGGTGTTATTTCAGTAGCCCCTTCAGTGTCATCCCAGTGCTGGGATCCCATTCTTCTTGACTCCTGGATTCCAGAGTCACGCGCTGACCATCTTTGTTCATCTAAAAAGTAGCAACTTTATGATGGCAGTGCCCAGAGGTGTCATTCAGTAGCACCTTGTCGTTCCAGTAGCTCTTTCGGTATTATTCAAGTAGCCTATTCGGTGTCATCCCAGTGCTTGACACTGGCATCCAGTCCTTTTATACAAAAAACGTTGTAAAGTGTTTACCAACTTAATGCCCAATCTGGATCCCAGTGCCAAGCACTGGGATGACACCATCATAAAGGAACTAGTGTTAGCTACTTGAATGATATTAAATAGATATGCTTTAACTTAACCCAACTTTTAAATTTTTCGCTGTTAGTACTAATGATTCATCAAAGAAGCTATTAATATCACCAATACTATCTATATTTTTCACACTGATAGATTGGTCAATTCTTTTAACTAGATTAGATAAAACTTTGTTAGGGCCAACTTCAACAAACTTATTAGTGCCATGGCTTGTCATATATAAAACCATCTCTCTCCATCTTACTCTACTTACAACTTGCTTAGCGAGCAAAGCTCTTATGATCTCTGGATCACTTTCTTCCTTAACTGTAACGTTTGATACAAAAGGAATCGAAGGGCGAGTTATGTTGATGCTTTTTAAAAATTCCAGAAGTTTTTCATCAGCAGGTTTCATAAAAGATGAGTGAAAAGGCCCACTAACTTGTAATTTTATCATTTTCTTGACACTTGAGTTTTTGAATAAATCAGGTAAGACCTCAAGAGCCTCTGCAGTACCACTCACCACTACCTGCCCACCACCATTATCGTTTGCAATTTCACAATCAATTTGAGCTGATTTTAATATACCTTCTACTTCACTTATTTCTGCTCCAAGTAGAGCAAACATTCCACCTTTGCATTTTAGTGAAGCTTCATGCATTGCTTCGCTACGAACTTTTAGCAATTTGACTGCAGACTCAAGCGTCAATGCCCCTGCAGCACACAGCGCTGTATACTCGCCAACTGAATGCCCACAAACATACTGAACGCTGTAAAGAGATTCACCAAATACGTGCTTCATAACACGTAGCGTTGCAATTGACACTGCCATTATAGCTGGCTGAGCGTTTTCCGTGATGGTTAATTTCTCAATAGGGCCATTGAAAATCAAATGAGACAGCTTTCTACCCAATCTGTCATCTACTTCATCAAATACGTTCCTTGCAACTGAAAATTCATCATATAAGCTCTTTCCCATTCCTACAAATTGGGAGCCCTGACCAGGAAAAGCAAAAATCATAAAAATTTTTTCATTCTTCATTGAGAATACTACTTTATTTATTTTTTGTCAATATTTCACAATAATGATTGACCAAATGAACCAGATTCACTAAAATTTTAGCTGGTAAGAAATTTGTAAGAACAATGGCAGAAATCGATTATCACAAAGTTACTATAGTTATGACAGATGGTCAAGAGTTTGAAACTTATTCCACTTATGGAAAAGAAGGTCAAAAAATAAAGCTTGATAGAGATCCTCTTACTCATCCTGCATGGACTGGAAGTTTGACAAGCGGTTCAGGGGAGAAGGATAGTAAAATAGCTAAGTTTAATGATAAATACGGGAGTCTTTTTTAGTTCCTCCCCTCTTTATTTACATGTATAAATATAAAAATGTAGGCTATATTGCTTCTTCGCTACCCAAGTCTCAGGAAGTATCTAAACTACTACAGAAACTCAATTTTATCAATATAGCAGAAGCAGGTAAGCATGAAGTTGATCTGCTGATAGTTGTTGGTGGCGATGGTTTTATGCTACGCACCCTACACAACCACGTCATAGGAAATAAAGATATACATGTGTATGGAATAAATACCGGTAATGTCGGGTTTTTAATGAATAAATGTTTTAAAGATCTAATTGATCATATAGAACATGCAGTTCCTACTCAGCTAACTTTACTAAAAATGGAAGCCACAGACATAAGTGGCAAAAAACACCATTACATCGCAGTAAATGAAGTGTATGTCTTTAGAAATGCAAATCAAATAGTGGAGATGAATATTACCATTAATGATAAGCTAAAAGTAGAAAAATTCAGAGGAGATGGAATTATATTGTCTACCCCAACAGGTAGCACTGCATATAACTTCTCTGCCGGTGGGCCAATCTTACCACTTAATTCAAATTTACTTGCACTGACTTCCATTAATAGCTACTACCCAAGGCGTTGGAATGGAGCGCTAATCTCAAATGATACAATAGTGCAAATTGATATCAATGATGTGAAAAATCGTCCAGCACTTGTAGTATCAGATTACAAGGAATTTCACGACATATCGCAGGTAAAAATACAGAAAGATCACGAAAATACAGTCACTCTACTTTTTGACAAAGATTGCCCTTTGAATGAAAGGATCTTTGATCAGCAGTTCTTATACTAATATTTATTCTTAAATTAGTATTCACTATATCTTAATAACTATAGCGTAATCAACATAACATTGTAATTAATTTTGGAGCGAATATGCCTGGATCAGGAAATAAAGATAACGTCACACTGGTTTCTCATACAACGGTGAGTGAAAATAGTGCAGCAACTTCACCAACACCAGCACCTAGAAACACAGCGTTACAAACAAGTTCGGCTAGCGAATCAAGTTCTTATGAAGAAAGGCAAGAAGAATCGAATGGTGCAAATATAGAACCTATTTATGCATCCATAGATCCAAATACAAAATCTCCAAAAAAGAGTCGTGATAATCAAATAGATAGTCAACATCCAACTCTAAGCAGATCACCTTCTCAAAAAACAGTATATAGCGAACCTTGGAATAGTCAAAAAACATCAGAAACTTTAGAAAAATTAATGAAGGCACATACAACTCCTCCACCATCATATAAAACAGATGACTCTGAAAACTCCTTGCTTGAAGATAATAAAAAGACAAACAGATTTTTACAGAAAGTAAAGTATACGATGCAAAAGAAGAAAGTTACAATGCCTTTCGTAGGTCTTGTTACGGCATGTTGTATTACGTCAATCGTTTTAGCTGTGAAGCAAAGAGAATTCATTGGATTCATCGGCAGCATAAATCCTGTAACTATATTTGGCGGAGTATTAGCGTCTTGTTTAGCCTTGGGAATTATGTGGGAACTTATGCAAGCAGTCCGTACTAAGGAGCACAAGATCACAAAAAGAGATACTCAAGAAGTTTTAGATGAGATATCAAATACACTTTCAAAAGACAAGAAATGCATCAAGTCTTTGGTATTAAAATATAGCAACGGTAATCGCGTTTACTTTACATTTCATTCTCTTCCAGAAGAAGCAAAAAGTGATCCGAAGATCGTAGAACTTACAGGCCAGCCAATCTATTACAAGAGTAAAGTAAATTCATTAATCAATGATAGAATATGGCTTCCTATCTTAGGAACAGTTCTTATTACTGGAAACATAACCTTCCCTTTAGCACTTTATTCAACAGGTGGTTTGAGCAACATAGTAAGTTCATACACAAATCCTACTATTTACTGGCCAATCGTTGCAATTTCAGGCACTCTACTGCTTTTCACTTTAGCTTGCACAATTCATCATTGGAGCAAAACTGATTTTAAAGATTACTTGTTATTAGATACAAAAGATGCTAATAGTGAAAATCCTAATGAAACAGCTATTAAAACTGTAAAAAGCAGTCAAGAAAAGATTAGTTCAAAATTGTTACAAGTAGTTGCTGAACGATGTGGCCATCCAGATATTACTTATATTATTAATTAAATCTGGCTCGTACTTCTTTTTATCGCTATTCCAGTACTGTAACTGCAACGTTTTGAAGATTTACACTTGCTAAGACCTTGCTATTTTGATAGCTTGAGATGATGACAAGGAAGGGTTTTGTTTATGAAAAAAGGTTTAATATTTATATCTTTAGTAGCGGCTTTATTGATAGTCGTTAATTTTTTATATAAAAATAGCGGAATTGATGATTCACAAGTAGTAAACGTTTATTCATCTCGTAAAGAAGAATTAGTACATAGTTTGTTTGATGATTTTACAAAAACCACTGGCATCAAGGTACGTTATATCATTGACGATTATTCCCAATTGCTTTCACGTATGGAAAATGGTGGTGAAGCTGATTTGTTTTTAACTGCAGATGCAGTGAATTTGATTTTAGCCAAAAAAAGAGGGCTCTTATCTCAAGTGGATTCAGAGACTCTAAAAAATGCCATACCTGCAAAATTTAGAGATAATGAAGATTATTGGTTTGGTCTCACAAAAAGAGCTAGAATATTGGTTTACAATAAAGAATCAGTAGATCCTAAGGAATTAAGTACCTATGAAGATTTAGCGAATGAAAAATGGAAAGGGAAAATATTAGTACGCTCTTCCACAAGTCAATATAACCGATCATTGATCGCTTTTATGATTGCAAAAAATGGTTTTGAAAAAACAAAAGAATGGGTGAGTGGAATTGTAAGCAACATGGCAAGAAAACCAAGCGGTGGTGACACAGATCAAATTTATGCTGTAGCCGCTGGTGAAGGAGATATTGCAATAGTAAATAGCTACTACTTTGCAAGAATCCTTTCATCAGAAAATAAAAAGAATACCACAGAAAAGTTAGGAGCTTTCTTTCCTAATGATGGTGTAATGGTGAATCTTAGTGGTGCAGCAGTAACAAAAAACGCAAAACACAGAGAAAATGCCATAGCTTTATTGGAGTTTTTTGTAAGCAAACAGGCTCAAGAGCTATATGCTAAAAAAAATCAAGAATATCCTATTGTTGAAGGTATTGAAACTTCTGATGTGTTAAAATCTTGGGGAAATTACCTACAAAGTACTCTGCCTATAAGTGAGCTTGAGAAGCATCTCTTTGAGGCTGTTATGATAGCAGATGAATGTAAGTGGAAATAAAATTTTATAGCTTCCTTCTACTTTACTTTACAGTTGTGTAATTGAAATTAAGAAAGTAGAATAAGCTCAAAAAAGGAGCTATGGACAAGAGAAGGAATTTATTAAATATCTCAGACCTCACAATCGGTGATGTAGAAAATATAACTAAATTAGCCAACCAATACCTTGAAGAAAAAGTTGAAAATAGTCATGTTCTGAAAAATAAAATAGTCATAAACCTATTCTTTGAAGATTCAACACGTACGCTCGCATCTTTTGAAATAGCAGCAAAAAGCCTTGGAGCAAATGTTATAACTTTACCAATAAAATCTTCTTCTATTAACAAAGGGGAAGATCTAAAAGATATGATAAAAACACTAAATGCAATGAATCCTGACTATATGATAATCAGGCATAAAAGTAGTGGTATTATTAATACATTGGCAAAGCATGTCAACTGCTCGCTAATCAACGCAGGCGATGGAAGCAGTGAACACCCAACTCAAGCTCTTGCAGATTATCTCGTAATTATCAGTCATAAAAAGCAAATAAAAAACTTCAAAATTGTGATATGTGGAGATATTTTGCACGGTAGAGTTGCAAGATCAAATATAAGATTGCTAAAAATGTTTGGAGCAAAAATAAGCTTAGTTGCACCACCAGCTTTGATTTGTAAGCATTTTTCTGAAGTAGATTCACTTCACTATTCATTAACTGAAGGTATAAAGGATGCTGATGTAATTATGCTCTTGAGGTTGCAGAAAGAGCGCATGAATAATAATTCTTCAGAAAAAGAATATTTTCATTTGTATGGACTTGATGAACAAAAACTATCGCATGCAAAACCCGATGCAATTGTTATGCACCCAGGACCAATAAACAGAGGTATTGAGATTAGCAATGATGTAGCAGATTGTGTTATTTTACAGCAAGTAAAGTTTGGATTAGCAACTCGTAAGGCAGTACTGCACTATTTAATTAATGTTTAACTTTAATTAATTTTAAGGAATTTTAGACATAATGATCCTCCTATAAAAAACGATTTAGAAAAATATAACACACCTCATGACAGAAATTAAGTATGTACTGAAGTAGACTGTGCTATATTTTTTTATTGAGAGATTAGTTGAAAAGTCTGCAGACTTGAATAAGGTGAATTTCGAGCTCTAAAATACCCTCATTTTCACTAATAATAATCAAACTACCAAATGTGTCAAGTAATTTATATCCGTTCAGGAGAGTGATAGAATCAGGTAGACGAGAAAAGAAAACTATAGGGTCAATGCGTGACACTAAAGTCCAGAAAATTTAATTTCAAACCAGCACTTCCTCCTTTATCATTCCAGCGCGTGACCAGTTCTTATTATCTGGTCAGTCCTCTGGATCCCAGTATCAAGTACTGGGATGACAAGAGAAATGGAATAACATTATGAAGGTAGTCATTCCAGCGCGTGACGCTGGAATCGAGAAAAAAACAGTGTCAGCTACTCCAATGACAATTTAAGGTAAAATCTAAATAAATGGGAAAAACTTTGATATTCAGTCTTTGCAAAATTCTACTCGTATAGAAAAGGTAATACAAATGTTTTTTATAAATAAAACCTTAAGGCATTTTTTACTGTAGATTAATCATTTGATTATAGTATCATTCTAATTAAGCTTATGACTGCAATATCTATGAAGAACACTTTATATTTGATACTATTAGTTGCTATATTTTTATCATCCAACTTGTTTGCTGTAGAGCAGTCTGAAGAAAATATAAATCAAGAAGACGTATCGAAAAGCAATACTGATGCTGAAAAAACTTCTCCGCTTCTGAGCGAACTAAAAGAAAGCACAGACTCAACAAATGTAGTCGAAATACCTTCCAGCGAGCCAAAAGAAAGCACAACCCAAAATGTAATCAATGAAGAAGTACCTTCAAGTAATGAAAATATACAAACAAACCTACAGCCTGAAGAGGGGAATAATATAAAAGATACCAAAGCTCTAACAAGTCCTTTATCAGAAGAAAAAAAAGAAGAACCTGAAGAGAAGAAAATCAGTCACAATAATCAAACAAACCTACAGCCTGAAGAGGAGATTAGCAAAAAAGACACCGAACTTTCAACAAGCCAATTAACAGAGAAAAAGAAAGAAGAACAGCCTGACAATATAACACCTGTGAACAAAGAAAATGAAGAAAGCGAAAAATGGACAAAGCTAAACAAAGAAATAAAAAAAGAATGGAACCATAAAAGCAAGTCTATATATAAAAGACAATATGATAGCCTAAATGAGCACCTTCCTAAAACTATATTTACTGATGATTACAGTAAGCAATTTTTTTACTGCATAAAGAAGGGCAACTTAATTTGTCTAAGAGGAGTAATAAATAAGCTAGAAAAAATTGGATTAACAATTCAAGAAATACTAAGATTTAGAAATAAATTGGGTGATACTCCTCTAATTTATGCAGTGAAACAAGGTGAAATAGACACAGTTCGCTTTCTCTTATTACAAGGTGCTGATCCTAGAGTAGTTGATAATAATTTTAAGTCCCCTATTGAAATAGCAATCGAAAGGAAGCAGATCAACATAATAAACGCAATTGCCGAAATGATGCCATACCTTTTAGAGGATAAAGAAATAAACAATGAAGAAGACTCAGAGATGTATAACTTTGCTATAAAAACAAAAGAAAGTACCTGCGATGCAAAAGATAATTAGACTTTTGATATTAACTTTTCTAGTTGGTCATTTATGCTATGGAAATGAAATAGATGATGAAAAAAATCCAATCAATGATTTTTTAAGCGCTCTGCACGATGTAAAATACGTATCTTACAATAAAAAAGATTTCGCTAAATTTTTAGTACATTGTAATAAAGCAGGAATACCACAAGATTTTAAGAAAGGTTTTGGCTCTAATTTGAATGGGGCTAATTTTAGTCAATTATATTTAAATAAATCTATTTTTGAGGGAGTAAGTTTAATTGGTGCTGATTTTTCTAACACCGATTTATCAGATGTGTCTTTTATCGATGTTGATTTACGTGGTGCTAATTTTTCCAATGCTAATTTACATGGTGTTAAAATACAAGGCACAAATTTAAGTTTTTCAAAATTTGCTTCTACAAATCTAACAGATATCATATTTGATCAATCTAATATCAGTTATGCTGATTTTGTCAATTCTAATCTCAACAAAGTAAGTATGCGTAATATAATTGGTTTGCATACCAAATTTTTGAATGTAAAAATGAATTTATCCGATTTATCAAACTCAAATGCTAGCTACATAAATTTTAGTGATAGTGAAATAAACGACACTGTTATGCAGAAGAATAATTTCGACAATGCAAGTTTCTTTGGAGTGGATGCACACAAGCTCAAGATACAATTCTCTTCACTAAAAAACGCTAATATATACGGTGCTAAAATAAAAAAATTGGATTTTACAGGTAGCAATCTTTCGAACGCCTATTTTAATGCTTCTATTATAGTTGATAGTAACTTTGAAAAAGCCAATTTAAGCAATTCACAAATTTCCTATGTGAAAGGGGATAATTCAAACTTCATTAAATCTATACTAAATGGTTCCAAGATAAAACATGCATATGTTTTTGAATCAGACCTTCAGGATGCTGACTTATCTAATATTGATTTTAGTTTTAGTGAATTGTATAAAGTTAACGCCTATGATGCTAACATTTGTCACGGAAAGTTTCATAATACTAAAGTTGTGAATTCTGACATGAATGGTTCGTTCTTTGACCATTCATTGTTTACCTCTGCAAAAATAGAAGATTCAGATCTTTGCACAACTTCAATGTATAAGACAAAAATTCAAGACTCTCAAATTTATAATAGTACTCTTTCCCACCATAGTATTGACTTCAGTGAGATAAAAAATTCAATATTCTTCAAATTATTAGCTGATAATTCGAGCTGGTCTAACTTAAAAGTCACTAATTCAAATTTTATTGAAAGTGATTTCAAATCCTCCGTGTTTTATGATAATACCTTTAGAAAGACTAGTTTTTTTCTTAGCAATTTGAGTGATTCGACAATAAGTGATATGTCTTTTCTCTCTTCAAGCATATATAAAAGTTCAATTGCTGATATTCATTTAACAGATTGCAAATTTGATAATTCAATTTTGATTGACAATCAGGGACAGAGCAAAATTACAGGTCTAGAGAGTGCTATAACTTCAATTAAAGATCTGCAAGAGAAAATATCGCAGGGTGAAAAATTTGATGTAAATTATTCTTACTTTGAGTTTAAAGACATGAATTTAGAAAATGCTAATTTTTCTAATTCAATATTAAGTAGAGCAAAGTTTGTAAACGTTAATTTGAATAAGGCAAATCTTGAAAAAGCCGATTTACGTTATACTGTCTTTGATAATTCCTCTCTTATTGATACCAATTTATCAAATTCTAATTTAGAGGGCTCTAGTCTTTTAAACTTTGATTCAAAAAATACAAAGTCTTAAAAAAGCTCTATAATGTACTTGTTAAATAAAGAAAAATGACCGTAAAAAATGAGGGCATACTACTGATTCTATCCTCTCCTTCTGGAGCTGGAAAAACTACTATATCAGAAAAATTACTTGAGCAATCAACCGATTTAGTTATGTCTGTTTCTATGACTACACGCAAACCTCGTCCCGGTGAAGTAAATGGAAAAGACTATTTTTTCGTTACTGAAGAAAAGTTTCATGAACTATGTAAGGCTGGTCAAATGCTTGAATATGCTAAAGTTTTTGAAAATTTTTACGGTATACCAAAAGATTTTATAGAACAAAACCTGAGTAGTGGCATAAGTGTTTTACTGAATATAGATTGGCAAGGAGCATTTCATTTATTTGAAATCTTAAGAGAAAAAGTTGTAAGTGTTTTTATACTACCTCCCTCAATGGAAGAGCTTAGACTGCGTCTACAAAGGCGTAATAGTGATGATGAAATTGAAATAGAGCGGAGATTAGCCGAAGCGCAAAAAGAGATAAGTAAAAGTAATAAATATGATTACGTAATAATTAATGATGATCTTGATAAAAGCGTAGAAGAGATAAAATCAATACTAAGTAAAGGAATGCTTAAAAAATTAGAAGAAAAACCAAGTTTGAAAGATCTATAAAAACATTGGTTTACCTCTTTCAGTAGCACTCATGCTTCACAGTTTAGCCACATTTATTATTTTTTAAGATAAAATAGTTAAAATAGTAGACAAGTGCTAAAGTGGGGATTTGAATATGACAATAGATTTTCTAATAGAAACTAGTTTTCTGCCTTTTCACCTATATTTCGATAACATCTAGCTCAATTTAAA
Source organism: Wolbachia endosymbiont of Spodoptera picta (assembly GCF_018141665.1). NCBI lineage: Bacteria > Pseudomonadati > Pseudomonadota > Alphaproteobacteria > Rickettsiales > Anaplasmataceae > Wolbachia > Wolbachia endosymbiont of Spodoptera picta. Next base: position 489,601 of record NZ_CP067976.1, read on the forward strand.
AGTTTAATCCAATTCGTTAACGCCAAATAGCTTTTAATATTGAGGTTTTAATATGAGTATAGATCTAAGTGTATTAGTTACTAATGCAAACAAACTAGATAAATATATAAACAAAAATGAAAAACAAGAGCAAGATAAAAAAGACAAGCAATTGTATAATATTATAGAGAGAAAGGTAAAAAAAGAAAAACATAAGCATGAAAAACCAAGAAGTCGAGATGGAACACTCAAGGAATGTAAAAGGTTATTTAAGGAAGGCGCTAGTCCTGAAGTATTAACTAAATTAGAAGAATCTCTTAGAGAACAGGGAAAATATCACAGATATTATGTCCAATGTTTCCTTCCAGTGCTAGGTGAAGTAATCGAACAATTAAAAAAAATATCAGATGAAACAAAAAACCAAGTAAGGCAAGCAATTTCTGAAGTCACTAAAAGTCACTCTAATAAAAATCGCAAGGACAATGAGTCAGAAAGTGGTTACTGTAGCAATTTTGAAAATGAAGTAAACGGAATATCAGATTCTGATAATGATGTTCAATTACTAAAAGCAATCAAAAATGGAAATAGCAGGAAATTTAGAAAATATCTAAAAGATTGCACAAATGTTAACAGCATAAAAGATGAAAAAGGAAATAATATTTTACATCTTATTGCATCGCTCGAAAAGGAACAGAAATGCAAGTTTCTAGGTACCCTAATAAAAACGGTCACCAAGGAAGATCTAGCACAACTTGTTGATAGTGAAAATCAAGAAGGAAAGACTCCTTTTCAGGTAGCACTAATTAACAAGATAATAAAAGGGAAACATGATTCTCACACAATCCAAGATAACGATAAAACACTTAAGTTTCTTACAAAATTGCTAGAGTATGGAGCCAACTCTGACAATTTAGGATTATCTACAAAAGAATTACAATACTTAAAAGAAGAGCAAAAGACATACTATTGTGATTTCTTAGAAAAATTAGCAAAGTCAGTAAAGAAACCTGAGTTAAAATCAGAAATAAGAACAAAAATTAAAGAAATTATACCACATACCATAAATACTCCAGATAGTAATGATAATTATCAACTACATTTAGCAATTAAAGATAAAGATAAAAAATCTTTTAAGGAATTATTGAAAAAAGGAGCAGATATTAACCTTAAAGATGCAAATGGCAATAATGCTTTACACCATATTGCCTTGCTGACAGGGAAGCAAAAAGTTACATGCTTGAAATTAATATCAGCCTTAGTAAAAGAAAGAAAAATATCTGAAGATAAATTAGATGAAGCTATAAAAGCAACTAACAGGCAAGGCAATATACCTCTAGAATTAGCACTAAAGAAAAAAGCAGAAAAAAAAAGTATCGAATACCTATTGCAAGAAACAATTTTTGATTTAGCCACTAATTATGATAATACAACAAAGTTTTGTGCAGCATTATTACAAAACGGTGCTAACCCTGATTCTTTATGGTTAGAAGATCCAGAACTCCATACTAAAAAGTACTATTTAACTTTACGAGATCTAAAAGATTGTTCAAGTACTCCACAGAAAGCACAGGAGAAAGCTAAAGAACTAAAAGAGAAGCTTGAGGAAAAATACCACTGTGGAACTGCTTCGAAAAAATGTCAATCAGGCATTAAAAAGCTAGGTTCTGGTGTAAAAAAAGGAGCATCTGCTGTATGGAAATGCATTGATCCGGGTAGGAGAGCTAGTGTATTGTTAGCAATCACAGTAGCAACTACTATTATTACAATGGTAACACTTTCTTGCTTTCAAGGACAAATTGCAATTGGAGCAGCGTTACCCATCATAGCTATAACAGGAGTGGTCTGTCTGATATTCACTTTGGGACTTAGCGGCATTAGGAAACATGTTAAAGAATTAACCAATGATCAGCAAACCAGTAAAGATAATCTCCAAACTGCAACACAACCTGAAAATGTTACTGAACAACAAAATTTAGCTAACAACTCAGCAGCACAAGAGCAGTCAGAACATACAGAGAGCCCAGCTACTAAAATGAGCGATATATCAATACTACGATTTATAAATAAACTAGATGAATTGACTAATAAATTCTCTTTTCCGGGGCGATGAAATCAATCTCATCGCTCAAAGTTTTTTCAGCAACTTTTTTATAGTCAATCTCTACACTGACTTGGTTTTTCTTTTCTTTAAGCCATGCTATAGTATGCTTCATCCAGTTTTTATCATCACGTTCAGGGAAATCTTCACGAGCATGAGCACCCCTGCTTTCCTCGCGATTAGCTGCGCATTCCATGGTAATAACTGCTTGTGGAATCATATTGGCAAGCTCCAGCGCTTCAACCAAATCACTATTCCATATCATACTGCGATCTTCAACTGCAATGTTAGGCATCATTTTTGCTACTTCTTTTATAGCTTTTTTACCTTCCTCTAAAACTTCAGCAACACGGAATACCGATGCATATTTCTGCATAGTGTGCTGCATTTCACTTCGTATTTTTGCTACTTTGAACTCTCCAGAAGCAAATCGCATTTTATTAAATCTATCTACTATCAAGTCTGTGCAGTCTGAATGCAATTTTTTATGTGGTGTATCAGGTTTCAATTTTTCTTTTGCCCTAAGCGCGGCAGCTCTACCAAAAACCACAAGATCAAGAAGCGAGTTGGAACCTAGTCGATTTGCACCATGTACAGAAACACATGCTGCTTCTCCTATTGCAAATAATCCTTCTACCACTTCTTCTTTACCTTTTTGCAACGTGATCACTTCCCCATGATAGTTGGTTGGAATACCTCCCATGTTATAGTGAACAGTTGGAATAACAGGTATCGGATCTTTAGTAACATCAACTCCTGCAAAGGTCTTTGCTGTTTCACTAATACCTGGCAATCTGAGCTTTATTACTTCCGGATCAAGATGAGCTATATTCAAGTACATGTGATCTTTCTTTGGCCCAACTCCCCTTCCCTCTCTAATTTCAATTGTCATTGCTCGACTTACTACATCACGAGAAGCCAAATCTTTTGCCTTTGGCGCATAACGTTCCATAAACTTCTCACCCTGAGAATTAACGAGGTACCCACCTTCACCGCGGCATCCTTCCGTCATCAAGCACCCTGAGCCATATATTCCTGTTGGATGAAATTGCACAAACTCCATATCTTCAAGTGGCAACCCAGCTCTTACCACCATGCCATTACCATCACCTGTGCAGGTGTGTGCACTTGTTGCAGAAAAATAAACACGTCCATAACCACCTGTTGCTATTACCACAGAATATGCACGAAATCTATGCAACGTACCATCACACAGCGACCAAGCTATCACCCCACAGCATGTACCTTTGTCCATAATCAAATCGATTACAAAATATTCGACAAAAAATTCAGCGTTAAATTTAAGACATTGCTGATATAGAGTATGAAGAATTGCATGCCCAGTTTTATCTGCTGCTGCACAAGTACGCTGAGCCGATTTTCCTTTACCAAAGTGAGTTGTCATTCCACCAAAGGCACGCTGATATATTTTTCCATCTTCCGTACGAGAAAAGGGTACACCAAAATTTTCAAGTTCAATCACAGCTTTGGCAGCATTTTTACACATATACTCTATTGCATCTTGATCGCCAAGCCAGTCTGAACCTTTTATTGTATCATATGCATGCCAGCGCCAGTCATCTTCAGCAATATTACTCAAAGCTGCACTAATTCCTCCTTGCGCTGCAACTGTATGACTTCGTGTAGGGAAAATTTTAGAAATGCAGGCAACTGAAAAATTAGTTGCAGCCATTCCAAGTGTTGCTCTAAGCCCTGCTCCACCTGCACCTACTATCACCACATCATACTCATGCTCTATGATTTCATACGCTGACTTATCCATATCCACTTATTTTATCATCACAGGCTTATAATATCACAGAAGTAGAAAAAATCTATACAAGTTTTCTGGATGTAAGCTTCTGAAACAAATCTATAGTAAACGATGTAATAACAATCATAGGGCGTCATGAAAGTAGCTGAAATTGGAATGACACTATCATAAAGGAATAAGTGTAGTTATTTGCATAACATTGATGACTTATGCCTATTTAATTAGATCTAAAATTAGATAGAAAAAGGTAATCTTGATAAAACTCATTTACAACAAGTTCTCTCGCACTTGAATTTTCCGTTTGCACTTTTTTGTATCCTAATTTATGGCTTATTGAATCTTTATATGCACTAACTGCTTTATATATCTTACTTACCTCTCCTGGAAAGATACCACCAACAATTATAACGCATAACCCTGCAACTGTTGCAAAAGCTAGAGTTAAACTTTGCCTCCAGTTAGCTTTTTTTTCTTGTATACCAGCAGGGCACAATTCACTTGACATTTCTTTTAGATACTCATGCCACATGTGATTGCAGTTTGTACATTTCACTTTTCTTCCAGATTCACCTATTTGCCCACGAGATACTAAGTAAGTTTTAGTACAATTATGACATTGTATTTTCATAGTGCTTACGTATAAAATAATATAAATTTGATATCAATATGTATATAATAAATGAAAAATTTGCAACTAAAAAATTACAAGATGAGATAGAAAATATTTGGAAAGATAAAGAAAAACTTAACGACTATAATCTAAAACACGAAGCAAGATTAATAATCAAAGAGGTAATTGAGTTACTTGACAGTGGTAAAATTAGAGTAGCAGAAAAGCTATCAAGTGGAGAATGGATAGTACATAAGTGGATAAAGCAGTCAATATTATTACATTTCCTCACTGAGGAAAGCAAAATAATAGACAACACCAATTGCTGGTTTGACAAAATCGGTAGTAAGTTTAGTGAATGGAATGAAGAAAAATTTTACCATTCAAAAATTAGAGCAGTTCCTGGGTGTTTTGTCCGCCAATCTGCTTACATAGGTAAAAATGTTGTTCTAATGCCAAGCTTTATCAACGTTGGTGCATACATTGATTCTGGCACAATGATAGACACTTGGTCAACAGTTGGTAGTTGTGCACAAATAGGGAAAAATTGCCATATTTCCGGTGGAGTGGGAATAGGCGGAGTTCTTGAGCCCATTCAAGCTTCTCCAGTCATTATAGAAGATAATTGCTTCATTGGAGCGCGTAGTGAGGTAGCCGAAGGTGTTATAATAAGAGAAGGATCAGTCCTTAGCATGGGTGTGTTTATTGGAGCATCAACAAAAATTATTGACAGAGAAACAAGCAAGGTATTTTATGGTGAAGTACCACCTTACTCTGTAGTTGTACCAGGATCTACTCCACCTAAAAATAACATTTCAACCTATTGTGCAGTTATAGTAAAAAAAGTGGACGAGAAGACGAGATCAAAAACTTTTATAAATGAAATATTGAGAACCTAACTACTTGCAGTCATTTTTTTTATCATTATTACTAACTACAGTAATAGCATATGCACATAATTCTGAGAAAGAGATTCCATTTTCTTTAGATAACTTATATAATTTTTGCAGACTTTCTTTGACTCTATTAGGTATGTTTCCTCCACGCTCCTTTGCAAGCCAGGAATCTTGATAGTGAATTGGATGAGTATCACTCTTTGGATCTCCTATGTATATTGCAAAAGGTGAACTTTGCCCTTTGAAATCACACTGTACAGTAAATTTTTTTATAGACTCAACCATTTAAAGACCTCTGCTTTTCTTTTTAACCGATTTTATAGAAGGTACAAGAGGTGGTTTTTTGATAAAATCTTGCCTATTGAAAACACTTTCTTCCCCTTCTAAAGCTCTGCGAATATCAGCTCTGCTCAATTGTGACTCTTTTGCTAACCTCATTCCATACTTTACCATAATATTAGCATATGCTAACACTTTTTTTACTAACTCTAGGTCACCATTCAGCATTTTAACTAATGCTTGAAATACCTCCGCTAAAGTTAATCCATCAGCACCTACAACCTTATTTTCTACAAAATTGACAATTTCTTCAAATTTATATTCAACACCATCATCTTGAGGTATAAGGGTAACATAATCCGTATCTTGACTATTCATAACCAAAGCACTATCGCCTTTAAACTTATATTATATATATAAATACTCCACTATTTTATAGTATGGCACGCTATAGTTAAACATTTATTAATAATATGCTTACTTATATACACGAATTAATTGATAAAAGCCAAGGATCAATATCCATCAGTAATTTTATGAATGCTGCTCTATATCATAAAGAGTACGGCTATTACATGAATAAATTACCACTTGGCAAAGATGGTGATTTCATTACTGCACCTGAAATTAGTCAGCTGTTTGGTGAAACAACTGCAGTTTGGATAATGGATACATGGGAAAAATTAGGAAAGCCATCAAAATTTTCTCTAGCTGAACTTGGGCCAGGTAAAGGAACACTCATTCATGATGTAATAAGAGTCACCAAAAAATATAGCTGTTTTTTTAGCTCAATGGACATTCATCTAGTTGAGATAAGCCCTATTTTACAGAAAATACAAAAGGAAAAATTAAAGGGATTAGATATTAATTGGCACACAGATGTCGACAACTTACCAAATCAGCCAACTATTTTTTTTTCAAATGAGTTCTTTGATGCTCTTCCAATTGATCAGTTTGTTTATCGTGATGGGCAGTGGTATGAAAATAGAGTAATAAAACAAGATGATGGCAGTCTTTCATTGTCACTCCAGTGCTTAACCAGACCAAAAACTGGACTCCAGACTGGAATGACAGGGGGTTTCAATGGTGCAGTAGTGGAAGTATGCCTAGCCGGAATCGAAATATTAAAGAAACTTGAGAATAAGATAGTCAATAACGGAGGAGCTGCCCTGATTATAGATTATGGTTATTTATATCCTTCATACAAGAGCACTTTGCAATCGATAAGGCAGCATCAGTATGCTAATTTTCTTGAAAATATTGGTAACAGTGATATTACTGCACTTGTAAACTTTCAAGCGTTAAAAGATTCATTAAAATACTTAAATTGTGAGATTTTAACTCAAAGAGAATTTTTATATTTGTTTGGTATAAAGGAAAGAGCGCAAGCTTTAATGAAAAATGCAAGTAATGAACAGAAGAATAAGATCTTCAGTGAATTTTTAAGGTTAACTGAAAATATGGGTACTCTCTTTAAGGTAATGCTGATTCACCATTTGTAGTCTTGTGTAGTTCTTATGTTAAACATACAAATACTAAAAAATTTACAGAATAAAAAAGGTAAAAGAAACGTATCTGTTCAGCAGAGTAGCAAAATAAGATAGACAGATAAGACTATCATAGGAACAAATAGGTGTCATGCAAGTAGCTGACACTGGCATGACAACAAAAAAGTTACTCAAATGACACCCTTTTGATGCACAATTTTTGGTGCATCACGTACTGATTTTCATCCAAGACGATGTCATGCAAGTAGCTGACACTGGCATCCAGCCTTTTCGCGCAAAAAACGTTGTAAAGTGTTTACCAACTTAGCTGGATCCCAGCTGGAATAACACTTGGTTATGCAAGAAATCTATTGTCAAAAAAATTACTTCCGCATATTTTGAATCTGATTATAATGACAATTAGAGATATTTTAAGAGCTCAAAATCTATCTTTGTCTGCAGACTTTCAGTTAACTTTTCAATAAAAAACGTAGCGTATCTTTTTCAGCGTATACACACGTCTGTCATATGTGCGCTGCATTTTTTTCTAATCTTTTTATACAGGAGGATTTTATGTCCAGAATTCCAGATACTTGACCTTTACTTTAGCTAATAACAGGCGCCTGTGATTTTTATAAAGAAAGTCTAGGAAATAACTAAAAACTGTTTCCAGGCATAAATTTGCCATGTATACCTAAAAAGTAATTATATTAGCATAATATTCATACTTATATGCCAATATTAATATTCTTTGAATGGAATACGAAATTAATGTTGAAAAAATATGTACCAAAAAATTTATGTGGGATCTATGCCGAAGCTCAAATTGCATGACACCATTTATTTTTATGGTTTTGTCTATTTTATTTTGCCACTCTGCTAAACGGATACATTTAATTCCATTTTTATCGAGCAGATAATTGTCATATATTAGCTTAGTTCTCCTGTTATACTTAAATATAAATCAGCATAGCCCTAATTTTTTTATATATTTTACTTCTTTCTCTATATTTAATAATAGGCTTGAAAATAAATGGTAAACCTATAATTGTTAAGCTTAGAGCTAGGATTGAAAGTACACAAAAGGCTTTGTGTTTACTATGTAGCTCTTTCAAGTAAAGCATCAAAAACCTACAAAATTTTTTGTAATTTTCTTCAATATTTTTTTTGCTATGAGCCTTGTCAATAAACATATCTATTGCAGTATAATCATTACTACAATTAATTGCCCCTTTTTCTATTAATAGCTGAGCTATATCAAAATAATCCTTTTGAATAGTAAGATGCAGAGGTGTAAAACCTTGTTGATCACAAATATTCATATTGGCTTTTACTGCTAACAACATTCTTACAATTTCTACATGGCCTTTTTTAGCTGCAAGTAGCAGAGGAGTTCTGTTGCATCTAGTGACGGCATTAACGTTTACCTTAAGCTCCAATAAGAACTTAACTGCTTTAGTATCACCATTATAGCTAGCTTTATGTAACCTGGTGTTACCGCTACAATCTTGGTCATCTGCTTCTATTCCCTTTGAAACAAGAAATGTTACCATTTGCCTATTATTATTCTTAATAGCGCAATCCAGTGCATCAAAACCATGTTTATTTTTTGTGCAAATAAACTCTTTTAACTTAGCTTTTGCTTGCTTTACAATAAGCTTTACCAGTTGCATTTTGTTGTTATATGCTGCTAGAAAAAGCGTAGTATTATTTTCTGCATCTTTTGCTTCTATGTTTGCACCTTTCTTTATCAGATATTCTATAATCTCTACTCTACTTTCATAATGTGTAGTACATTGATAAATGGTCAAAAATAAAGGAGTACGAAAGTTGTTATCTTCACATTCAAGATTTGCTCCGCTATCAATTAAAATCTGGACGCTCTTTTTAGAACCGTATAATGAAGCTATGTGAAGAGGAGTATAGCCTTTCTCAGCATCTTTTTCATTAATTTTTGCGCCTTTTGTTATTAAAAAATCCATTAATTCTGTGTTATCTTGTAGTGTAGCAAGGTGAAGTGGAGTAAATCCATTTTTATCTCTAGAATTAATTGTCAGTTGATTAACAAGAAGTTTAGCAATTTTTTTGTGTCCATGCATAATAGCATAATGCAGTGGATTTCTATTTTCGTTGTCCACAACATTAAAGTCAGCTTCGTGCTCTAATAATGATTTTACTCCAACTAAATCGCCTTCTTTTGTAAACTTATGCAAGAGAGTGACTCCGCTTACATCTTTTGAGTTAATATCAAATCCACTTTCTACCAATTGATGTATGTCTTCCTCACACGCCATACCATTTTAATTAAACCCTTTTCGCATTAACAATACTCCCACTTAATTAAGTTTGAATGAATCTGTAAAAGATATATCACAATTTATTGAAGTTACTAAATTCCGATATATTAAAGTCCACAATTTCCTGAATATAGAAATATTTATTTTTATACATTTGCCCTATTTCTTGTCATCCCAGTACATTCTTTTTTGTCATCCCCAAGTAGCCCCATTTCACACTACTTTCATCCCAGTGCCCAGACACCAGCCTTTCTTACCAACAAAAACTTAGCATAACTTTTGTTCTCAAAAAATTTCTGGATTCCAGTGTCAAGCACTGATCTTCAATCTCCGTACATCTCTGCGTCACGCACTGAAATGACACCCTGAAGCTTTAGCTATAAATATTAAGCAAGCAAAAAAAGGCAAAAGAAGCCTCATGGAGATAGTTGCTCCACTCTTTTTACTTGATGCTGCTCAAGCAGGTCACTTGGATGTAGTAAAATACTTAGTAGAAATAGCAAACGCAGGTGTTAATTATGTAGTTAGTACTCTTAGTCTACCTCATTTTGACTATGAAAAAACTGCTCTAATGTTTGCTGCTAAAAGTAGTCATTTTGTATAGTTTTATCCAACTCAGACGTAGTTTAACCCTAGATTAACTAATTTATCCTTTGCAATTGTAATAAGGTCTATAAACTACTGCAAATCCAAATTTCTATTTGATCTTACATTCTTATTGTAATAACCTCTATGGATCACACAGCATTAGTCGTGTATCTGAACAGATACTTTTGTACATGAATCAGCTTTATGTGTATCAACTCTGTCTACTTCAAGTTTCCAGCAAAACTACTTTCTAATGTATTGCTTTCAATCAAGTTCTTTGTTAAGCTCACTGTTAGTGGATGTTCAATTATCTTAACATAAAAATCAAGGCAGCTTTAGGTATAAATACGAGTAACTCGTATAAGTAAAGAGGCTATAAGAAGTTTCTTACCATTCTATTCAAACGGGTTTTAAACTTTTGAAATGTCATGACATTGTTGATACGTTTGTCAAGAAACGACAGGGTATCTGCAAAATCTTCTGAATAATCATTGATAAAAAAAAGTATCGTACTTAAGTACACTCCAGCTAATATTGCTCTTTTTGTATAGTAGTTAAAATCTGTTGATTGATCATGAATGCCATACCAAATCGCGCTAACAGTTCTGTACAAGAGTTTACTAGAAAAATATGTATTTTGGGGTAATATAGAGAATGATAAAATATTTTTTAAAAACTCTCTGTAATTTTGTAACTTAGCATAGTTTGAAAGGCGTATTTGGACAGCTAACTTTATCCGCTCTCTTACCTTCATATCTTCTAAATTGGAATTCCAAAGTTCAGTTTCTATTGAGCTATTTAAGTCCTCTGCTATGTACTCCAAAGCACTATATATTCCATTTTGAAATTTACAAAAACTATTGGCTAGGTTAAGGTTCGTGCACACTTTCAATAAGGTTGCATCACTTATTCCTTCAAATGGAATAACCTTAATCAGCTCATCTACTATTAACTTTTGTTCCATACAATACTATACTAAACATCACATATAATTGTACCTGAGATTTTCAAACATTCTGCAAAATGCTTCACCGCGCTCTTCAAAATTTTTCCACTGATCAAAAGAAGAACATGCAGGAGAAAGTAATATCGCTACTTCTTCTTTGCTATTTATGGCCTCTTCAAAAGCCAGTTTAAATGCGTTTTCTAGATTATAGCACTTCATATAATCTATTTTGTTCTCCATAATGTTTGCAAAAACTTCAGTTGATTCTCCAATAAGAAAAGCTTTTCTAATCTTGGTGAAATGCTTGCTTAATGATTCTATTCCGCCTTTTTTGCTTTTTCCGCCAACAATCCAATATATGTTTTTATAAGATAAAATTGCCTTTTCGGTCGATTCTGCATTGGTTGCTTTGCTATCGTTGATAAAAAGTACATTATGTATTTTGCCAAGAAATTCATTTCTGTGTCTTAGCCCTGGAAAGGATTTGATTTCATTGACAATAGTGCTGCTATCTACTCCAAGTAACTTGCACACAGCGTGTGCAGCTACTATATTTTCTACATTGGATACTAGGTTTACTTTCATATCACTCATTGATAAGTTGTGATTCTCTAATTTTATCGAGATCTCCTGAATCTCAGCACTCCTTTTGTCATCCAAGTAGCTGACACTGGGATCCAGATAATTTCGATCTATACCAGTAATCTGTTCACTATAATCAAGCAAATTGTTATCTGCCAATGATATTAGATCTCTTGCACTACCCTCTATCATCTGAGTAGTTGGCAATGGTTTTTCTTTTCTGGTCATGCGCTGGAATGACACCAGGGAATATGTTACTGAAATTGGAATTTTGTTCCCAGTGAATTTATTGAATACATCAGCGGTAATTTTGTTATCACATCCTATCACGGCAATCTTGCTACTGTTTATCAGTTTTAATTTAGTTGCTATGTAGTTATTCATACTTCCATGTCTATCTATGTGGTCTGGTGTGATGTTGAGCAATACAGAAATGTCTACATTAATTTTATTTATTAGCTCCAATTGAAAAGAGGAGAATTCAATTACATAAATTTCTGCATCTCTTTCTAAATCCAAAATAGGCACACCTAAATTCCCGCCAATAGCTACTTTTTTCCCTGTGGATTTTAATATGTGCCCTATTAGTGAAGTGGTGGTTGATTTGCCATTTGTTCCGGTGATGCCTACAACCTTCTGGCTTGTAGTTTTAGTTTCGAGAAATAGCTCAATGTCTGATTTTATTTTGCAGTCAAAGCTTCTTGCAAGTTTTACTACCCAATGCGTTGGTATTGGCACTCCAGGGCTCAAAATTAGTGTGCTTATCTCATGCCAATTATACTCATTGGGATGAGTATAGTTACACTCTTTATATATCTTTTTTGCATTTGCTATTTGCTCTTTATTATCATCCCATGCATATATTTTTGCACTGCTTTTTGTTAGAGCATTAATAACGGACAAACCAGTTTTACCAAGGCCGAAAACCGCAACACTTTGATTTTTGTATTTGTTTAGTTGCACTTCTAGATAACTTATGCGAACCATTTTATAAAGATATAATACAAATTATAATGACTTCTTCCATAGTTTTTGGCAGTGCTTAACTTTATTGTCACAACCTTAGCCAATAGAAAACTCCTTGACACATTTTGCCAACTCCCTTACCATAACAATAAGAGTATTTATCCTTTAGAATTAATTAAGAGAAAGTTTTTTCTCGACTTGTTGTATAATTTGATAAAAGTGATCAAAATCTAAGCTTGCACTACCAATTAAAACTCCTAATAGATTTGGAATACTGAGCAAGTTTCCTATATTTTCTGAGCTGACTGAGCCACCATATATAATGTGTTTTTTACCAGTACACAATTTTATTATCTCTACCACCTCAGCAATTGCGTCATTATTTGGCACATTTCCTGTTCCTATTGCCCATATCGGTTCGTATGCTATGGTATATTCACCTTGTGTTGGCAAACGGTTTTTGCATTGATATTCTATTACTTCTTTTGTTTTTTTATTTTTATAATCTTCTGAGTTTTCACCTACACAGATGATTGGGTGTAATCCTGATTCTATTGCTGTTTTCGATTTAAGTTTTATTTCACTATCTTTTTCATGAGCCCTTTCAGAATGTCCAAGTATTACGTAACTACATCCTAGTTCCTTCAACATTCCTGCACTAATTTCACCTGTGTAAGAACCGAACTCTTTATGATGACAATTCTGTCCTCCTATTTTAATATTATTGTTCAACTCTATACTGCTTGGAAATGATATAAAAGGAGGGCAAATTACTAATTTAGAGGTAATTTCGTTGCTCTTGTTGTTAAGTTTGCCTATAAAGTTAACAAATGAAGAACGTGTTCCATTCATTTTCCAATTTGCTACTATTAAAAAGGACATCAACTTTACTTGTATGGATAAGAGTGCCGGCTGTCGGACTTGAACTGACAACCTACTGATTACAAGTCAGTTGCTCTACCAATTGAGCTAAGCCGGCATTAAATACACTGACAATATACAATTATTGATGAATTTTCGTCAACTAATTTTTAAAATACTGCATACTAAGATCATATGAAAAAATTTTCACTGAAGCCAAAAAAGAGTCTAGGACAAAATTTTATTTTATCGAATGAGATAACAAAAAGAATAGTTGCTTTAGCTGGTAGCCTGAAAGATTTTAATGTTATTGAAATTGGTCCTGGGTATGGTGCGTTAACAAGAGAAATATTGGCGTATAATCCAAAGTTTCTACTTTCTATAGAAAAAGATAGTAGTTTAGTGAAACATCACGAACAATTGCTAAATGAGCATCAGGGAAAATATAGAATTATAGAAGCAGATGCACTTAATGTTGTAGAAAAAGAGCTGGTAGAATGTCCAGTCAAAGTCATTGCTAACTTGCCTTACAATATCTCAGTAGCGTTATTTTTAAAGTGGTTAAATAATATAAAATTTTTTACGAATTTGACGTTAATGTTCCAAAAGGAGGTAGCAGAGCGTATTACAGCAGAACCTAATTCTAAAGATTATGGTTCCCTATCAGTGCTAAGCCAGTTACTATGCGACATAAAAAAGGAATTTGATATTGAACCTAAGGAATTTTTTCCAAGACCAAAAGTATATTCTTCAGTAATTACAGTAAAACCTTTACCCACTCCAAGATTTGCAGTAAATTTAGAAACCTTAACAAAGCTAACACGTGCTGTGTTCGCTCAAAGAAGAAAGATGCTGAGAAATAGCTTGCAAAGTATAACTAGTGATGTCTCAACTACTCTTGAGAATGCTAAACTGAGTGGAGACGAACGTCCAGAAAGCTTAACTATTGAGCAGTTCTGTTTGCTAGCAAATAATGTAATTTTGCGATAAATATATTAGGAGCTACATACCTCTTCTATCCTATTTTGATCTAAAAATAGCTGGATCCAGGCTAATTTTGCAAAAGCTCTATTGCAATTTCATTAATTGGCGTATAAGCTTTAAATAAAGCATATGAAAAAAATGGAAGCTTGTTATTCGTTTGACGATGTACTTCTCTTACCGGCCTATTCTGATGTATTGCCTCGTGATGCAGACACAAGAACTTATCTAACAAATAATATAGAACTAAATATCCCTCTCATATCCTCTGCAATGGACACTGTCACTGAATCAGGCTTTGCAATAGCTATTGCCCAACATGGTGGAATAGGTTGCATACATAAGAATTTATCAATAGATGAACAAGTGTTAGAAGTAAGAAGGGTGAAAAAATATGAAAGCTGGATCGTGTATAACCCAATTACAATTTCCCCAGATAAAACAGTTGCAGAAGCAGTTTCATTAATGAGAGAGTATAATTATTCCGGCATTCCTGTAGTTGATCAACGCAAGTTAGTGGGAATTTTAACTAATCGAGATGTGAGGTTTATTGAAGACCAGAACATGAATATAAAAGTTTCCGAGGTAATGACAAAAGATAAGTTAGTAACAGTTCGAGAGCAGGCAGTAAACAGCGCCTCAGCAATGAAATTGTTGCATGCAAATAGAATAGAGAAGCTTTTGGTTGTTGATGAAAATTCTTGTTGCATAGGTCTAATCACAGTTAAAGACATCGAAAAATACAATAGATATCCAAATTCATGTAAAGACAGTAAAGGTCGACTCAGAGTTGCCGCTGCAATTGGTACTGGTAAAAAAGACGGTATAGAAAGATGTGAAGCTTTGATCGAAGAAGAAGTTGATGTGGTTATTGTAGATACCGCTCACGGTCATTCCCAGAACGTTATCAGTACTATTAAGGAAATAAAAAAGATGTATCCGAATACTCAACTAATCGGCGGAAATATCACAACAACAGAGGCTGCTGAAGCGTTGATTGATGCTGGTGTTGATACAGTGAAAGTTGGAATAGGGCCAGGATCAATTTGTACTACCAGAATAGTTACAGGCGTTGGTATGCCACAATTCTCTGCGATCAAGAATATTGCAGAGGTTTGTAAAACAAAAAACGTCAGACTAATTGCTGATGGTGGAATAAAATATTCGGGAGATGTTGCAAAAGCTATTGCAGCTGGTGCTGATACTGTGATGATAGGTTCAATCTTTGCTGGTACTGAGGAAAGCCCAGGTGAGATTATCATGTATAAGGGTAGAGCATATAAGGAATATCGAGGAATGGGATCTATTAGTGCAATGAAACGAGGGTCAGCTAGCCGTTATTTTCAAGATTCAAAACTCGATTTAGTCCCACAAGGAGTAGAAGCAAGAGTTCCTTTTAAAGGTCCAGCTTCAGGAGTGATCTGTCAGTTAATTGGTGGGTTGCAAGCTGCAATGGGTTACACTGGCAACCGTAATATAGAAGAGATGAAAAAAAACTGCAAATTTGTCACTATTACTTCATCAGGGTTAAGAGAAAGTCATGCTCATGATATAATCATTACACAGGAAGCTCCAAATTACGCTTACCAAGCATCTAATTTATCATCTGATTCAGAGTAAATACAATCCCCTTTTGAGTGTGTCATTTCAACACTGGTACACAATTGTATAAACATATTAATATTAAGAGTCAAAAAGATGTCATCTAAGTGGCTGACACTGGAAAATCGATTGTAAATAAACTGACTACATAAAATTTTTGATCAAAATCAGTGCTATAAGTTGGAATAGCAACTTAAGGCAGATTGCCAGCTTAATATATTTTGATGAATCCAAATTATTTTAGCTATAAGAGAGCTTTGCTTTTTTGCTCTATTAGAATTGGCTTACTTTTAGTGATTCATGGAGTTAAAAAAGTCAGCATTGCTCTTTGTTAAAAGTAATTTGTCACGTAAAAACTCCATTGCTTCAACAGATCCCATAGGGTTAAGTATCCTACGCAATACCCATATTTTATTTAGTATGGCCTTATCAACTAATAGCTCTTCCTTCCTTGTTCCGGATTTGGTAATATCAATAGCAGGGAATATACGTTTATCAGCAAGTTTTCTATCTAGTATAATTTCAGCATTACCTGTGCCTTTAAACTCTTCAAAAATAACATCATCCATTTTTGAACCAGTTTCTATAAGGGCTGTAGCGATGATTGTCAAAGAACCACCATTTTCAATATTACGAGCTGCTCCAAAAAAGCGTTTTGGTCTTTGCAGCGCATTTGAATCTACACCACCGGTTAGAACCTTTCCAGACGAAGGAATAACTGCATTATAAGCACGTGCAAGGCGAGTTATAGAATCAAGCAAAATCACTACATCTTTCTTGTGTTCAACCATTCTTTTAGCTTTTTCTATTACTATTTCAGCAAGTTGGACATGACGGTAGGCAGGCTCATCAAATGTAGAGCTTACCACTTCACCCTTTACAGAGCGTATCATATCTGTCACCTCTTCGGGTCTTTCATCTATAAGTAATACTATTAGTTCTATTTCAGGATGATTTGTAGCTATAGAGTGAGCCATTTGCTGAAGCAATATCGTTTTTCCTGTACGAGGTGGAGCAACTATCAATGCTCTTTGTCCTTTTCCAAGAGGTGTAACTATATCTATAGCACGCATGTTTATATCTTTTTTATTATCTCCGCTACTGTTGTTTCCAAGGATGAGGCTTTTTTCAGGATAAAGTGGAAGCAAATTATCAAAATGTACGTACTTTCTTAATTCACTGATTTCAGTAGAGTTTATACTGTGAACCTTAGTTAAAGTAAAATATCTTTCCTTATCACCAGGTGGCCTTATTTCTCCACATGCCATATCTCCTGTACGTAAATTAAACTTCTTTATTTGGCCATTGGAAATATAAACATCATCGGTACTTGGAGCATAATTTGCACTTGATGAACGTAAGAAACCAAAACCATCAGGCAATATTTCCACTACTCCACTTCCTGTGGTTATGCCTCCTTCTTCACTCATTTTCTTCATTAAACTGAATATCATTTCCTGTTTTAGCATCCTGCCATTGCCTTTACCACTAGTTGAAATTTTTCTTTCTTCAGCTAGCTCTAACAATTCTTCTGCTGTTTTCTCTTTCAATTCGCTCAGGTCCAACGTTTTCTTGTTTTTTTCAGCACCTTCACTGGTAATTTGTTTTACTGCGTCAGCATTATGAATTTGTTCGCTTTTTTCAGGTTGACCTACAACCTCTCCTTTTGCTAAGACATCTTCATTGATTGTTGTCATAATCCTCCAAAAATTTTAATTGATGCTTACTAACCTAAAATGTGAGTATAAAACAATAAATTAGGCTGAGCTAGTTTTTAGTGCGTATTTAGACTTAATTATTATTAAACTAGATACTTTACTCATATTATACTGATAAAAACTAACAAGTCAAGTCAATTTAATATTAACAAAGTACAAGAATTTGAGAATCATCAATAGCTATTATTTATATTTTTTAATCTTTGTTTCTTCTCTTCTTCTACTTTCGCTTTTTCTACTTCCGCTTCTAAATTTTCCTGGCTACATAAACCAAGTAGTACAGGATCTTGAGGTTTGATATTGAGTATGTTATGATGAGATCTATTTCTTACCTGCTCAACTGTGTAATTTGTTGTACCAACTAGCTTAGCTATCACATTATTGTTCAAGATAGGAAATTTTTTTACCAAATAATAAATCGCATTAGGTTTATCTCTACGCCTTGCTGTGGAAGCAAAGGCAAGAAAGCTAATCGTCTTTGCACTTTTTTTCATATTTTTTATAATCAAATTTGGTACACGATTTGGATTTTTTTTGCA
Organism: Wolbachia endosymbiont of Spodoptera picta; assembly: GCF_018141665.1. Lineage (NCBI taxonomy): Bacteria > Pseudomonadati > Pseudomonadota > Alphaproteobacteria > Rickettsiales > Anaplasmataceae > Wolbachia > Wolbachia endosymbiont of Spodoptera picta. The sequence goes on from NZ_CP067976.1 coordinate 507,804, forward strand.
ATTATCGATTTCTTTTTCAGTAATTATTTCAGAAATAATAGGGTCATACTTTTCAACTTCTATTTCCTCATCAGCTATGTCTTGTACTTTTTCAAGGGATAACTTGCAACATTGTGCTATTTGATCAAAAGTTAAGCTAGTGTTATCAACCAACCAAGCGGCTACTCGCATGAGAAATTGTTCATTTCTATCTTTATTGTCTTTAGAAGATTCCATTGACATCGAAAAAACATCTCCCATTTTAATATTCCTTTACTGTTATAGAAATAAAATATAAACCATTAAAACTAAAAAAGCATTAACTTTGTCATCCAATGGCTTTTTGGTTTATATTTCTTATCTCTTAGAACCTGTTCATAATCTTTTGAGGAGGAAAGAAGTAAAAGCAAATTTGTAGGCTAGTATTAAGTTTACGCTCGCAATTTTTCCAAAGTCGCCTACATTTTTCCAACCAGGCAAAAGATCTCTCACGTTAGCTAGTTGTTACTCTCTAATCCTGAAAATTGGCGTTCTATACTGTCTTAAACGTTTTATAAGCTCGTTTCAGCTTATGTAGGTAAAAACCTAGAAATATTGTGAAGACATAAGGTGCACGTAGTGCAAAAAATTAAAAATAAGACGCCAACTGTATAATACTTTTGTCGTTTAATCTGCACAGATTGAAGATAATAAAATACCTTCAGTCTTATGATAAGGAAAATGGAAAAATGTGTAAAGTAATCTTTTTCACCTCTGTGAGCTACTTGAATTAAAAAAGAAGAGATACTAACCTCTTGCATTCAAACTCACATAAATCATGAATTATGCATGTTTCACACAAAGGTTTTTGTGCCTTGCAAATGTATCTACCGTGTAAAACTAGCCAATGATGAGCATAAAGCAGGTATTTTTTTGGAACCACATTCAAAAGAGATTGCTCTGTTTTAAATATATCTTTTTCTTTCACAAGCCCAACTCTATTGCTTACTCTAAAAACATGAGTATCAATTGCCAATGTTGGAATACCAAGCCCTGAATTTAAGAACACATTAGCGCTCTTTCTCCCAACCCCTGGTAAAGATACCAAATCATCGAAATTAGTAGGCACTTTGCTATTGTACCTCTCAATCAATATTTTGCTGAGCCCGATTATATTTTTTGCTTTGGAATTATATAAACCAATTGTAAGTTAAAAACATGATATAAATGAAGTAAGAGGGAAGATAACTCTACTCACTATAGGAATAGAGTTATCACGGGCGTGTGCGACCGAAAACCAATTGGTATTACAACCGTTTGTATCAAGGTACACTAGCCCTATCTCTCGATACGTTTGAATAGTTGTTTGGGAAATATATATACGCCCGTTTACAATCTTAAATTAACTAAAACTATCGAGATTTATTATGGTTACATCTTATCAAAATTTTATTGGCATTGACATCGGAAAATTTAAAAATGTTGCTGCAGTTTACAACCAAAATAACATTATCAAGTTCGACAATAATGCTGATGGTTGGCAACTGTTGTTTAAAAAGTTTTCAGATATTCTACCTAATTCTTTGGTAACTTTAGAAAATACAGGCAAATATGAGCTTGGTTTATCACATTTTCTTGTTGGCAAGAATATTGCAGTACATCAAGCAAATACTCGAAAAGTAAAAAGTTTTATCTTGTCTCACGGAACTTTAGCAAAGTCTGATAAATCAGATGCGATGGCTCTTGCTCAATACGGATGTGAACGCCATAAAACTCTCTCTCTATTTGTACCTACTTCAAAAGAACAATCAACTCTAGCTGCACTGTGTCAACGTCGTGATGACATTACGCAAATGAGAACTCAGGAAAAGTGTAGACTGGAAGCTCCTGAAAATGACCATATAAAGGAAAGTTGCCAGAAGACCATTGAATTTTTCAATAATCAAATAAACGAACTCAATGACACTATACAAAAAATTATTGATGAAAGCCATGAGCTACAACAACGTCAAAAAATCCTTAAAACAGTTCCTGGAATAGGCAAAAAGTTATCACAAGATTTTTTGTGTTTAATGCCAGAGCTTGGCTACTTAAGTAGAAAAGAAGTAGCAAGTCTTGCCGGAGTAGCACCTCATCCTAAGGAAAGTGGTAAAGCTGTTGGTTACCGAAGGATTATGGGCGGTAGAAGTAATGTTCGTTCAAAGCTCTTCATATCAGCCATAGCTGTTACAAAGTCAAAATCTGTACTTGGTGCCTTTTATTCTAAGCTTGTTGAAAGTGGTAAGAAGAAGATGGTGGCTATAACAGCTCTTATGCGTAAAATTATAGTAATTGCTAATGCAAGACTTAAAGCAGCAATTGCTTCACACAGTAGCAACTGACAATGAATATTGTGAATAAGTACGTCCACACAAACTTAAAGTACTTATTCACATATTCATTGGCTTAAGCAGGCAATAGCTGTTTGACATAAAATTCTATTCCTATGACGAATGGATTTTTATTACCTACATGATTGGATCAAGTTGCAAAATTACACAATAAAAAATTTTTTAAAAAACATAGTTGATACTGCTTATGTATTTTCTCAGCTCACTTTGCCCAAGATTCAACATTTTTTCTGGCGTATCAGCGATACTAAATAGCTCCTTTGTAATTTTATTAACACTTATATCGGTCGTCCGCGCTGACAGAACTATTGCAACTAATAACGTAAAATGATTGGTATAATTTAGCTCTATTTTTGGCGCAGGATTTGACTGTTGAAATTTTTCAAATATTAATTCTACTTTTTTTGAGTCCATGCATAGAGCTAAAAGCTTATACTATACTGTTTGCTGTGCAAATTCAATTGCTTGAGGATTAGATAGTCCTTCAGTATTAACATCAGACATATCAGTTTTTACCTCATCAAAATTCCTTTCAGCAAATTCGCTTGCCACTTCTGCAAAACACTTTCTAACAAGAGGCATAATTATCGGCATTAATAGCCTTCGTGGATCATACCGTCCTAACAGATTAGTTTCCTTTTGTACTCTATCTCTTGGATCTTCCTCTAATAAATCTTTTGCGTGCTTTTCAGCATATATTTCACAGCCTTTTGAGAAAACAGGAGCTAACATTTCAATTAATACTGCCAATAACAATAGTGAACCAAGTACAGCTCCACCAACAGTTAATCCATTAGCAATGAAATTTATTGTAACTAAATAAACAGAAAAAGCAGCTAAAGGATAGTTGATAAGAAATTTACTGCTTAGCTCGATATAGCTCATCTTACTTATGAATTCATCAATAGAAATTTCTGAATTGGCATACTTTTTCATATAATGACCTACTAATAAACGAGAGGCGTTATTAATAATGATATTAAGTGCTATGATCCACCATGAAAAATAGCAACCTATAGTAATTGTAGTTAATATAGCTAAAGGCAGAAAACTTATTTTTGGTACTAACATTAGAGCATTTTTGCGCTCTATAAATTTCAATGCTAATGTCTTTTTATCTTCTTCAATTAGGCTTCTCTTTTCTTTTAGAGGAGTAATATAATTGAATAATTGTATGCTTGGCTTTGCTATATATTGATATAACTCTTGCATTAACTTTGCACTTTGTACACTCTTCTGAGAATTATCTAAATTTGGATTTAGCAAAATCCTCTCTATTTGAGCTTGAAGTTCATTATAGCTTTTTAGGTCTTCTCCAAACGAACAATCATTTCTTTTTAGTATAGCAATCAACCCATCAAAATCTTTACCTACAGCTTCTTCCTCACTGATTTTTAGCTCGTTAAACAACTTTCTCCTATAGTGAAACTCTCTTGCCGTTAAACGTCCATTACTTTCAGCAACAACACTGACTTTAACACAAGGATTTCCTGATTCCAAAGGTTCAATGTACTTTTTTAGATCTTGATAAGCTTTATAAATCTGATCAAATCTATTTTTGTCTCCACCTTTGTCAGGATGGTTTACAAGTATCAATTTATTATATTGTTTTTCCAGAAACTTGCTAAGAGCTTGATAATCCTTACCTACAATTTGTTCAGCTTTTATCTCTAGTACGTTAAACAGATCATTATTATCATAAAACTCCTGACCAGTTAACTTAAAATGTTGACTCATTACTACACCTCACATAAATACACGATACTATTAGTATAATATATTTAATGTTTCACAAAAGCATAAAAATATCAAGCAACCACTAAGAGAAGAAACCCCCTTTCCCATCATACAAATACAACTTATCCATTCTCACCACATCAAAATTATGTTCCTCAAATTTGACTAGCAAGTTATTCACATCACTATTTGTAATTTCATTATTTGCAATGAACCTGCAGGTTATTTGGTCACTTGAAGACTTTGATCCTCCTGGCCAAATTGCAAGTCCTTTTGAGTATATTGCTATCATTTTCAGATTACTCGATTCAAATAACCTAACTATTTGATCAAAATTGTTGGATTTATCCCAGGCAAGCGTTATATCACTACCCACTAGCTTTTTAACTTTGTAATCTTGTTCGTAATTGTCTTGTACTTTATTTATTTTACTATCCGAATCACTGCTAATTATAAGCTCAGATAACGTTGTGGGTTTTTTCCCTAGATTATCTATAACAGCTTTTGCAAATTCTTTGGTACCAACTTTCTGCTTACTCCTTTTCTTCTTATATAAATCGGCAGTGTGTATTCCATCCTCCAAAGTCTTCAGCCATGCATCATAGATTAGTTTTGCAGTACTCACTTGACCAATATAGACCAACATATGTACTGCGGCATTTAAAAGACCAGAAGGATTAGCCATGTTTTTTCCTGCAATATCAGGAGCAGAACCGTGCACTGCTTCAAACATTGCATATTCATTACCTATATTGCTACTTCCTGCAAGCCCTACAGAACCTGAGGTTTGTGCCACTATGTCTGATAATATGTCGCCATATAGATTTTCAGTTACTATAACATCGAAATTCTCGGGCTCTGTAGCAACTTTTGCCATTCCAATATCAACTATATAATGTTCTATCTTTATATTTGGGTATTCTTTTGCAATACGATCAAACGCTGCATGAAAAGCGCCGTCAGTCATTTTCATTATGTTGTCTTTAGTCAGGCAAGTTACTTTTTTTCTGTTATGTTTTTTCGCATATTCAAAAGCGTACCTGCATATTTTTTCTGAACCAGATCTAGTAATAATTTTAGTGCATTGGTACGAGTCACCAGTGAGCCTATGCTCTATTCCCGTATAAACGTCCTCTTCATTTTCACGTATTACAACAACATCAAATTTATCGAATTTATTTTCTATAACAGGGTGATACGAAATGCATGGTCTAATGTTTGCATACAGCCCTAAGTTCTTTCTGAGTGCAACGTTTAAGCTTTTGTGCCCTTTACCTTGAGGGGTTGTTGTTGGAGATTTGAGTAATATCTTTGTCCTTTCGATAGATTCCCAACCACTCGGAGAAATTCCATGAGACCATTCCTTACTATAAACACGCTCCCCTATTTCAATAATATCTATTGAGATCTTTGCTTTCGCTTCACGCAATATCGACAGCACCGCTTCCATAATTTCTGGTCCGATACCATCACCATACGCAACTGTGACTGATATTGACATAACTTCCTTAACTGTAAATGATTTAATGTTAATTCAAATAATAAAGTGGGTCAATGTTGCTAAAATAGCATATTTACGGTTATTTAATAATGAACTTTTATACTGGTTATAGCACTGCAAAATATGGAAAGTGTATGGATACTAAAATAAGTTATGCAGGGATGTTTAGGCGAGACTTCGCATCTGTAATTGATTGTGTTTTATGGGTAATAATAGCCTTTATTATATTATTTTTTCTATATTCTCTACATCATTCATCTACATCATACAACAATGCAGACAATACTTACAAGATAGTTATCCGCATGACAGTTTTTATGGTGATACTACCAATATATATAATTTTTAATATGCTAATGACAATAAGATTTGGTGGCACTCCAGGGAAATTACTGTACGGAATATATATAAAAGATTCAAACACATTTAAAAATGTTACTCTAAAACAAGCAATAAGAAGATATTTTTTTAAGGACGGCATGTGGACTATTTGTAATTTGCTATCTTATCCTCTGCCTGATTATGTTTCTGGATGTTTTTTTATTGTACTAACCTCAGTTTTAATGTTTACAATATTCGACCAGCACAAACAAACATTTTATGACAAAATTGCAAAAACAGTAGTGGTATACTATAAACCTAGTTGATATTTTTCTTTAGTTGTTACCACCAAGGGTGTTATTCTAGCGCGTGACCCACATCTGTACGAACATTGCAATTAGCAGGTAATTTGCATAATAGAGGGTGTCATTCCAGTGCTTGACACTGGAATCCAGTTTTCCATATAATCTCATCGAAAACGTTGTAACCACTTTCTATGCTAGTGTGCTTTCATCAACCTGGATCCCAGTGTCAGCTACTTTCATGACAAGAAAAGAAGCACTGGTTTCACATGAATCTGAACAGATATCATGTTTTTCTTTAGTTTACTGCTTACAAAGTGACTTTTTTTGTTTCTGCATGAGCTAAATTAACTACCAATATCATACCTGAAGAACCCACCTGACCATTCTAGAAAATTTAACGCTGAGTACACTTTACTTTTAGCTTCTTCCACAGTGTTTCCTTCTCCTACTATATTTAGCACTCTTCCGCCATCGGAAATCCAATTACCACTTTCATCCAACTTAGTACCAGCATGAAAAACTAGCACACCAGGAATGTTTTCAATTTTATCCAATCCTTTAATTACCTCTCCTTTTTGATAATCACCAGGATAGCCTTTACTTGCAACAACTACACAAACTGTAGTTTTGTGATTAAACTCCACCATTTTTGTATTTAACTTGCCTTCTGCAACTGACAACATCAACTTTAACAAATCACAATTTGGATCAAGTCTAGGTAAAATAGATTGTATTTCCGGATCCCCAAACCTAACATTATACTCAAGAAGCTTTGGACTATCTTTGCAAATCATTAAACCAGCAAAGAGTACGCCTTTATAGGATGTTCCCATGTTAGTCAGTGCTTGAATTGTAGGATATATTATTTTTTGAATAATTTTTTGCTCCATCTCCTTACTTATAATCGAAGGTGATGAGTATGACCCCATGCCTCCAGTATTTTGTCCCTCGTTATTTTCACCAACTCTCTTGTAATCTTTTGCACACCCAAGGGTTACTACCTTCAACCCATCAATAAGAGCAAAAAAACTTACTTCCTCTCCAATTAAAAACTCTTCTATGATTATTTCTTCACCTGACTCACCAAGATTTTTCTCCACTAGCATTGAATCTATTGCTGAAAAAGCTTCATTTTCTGTGTGGCATATTATGACGCCTTTCCCTGCTGCAATTCCATTTGCTTTAATTACAAGCGGAAATTTTATTTTATTACTACAGACAAAATTTTTAGCTAACCTTTCATCAATAAAACGTTCATACTTGGCGGTCGGTATACCATATTGTTTACATAGTTCCTTCGTAAAAGACTTTGATGCCTCAAGTTTTGCAGCTGCTTGACTTGGAGCAAAAACGTTTATCCCCTCCGCAGTTAAATCATCAGCAAGGCCATTAATTATCGGCTGCTCTGGACCAATAATCACTAGCTCTATATTTTCTTTCTTGCAAAATTGTGTAACATCCACTGAATCTTGAATATCTATATTCACAAGAACTCCAAAATTCTCCATGGCCGGGCGACCAGGAGTAACATATAACTTAGTCAAGGTAGGAGACTTCTTTAAAGCCCAAAGTAAAGCATGCTCACGCCCACCAGAACCTATAACCAAAACCTTCATCTTTATTTCCTCGCTTTTCTATATGTCAAAATTATTGTTTGCTTATAACAGTATCATTACTCATGTATCTTTGCAACACGTTTGGTATTGTAACTGACCCATCGGAATTTTGATAGTTCTCCATTATGGCAACAATTGTTCTTCCTATGGCTAAAGCTGAGCCGTTTAAAGTGTGAACGTATTTTTTTGTTTTTCTGTCAGTTTCTAAGAAGTATTTAGTGTTCATTCTTCTTGCCTGGAACGTACCGCAATTTGAGCAGCTTGATATTTCTCTGTACTTATTTTGCTCAGGTAACCATACCTCTATATCATAAGTCTTTTGTGCAGCAAAGCCCATATCACCACTACAAAGCAGCATTATTCTATACGGTAGTTCTAATTTTTTTAATATTTCCTCAGCAGCATTTGTCATGCGTTCAAGCTCATCATTTGACTGGTCTTCAGTTGTGATGCTTACTAATTCCACTTTACCAAATTGGTGTTGCCTTATCATACCTCTTGTATCTCGTCCTGCACTGCCAGCTTCTTTACGAAAACATTCTGAATATGCAGTAAAACGAATAGGCAGTTCTTTTTCTTCTATTATTTTGTCAGCAACTAAATTTGTTAAAACTACTTCACTTGTGGGAATTAATCTTAATTTATCGGTAGTTAAATATGAGTCATCAGAAAATTTTGGTAGCTGACCAACGTTATACATCGCCTCGTTTTTCACCAAGGCTGGGTGATAAACCTCAGTATAGGCAAATTCATTAACATGTGTTTCCAGCATAAAATTTATTAATGCTCGTCCAAGCTTAGCTAATTGTCCTTTTAATATTGTAAACCTTGATCCAGAAATTTTTGCTGCTTGCTCAAAAGCCATCAAGCCTAACCTTTCTCCGAGTTCATAATGAAATTTTGGCATAAAACTAAATTGCCTTTTTTCTCCATATTTTCTGATTTCTACGTTGGAGCTCTCATCTTCACCTATTGGTACATTTTGTGCAGAAATATTTGGTAAGTTAGATAAAATATCCACTAACTTATTTTTTTCTGTTTGCTCCTTGAGGCTGATTGTCTCTATCTCACTTGTGATGCTTTTTGATAACTTTACTTGTTCTTCACATGGGCTTTTGTTCATTTTAAGCCTCTTTATTTCTTCCGTGACCTCGTTTCGTTGCTTATTTAAAGCTTGCAATTTAGTAGTCAGTAATCTTTTTTTATGGTCTATCTCTAATATTTCTTCTGTAGTAAATTCTTTCACCCCTCTGCTTTTTATTGCTTTTTCAAATCCTTTAGGGTTTTTGCGTATATGTTCTATATCATTCATATGTTGTGCTATTACTAACATCATTACTCTACTTCAAAAGCTTTGAATGCTCAATATTTTTACATATAAATGCTAATATTGATTTTACCTTCATAATTTGCTAGAATTGATAAACTTGAAATATAATATGTTAGCCATCATAGAAAGATACAATAAATCTAAAGAGAGTACTCACTTCACTAAACTTAAGGCTAGTGGAAGATTTGCTGTCTACGCTTTTTGTATATATTTGGCGACTACATTTACCATTGGCTGTTTGGGATTGATAATGGGATCTTTCCTCTTAACCTTACCACTTGCTATGCTCATCTCCAACCCTATAGCTTGGATCTTAATGGGAATAGTGTTTGCAGCGACATACAAGATGGTTATTGAACCTTTATTTTACTTGGTAAAAGGTTATGTTGATGAAAAAGGAACTGTAAAGGAAGAAAAGAGTCCAAAAGAGCAAAAACTCACAAGAAGTAAATCACTGGATAGTGGACTAGATACTATATCAAGACAAACAAATGATTCGGATAAGAGGGTACGTAGAAATTCCTATTCTCCATCTACAGATAGTGGTATTGCACCAGGAAGTGAACCTGCCTCAAGTAACAATAGTCGTAGAAATTCTAATGCTTCAGGAGATAGTGGTTTGGGTGGCAAAGAGTTTCATGGAGATTTACAAACTCTTATGCATCAGACAAATCTCAAAAAATATGATTACTTGTTGCGGCAGCATGATATTGCGCATATTGCAAGAGTGAAATATGGATATTCAGAATCCTCCACGAATAATGTATTTTTCTCTATTCCTGGAGATGTAAACTCATTAAATGAAAGGTTAAAAGAGTACAAAAATGAAGTAAAGCGGGAAAACTCAAAAAAAACATTTACTGCAGTTGTTAATATAGGAAATTATCATTGGGTAACATTAGTCGGTACATATGAATCAACAAATAAACAATTTAGAGCTTACTATTGTGACTCATTTGGCACTCAATTACCAAATAAGATTGATGGAACAATAAAAGATAATATAAGTCTTGCTAATGAGATTACTGCGGAATGTGTGGAGCCTTTAGACAATGAAATCGGAGATTTGATAAGGGAAAAAGAAAATAATCCAGACAATGTCATCCTTAAGGAAAAAAAAGATGATGTTCAAGAAACATTAAATTGCGCAAGAAAACACAAAAACAAATTAGTTAGTAAGCAAATTGATGGCAATTATATAGTGAGTATATTGCAGGAAACGTTGGAGATAGGAAATGATGACAACATAAGAAGCTCACCAACTAAGCAGCAAAAAGATGGCTGTAATTGTGGAGTGTTTGCTTTAGAAAATGCTCATAGGATTACGCAAATGTTCAACGAGGATAAATCATTTGATGAAATTGACAGAGAGTTATCAAAATACAAACCTAGTTCAGAACAATTGCAAAAGAAAAGAAGAGAGTTTACAAAAGCACTTATGGAGGACGAAGAGTGGAAAGAAGCTATTGCTGAAGGTGGAATTTTACATGATGCTCTACAGCAGCTTAGTCTTGAAGATAGTAAGAAAGAGGAAACACAACCTGCCACAAGTTCATTTGTGCAAGATGTTATAATAACAGCTTATAACAGTGTCAAAAATGCATTTTTTAGCAACTAGAAAGCCTGTGTCTCTCCAAGTAGGAAATCTAACTATTGATTCTCCAGTTATTTTAGCGCCAATGTCTGGAGTGACTGACTATCCATTTAGGAGTATTGTAAAGAAACTTGGTGCAAGTTTGCTAGTCTCAGAAATGATTGCAAGCAGAGCTATGATCATGCAAACTCGCCAGAGCATGCAAAAAGCAAAAGTCGATGAACTAACCGCTGTACAACTTGCTGGTTGTGAGCCTGATGTTATGGCGGAAGCTGCAAAGTTAAATGAGGGCATGGGTGCAAAAATCATAGATATAAATTTTGGTTGTCCAGTTAAAAAAGTTGTAAACGGTTACGCAGGGTCAGCACTTATGCGTGATGAAAAAAAGGCTGCTGAGATAATAGAAGCTGTAGTCAAGGCAGTGAGTGTGCCAGTTACAGTAAAAATGCGTACTGGATGGAATGACGAAAATCGTAATGCTCCGCGCTTGGCAAAAATTGCAGAAGATTTGGGAGCAAAGATGATTACTGTACATGGAAGGACAAGGGCACAGCTTTACAATGGTCAAGCAGATTGGAAATTCGTTAGAAATGTTAAAGAGCAGGTAAAAATTCCAGTTATAGTAAATGGAGATATTAAGAGTTTGAATGATGTTCAAAGTGCACTTAAAGAATCTGGAGCAGATGGAGTAATGATAGGTCGTGGTGCTTACGGCAAACCTTGGCTGATTAATCAAGCAATAAACTTTTTGAGTGGAAATAAAGTTTCTGAGCCAACAGCCTCAGAGAGATTAAGCATAATACTCAAGCATTATGACAATATTCTTGAGTACTATGGAAGCGATACAGGAATAAAGATGGCCCGCAAACATATAGGATGGTACAGTAGCGGGCTTCAAAACTCATCTGAATTTCGTGTAAGAGTAAATAACATAATAGACAGCACAGAGGTGAAAGAAAATATAATTGATTTTTTTAGTTAAAAACAGATTAAACATACTACCTCATTAGCTATATTCAACTTGACTGATCATAGTGCGATACCACCACACTCTCTTCTTCATCAGAATGTAATTGATAACTATTATCACTCAGCAATTTTTCGTCATAAGTCTCAATATCAAAATATTTTTCATATTTATCTATATTTTCACAAAGCGAAAGTGCTTTCACCTTATTCATAACCAAACCCGTACCAGCAGGAATTAATCTTCCTACTATAACATTTTCTTTTAACCCACTCAAAGGATCACTCTTTCCACAAAATGCTGCTTCCGTAAGTACTTTTGTTGTTTCTTGGAAAGAGGCAGCAGAAATAAAGGAATTAGTTTCAAGGCTTGCTCTAGTAATTCCCTGCAGAATAGGAAGATAATGAGCAGGTCGTTTTCCAGAGTTATTCATAGCATCATTTTCTCTATCAATTTCCAGCCTGTCGATATTTTCTCCAATTAAGTACATAGTATCACCAGGATCGGTAATTTCTACTTTTTGTAGCATTTGCTTTAAGATCACTTCTAAATGCTTGTTATCTATGCGCACACCTTGCAATCTATAAACTTGCTGTATTTCAGAAATCATATAGTGTGCTAACGCTTCTAACCCAAGCACACGTAGAATATCATGAAGATCAGGATCGCCATCCATCAATAAATCACCTTTACGCACAAAATCACCTTCATTGACTATTACATGCTTACTTCTTGATACTAAATACTCAACTGGAGAAGCTTGCTCATCTAAAGGTTTAATTACTATACTGCGTTTTCCTCTACGGTCTTTTTCAGAGAACGTTACATAGCCATCTATTTCACTAACGATAGCATGCTCTTTAGGACGACGTGCTTCAAATAATTCTATAACCTTAGGCAAGCCACCAGTAATATCACGAGTTCTAACTGACTCTCTCGGCGTTCTTGTGATAACATCACCTGCATGAACCTTTTGGCCATCCTGTACATTAAGCACTGCACCAACTGGTATAAAGTAACATGCTTCCACACCACTTGAAAGTGTTATTACTTTTTCATTATCATCAAGCAGTGCAATACGAGGACGTAAATTAGCTACACCAGAGTGCAATTTCCAATCTTTTACTACTCTATTTGATATTCCTGTAGATTCATCCATCACTTCAGTGATTGAAATTCCATCTTTTAAATCCTGGTAAGATATTGTACCACTCTTTTCCGTAATAATAGGTAGTGTATACGGATCCCATTCCGCAACTTTATCACCAATTTTTACTAACTCACCCTCATTTACATAAAGTTTAGCACCATAAGGCACACTGTGCTTCAATTTTTCACTACCAAGGCTATCAATTAAAACGACTTCACAGGAACGGCTTATCACAATTTTATTTCCGTTTTTATCTATAATTATATTACTATTGTTTAGTTTTATTCTAGCATTAATAGAAGCTATAATATTTGAGGATTCAACACCTCTAGTCATTACCCCACCTATATGGAAAGTACGCATCGTTAACTGAGTACCTGGCTCTCCAACAGATTGAGCAGCGATAACACCAACTGCTTCACCTATTGAAACAATTTTACCAGTTGCAAGGTCTCTTCCATAACACAAAGAACACACACCAGGACTTATTTCACAAGTTAAAGGCGATCTAATTTTTATAGCATCAAGACCTGCAATGTTGATTTGCTTTACTTTATCTTCATCAATTAGTTCTCCTGCTTTTAATAATAACTCTTTGGTTACTGGGTTATATATATCATTTGCAGCTGTTCTACCCAGTACAACACTCTCTAGAGATGCAACTATAGTACTACCTTCAACTATAGCTCTTACAATAAGGCCATTTTTCGTTTTACAGTCATGTTTTGTAACTATGCAATTTTGAGATACATCAACCAAGCGACGAGTTAAGTATCCAGAGTTTGCAGTTTTAAGTGCAGTATCAGCTAAACCTTTACGCGCACCGTGAGTAGAATTAAAGTATTCAAATACATTTAATCCTTCGCGAAAATTAGAAATTATAGGTGTTTCTATAATTTCACCAGAAGGTTTGGTCATTAACCCTCGCATTCCTGCTAACTGCTTCATCTGGGAAGTAGAACCTCTTGCACCGGAGCTAACCATCATATATATTGAATTGTACTTACTATTTTCATCATACAGAGATATCGCTTTTAACATATCATTCGCTATTATATCTGTGCACTTAGACCACTCATCTATAACTTTATTATACCTCTCACTTTTAGTGATTAGTCCGTCTTGATACTGTGCAGAAAATTTCTTAATTTCACCCCTTGTATAATCAACGTGTGTAGCTTTAGTTTCAGGTATGACCATATCGCAACGACTAAAAGAAGTACCGGAAAATGTAGCATACTCAAAGCCAAGTGTCATCAATTTATCAGAAAATACCACTGTAGCACTTTGACCGCAGCTACGATATACTAAATCAACAATGCTAGTTATTTCCTTAACTGTTAATACCTGATTTATTAAATCGAAGCTTAGATTCTTATGTTTAGGAAAAATCTGCCATAATATTAAACGTCCAGGAGTTGTAAAAATAGTTTTATACTGAATGTTTCCATCGCTATTGATGTATTCCATTTTGTACTTTATATGAGAATGAATATGTAGAGTACCGTTGTTTAAGGAATGCTCAACTTCACAAAAGGCACAGAAAAGTGGTAAATCATCCTCCTTAAGTTGCTGTAAAGTTAGGTAGTATATACCAAGCACTATATCTTTACTAGGAACTATAATCGGTCTTCCATTAGAAGGACTTAAAACGTTATTAATTGACATCATCAACACTCTAGCTTCAAGTTGAGCTTCCAATGAAATTGGCACATGTACCGCCATTTGATCACCATCAAAGTCAGCGTTAAATGCTGTACAAACAAGTGGATGAAGCTGTATTGCTTTACCTTCAATAAGGACTGGCTCAAAAGCCTGAATACCAAGCCTATGTAGCGTAGGCGCTCTATTTAGCAAAACAGGATGCTCTTTTATTACTTCTTCAAGCATATCCCAGACTTCTGGCTTTTCTGCTCTTATTAACTTACTAGCAAATTTAATAGTTGGAGCCATTCCATATATTTTAAGCCTTGAGTAAACAAAAGGTTTGAATAACTCAAGAGCCATTCTTTTCGGTAATCCACACTGATTTAGTTTCAAAGTTGGACCAACAACTATTACAGAACGTCCAGAGTAATCTACCCTTTTTCCTAAAAGATTCTGACGGAAACGACCTTGCTTTCCTTTCAGCATATCGCTAATAGACTTTTTATATCCAGTAGCGCCAGCTTTATTTACCAGAGCATTACGACGACTATTATCAAAAAGAGAATCAACTGCCTCTTGTAACATTCTTTTCTCATTAC
This sequence comes from Wolbachia endosymbiont of Spodoptera picta, assembly GCF_018141665.1. NCBI lineage: Bacteria > Pseudomonadati > Pseudomonadota > Alphaproteobacteria > Rickettsiales > Anaplasmataceae > Wolbachia > Wolbachia endosymbiont of Spodoptera picta. The sequence continues at coordinate 522,919 of NZ_CP067976.1, forward strand.
GAATCATAATCTCAGGAGGATTTAAACTTAACAATTTTCTCAATCTATTATTTCTATTAATAATAGTTCTATAATGATGATTTAAATCAGAAACTGCAGGTCGACCACTTTCAAGGGATACCAAGGGACGCAAGTCAGGTGGTAAAATAGGTATAGCTGTAAGTATCATCCACTCAGGTCTGTTTCCAGACTTGATAAAATTTTCAACAATACGTAATCTCTTTATAATTTTCTTTCTTCTCATTTCAGAAGCAACAGACTCTAACTCCTGTCTTAAATTCTTCCTAATTTCATGTAAATCAAGGCGTATTAGCAATTCTCTTATAGCTTCAACACCTTGCATAGCTATAAAGCTATCGACCCCATAGCTATCTTTAGCTTCATTATAAGCTTTCTCACTAATAATTTCACCTTTTTCAAAAGAGGAAACAAGAGGATCTATTACAACATAATTATCACTATACAAAATACTTTCGATATCTCTAAGAGACATATCTAATAATGCTCCAATTCTTGAAGGAAGTGACTTCAAAAACCATATATGAGCAACAGGAGATGCAAGCTCTATATGACCCATTCTTTCTCTTCTTACTTTAGAAGATGTAACTTCTACTCCACATTTTTCGCATATACGGCCCCTATGTCTTCTTTTTTTGTACTTTCCACATAAACATTCATCATCATTGACAGGACCAAAAATTTTAGGACAAAATAATCCACCTTTCTCAACTTTGAATGTACGGTAGTTTGCAGTTGAAACATCTGTTATCTCTCCATAAGACATACGTTTAATACTTTCAGGGCTAGCAATGGAAATGCTAACCTCATTAAAAGATTGTGCGATATTAGTGTGAGATATATCTTCAATTACTATGTAATTTTGCTTCAAATCCACATTAAAACACAAAGAACGCAACTCTTTTATCATGACATTAAAGGATTCAGGAATTCCACATTCAAAGTTACTGTCACCTTTTATTACCGATTCATAAATCTTAACCCTGCCATTAATATCATCAGACTTCACAGTTAACATTTCCTGCAAAGTGTAAGCAGCACCATAGGCTTGCAATGCCCAACATTCCATTTCACCAAAACGCTGACCACCAAAATGAGACTTTCCTCCAAGAGGTTGTTGAGTAACCAAACTATAAGGTCCTACTGAACGCGCATGAATTTTACCATCTACTAAGTGATGCAACTTAAGCATGTACATGTAACCAACTGTAACTTTGCGATCAAACTTCTCACCCGAGCAACCATCATATAATACAACTTGCCCAGAGTTATCCAATCCAGCAAGTTCAAATAGCTTTACTATTTGTTCATCTTTTGGACCTTCAAATACAGGTGCAGTAACAGGAATGCCATCACGCAACTTATACGCAAATTCAATGAGGTGATTATCATTAATATCGCGAATGTTATTACAAATAGATAAATTACTGCCACAACTATAAACCTCAATCAGGAAGTGACGTAAACTACTGTGTGCATCTTTACAAGAGTTGAAATAATTCTCTACTAATGTAGTCAATTCATTATTTAATTTATCCTTATTAGGCGTATCTAAAATAGAAGCCGTTATTTCATCATCATTAATATCCTCAAATTTTTTATTATCAAGATATAATGCTGCAAATTTTTCAAAATCATCATCACTGAGAGATCTAATTGCCTCACAAAAAGCACGTTTGATTTTATTGATCTCATCAAGAATATTGCCTACTTTTTCTCCTAATTTTTTACAAGCCCAACCTACATGCGTTTCCAATATTTGACCTACATTCATTCGCGAAGGAACGCCAAGAGGGTTAAGAATAATATCAATAGGAGTACCATCTTCTAAATAAGGCATATCTTCTACTGGAACAACTCGAGAAATCACACCTTTATTTCCATGTCTACCAGCCATTTTATCCCCTGGCTGCAAACTATGTTTTACAGCAATAAAAACTTTTACTGACATCGACACACCTTGAGGCAGATCATAGCCTTCATGCAATTTTTCTACTTTTCGCTTAAAGTTTGCTATCGCATGTGATACTTTTTCATCAAAATCTTTTTTTAAGCTCTCAACTTGCTTAGAAATAGATTGGTTTTTCAATCCTATATCCCACCATCCCTCACGTTCAATAAAATTAATACTTTCTCGATCTTGAGAGCCAGAATTAATAAGAATTTTTCTTAATTCATCATAGAAATATTGATTAATAACATTGATTATATGGTCTCGTTCTTTCTCAAAGTCGTTTGCCTCTTTTTGTTTAATAAGAAATGCCCTTTCGTTTTCTTCTTCCCCTCTGCGTGTAAAGACCTGCACATCAATTACTATCCCTTCAATATCTGGAGATGTATATAAAGAGGAATCCACACAATCAAATGACTTTTCACCAAAAATTGTCATTAACAATTTTGTCTCAGGAGGCAATGAAAGAGAATGCTTAGGTGTAACTTTCCCCACCAAAATATAACCTGGACCAACTCTTGTACCAACCTTTACTATACCACTATCATCCAAGTGATAAAGATTTTCTTCATTAACACCGGGTATGGCACGAGTTATTTTTTCCGACCCTAAAGGAGTGTCATGTACAACACATTCAAATTCTTCTATATGAATAGAAGTAAATAGATCTTTTTTAACAACTTCACTAGAAATAATGATTGAGTCTTCAAAATTATAACCTTGCCAAGACATAAAAGCGACTAGCAAGTTTTGGCCAAGTGCCAATTCACCGTTATTAATAGCAGGACCATCAGCTATCACATCACCTTCCTTAACACAATCACCTACATGCACCAGTGGTTTCTGGTTAATACAAGTATTATGGTTAGAACGCTGAAATTTTCTTAGATGATAAATATCTACATCCAAGTAGTTAATTCCTCCTTTGTCAAAAGCACGTATAACTATAGAGTTACTATCTGAGCTGTCAACTATGCCACCACGTTTTGCTAAAACTACAGCACCAGAGCCAGAAGCTACGAAAGATTCCATGCCAGTAGCAACCAAAGGAGCAGTAGGCTTCAATAAAGGTACAGCTTGACGCTGCATATTTGAACCCATTAACGCTCTATTAGCATCATCATTCTCTAAAAATGGAATTAAAGAAGCAGCAACCGATATTACCTGCTTAGGAGATAAATCAATGTAACTTACTTGACTACTATTTACCATTACAAAGGTACCAGCATACCTACAGTATAACATATCATCAACAAAGCAGTTGTTCTCATCAAGCTTTGCGCTGGTATCGGCTATATAATATAAACCTTCATCTATAGCAGACAGATACTCAATTTGATCAATAACAACCTTATTAACTACTTTCCTATAAGGACTTTCAATGAACCCATATTTATTAATACGAGCGTATATAGCTAAGCTGTTAATTAAGCCTATATTCTGCCCCTCAGGAGTTTCAATAGGGCAAATTCTTCCGTAATGAGTTGGATGAACATCACGCACTTCAAATCCCGCCCTCTCTCTTGTTAAACCACCAGGACCTAACGCTGACAACCTTCTTTTATGTGTTATTTCAGATAATGGATTAGTCTGATCCATAAATTGAGATAATTGGGAAGAGTTGAAAAAATCTCTTAAGACATTGGTTAACACTTTTGGATTTATAAAATCAGATGGAGAGACTTTATCTAAACTAGAAGTAGACATAGAATCAACTACTGCCCGTCCCAATTTTAATAATCCAGTTCTAAATTGATTTTCTATAAACTCTCCAACTGAACGGACTCTTCTATTTGCTAAATGATCAATATCATCTACAGATCCTTGACCATCACGTAACAATACTATTTTTCTTATAATTTCAATAATGTCTTCATGTGTTAAAGTAGTTAAATTTTCCTCATAATTTAACCCAAGGCAAGAGTTAAGTTTTAATCTACCAATGTTAGACAAATCATAATATTCCGAACTGAAGAAAAGATTACGAAAAAACTCCTCTACTATCTTTAAAACAGGAACTTCACCAGGACGCAAAACCTTATATATTTCATATAGAGCGTTCTCATAAGACATGTTTTCATCTAAGAAAAGTGTGTTTAATATGTAAGGTCCAACAGAAACATTATCTATGTTCAACACTGATATTTTATCTATAGATAATAATTCAAGCTTTTTTATATCCTCTAATTTTATAGATTCACCAGCAGATAAGACTTTTGTAGAACTAGCACTATCTATTAAATCTTCTGCAAGAAATAAACCACATATAGAATCATAAGGAATTAGATACTCTTTCAATCCGTTATCATATAGATTTTTAGCTAATTTTGAAGTAATACGAACATTAGCTTTAAGTAACACATTGCCTTCAACATTCTTTAAATCAAAAGGAAGCCTCACTCCCTTGAATTTATCAGGGGAAAAAGGTACTCTCCAGCCACTTTTATGTTTTATATACTCTATTTTTTCATAAAATTTATTAAGTATGTCATTGTTTGATAAGCCCAAAGCCTTTAATAAAACTGATATTGGCAACTTTCTCTTTCTATCAATACGAAAATACAAATGATCTTTAACATCAAACTCAATATCAAGCCAAGAACCTCTATAAGGAATAACTCTAGCAGAATAGATTAATTTGCCAGAATTGTAAGTTTTTCCCTTATCACTATCAAAAAACACTCCAGGAGATCTATGCATTTGTGAAACGATAACTTTCTCTACGCCATTGATGATGAAAGTACCTTTATCAGTCATCATAGGCAGTTCACAAAAGCGAACCTCCTGCTCTTCAGCAGATTTTATAACAGTTGCAAGCTTAGAATGATCATCATCTTCTTTAATCTCTTGATATTTTTCAAGAGAAACACCATCCTGCATAATAACAAGACGTATAGAAGCAATAACCTGAGCAGAAAAAGTTATACCACGTTTTATACATTCAGATTCACTATACTTAAGATCATCTACCCTACAATTCAAAAATTCGATAGTAGCCCTATGCAAAGGATCAGATATTGGAAAAATTGTATGAAAGATAGCTTCAAGTCTTTCATTACTCTCATCATTAGGAGTAAAGGAATTATATGACCCCTTTTGGACTTTAACCAAATCCAACAAAGAATCTTTTAAATCAATCGACCTGGAATAAGAAACTCTAGGAACAAAAGCACTAGAAGCACACATATAAGAAGAATCAACCATTAAAATACCTTCACTAATTAAAAGAGCTATATCAACATAAAATTAATATACTAACATTTTATTCAAGCTCAACTTTAGTTGCTCCTGCTTCAATAAGTTTTTGCTTTATTTTTTCTGCTTCGTCTTTAGAAACATTAGCAGTCAAATCTTTGGGTAAAGACTCAACTAATTCTTTCGCTTCTTTTAAATTCAATGTAGAATTAACTTCTCTAATAGCTTTAATCACTCCTATTTTTTTGCTTGCATCAATCTCTTTGATTACAACTTTATATTCAGCTTTTTCTTGAGCAACAGAAGCATTAGCATTATCACTAATAGGCACCCCAGCACCAACAGCTCCACCAAGAAAAGAACCACTAGGCAACCCTATTTTTTCTTCTAGAACTTTTACAAGTTCAGAAGCTTCTAATAGATTTAAAGATAATATTTTATCAACCAAATCACTTGTTACATTATTCATACTGACCACCTTATTTAACAACAAATTTATTTTTTAGAACTATAGTAATCCAAAACTCTCATAAGCCTCATAGAAGATGAATTAATAGACAATGCTAACCGAGCAGGAATATCATAAGATATTAAACGCATAATTTTAACACGTAATTCATCCAGAGAGGGAAGCTTAGCCAATTTATTAACATCTTCCACTGTTAATAATTCATTTATATGAGCCGCACAAATCACAGACATTTTTTCTTTGTTAGCATTAATAAAATCAACTATTAACTTTGCAGCTTCTACTATAGCGCTAGAGTATATAATAGCAACAGAACCAGAAAATTTACCTGATAAATAAGAAAATTTACCAGTCCTTTCCAAAGCCAAGCAAGCTAGAGTATTTTTAACTACTAACATCCCACCCATTACAGATTTTAGACTATTCCTAAGAATTAATGAATTGCTAACATTCATAGACTTGAAATTTACCAATATTAAGAAATCATTATTTACAAACACATTCATTATGTTTTGTATGAATTCATCCTTATCTTTACGCTTCACAATTTCGCTCCCTTAAATTATATCTTCTACTTTGTTTATTTTATGAGCTTTACCCATAGTTGAATTTAAAAAAACGCTTTTAAAGTAAACTCCTTTCACAGAAGCAGGTTTATTGTCTCTAATTACTTTAAGAAAGGCTTTTAAATTTTCCAGCAAATCATCAATATCAAATTTAATACTTCCTAATTTACCATGAATAACACCATTTTTATCCGTCCTGAATTTTATTTGACCAGACTTAATGGTTTTAGTAGCTTCCGCAATGTTAGAAGTCACAGTACCAAATTTAGGGTTAGGCATCAGCCCTTTAGCACCCAATGTTTTTGCAATAGAAGTGATTTTTGCCATGAAATCAGGAGTAGTGATGCACCAATCAACATTCAACTTTCTACCTTTTTTTATCTCTTCAACCAAATCTTCTCCTCCTGTAATATCAGCACCAGCTTTTTCAGCTTCTAATAAATGTTTATCTTGAGCAAAAACAGCTACTTTAATATTCTTCCCGATACCTTTAGGCAAAACTACTGTACCACGCACCTGCTCTTCAGATTTACGTGAATCTACACCTAAATTGACTGCGATATCAACTGATTCATTAAATTTTGCTGAAGCAGACTCAACAATCTTCTCCAAACACTGCTTAGAATTATCATTATATGTACTCATTTACCTAACCTTCCACAACTTCTATACCCATAGATTTTGCAGTGCCTATAACCATCTTCACTGCTGAATCTTCATTATCCACTTTCATATCAACCATCTTACACTTTGCCACTTTAATGATAGCAGACATAGATAATTTAGCCACTAATTCTTTACCAGAATTACCAGAACCTTTACTTAATTTAGCTTCCTGCTTAAGCAAATAAGCCACAGGTGGACCGCTGATAGTAAAATCATGAGAGCGATCATCCTTTATGGAAATTCTCACTGTTACTAAATCACCTACTTTATGACTAGCGTTAGCAGCGCTAGTAGCTTTATTAAAAGCTTCACAAAATTTAGGAACAGGTATACCACGCGGGCCAAGTACTGAAGCAATTTTCGGTCCTGGAACTGCTTTCCCAGCTTCCATAAGTAAGTTAATCTTAGCAACTATATTACTCATAATTAATCCTCTATTTTCTCTACTTGAGCCAAATCAAGCTCTATTATTGTTGGCTTACCTAAGATTGATACTTCAACATTAATAATTTTTTTCTCGTCATTTACCATATCTACCTTACCAGTAAAATTTTGAAAAAGACCATCATTAATTTTTACTTTTTCACCTTTCTCATAACCATAACTCAACTTTTTCGTTTCTTGAGCATTGTAAAGCGCATTACACATTGAGCGAATCTCATTATCCTCAATCACCTTTGGAACATTACCATTTTTCAAAAATCCATAAACCTTAAGAGATTTTGGTATATTATTAATAAAATTTAATACCTCATCGCATAAATTCATGTATAAAAAGACATAACCAGGAAAGGACTTCCTTCGTTTAGCATTTTTTTTAGATTTTAAATCCATCTCACTTAATTCTTCACAAGGAATAAAAACCCTATTAAAATAATTATTAATATTCAATCTCATAGAATTTTCTAATATATATTGGCGCACTTTCTCTTCATAATTAGAGGCAACTCTTAAAATGTACCACTTATACCTATTAAATTCCTTACGTTTTAAAATTACTTCATCATCTGAAATCATCTCAAAATGACCAGACTCATCACCACAAAACCCAGTCATTTGATTCAAAATATTTTTGCTTTCATCACACAGATGCATACATATATATACTTCACATAACTCTTTTATATCAGATTTTACATCACATACTGTCTGATAAGGAATAAACACCTCCTTAAAGTAAACATTATTGATTGCCAACTCGCATATATCCTTCTCATACCCGTAATCGACTTTAATGATATACCATTTATACTTATATTCCATAAATAATTCCAAATAAAGTCTTAATTATGTAAAGAGACATAAAATCTACGAAGCAAAAGAAAATCGAAAAGCATAATATAACAATTATTACAATAAACAAAGATGACAATACTTGCTGTTTTTTTATCCAAGCAATTCTCCTTATTTCTTGCTTCATATCGCAAAAAAAAACATATAGGTTTTTTAACATTTCTACCATAATATTAATGCAGGAGCGATAGGAATTGAACCTACAACCTCTGGTTTTGGAGACCAGCGCTCTACCAATTGAGCTACACTCCTATAATTCAAAGTTTACTCTAAAATTTCCGAAACAACCCCAGAACCAACAGTTCTACCACCTTCTCTTATCGCAAAACGCAATCCTTTATCCATTGCTATTGGTACTTGCAACTCCACTTCTATACTTACATTGTCCCCTGGCATTACCATCTCCTTTCCATCTAGCAATTTTATGCTCCCAGTTACATCCGTTGTCCTTAAATAAAACTGTGGCTGATAATTTCCAAAAAATGGTGTATGCCTTCCTCCTTCTTCTTTCTTCAATATATACACCTCCGCATTAAATTTCTTATGCGGGGTTATTGTCCCTGGTTTTGCCAGTACTTGCCCTCTCTCCACTTCTTCTCTCTTTGTTCCTCTTAGTAGTATTCCTACATTGAGTCCTGCACTTCCCTTATCTAGCAACTTCTTAAACATCTCAACACCAGTACATATCGTCTTTTGCGTCCCTTTCAGACCTATTATCTCTATCTCGTCCCCTGTCTTTATCTCCCCCTTCTCTATTCTTCCTGTTACTACCGTCCCTCGGCCCGATATTGAAAATACATCTTCTATTGGCAACAAAAACGGCAAATCTATAGGCCTTGGAGGTACTGCCACATACTCATCTAACTTCTCCATCAATTTATCTATTGATTTCTTTCCATACTCACTACTATCATCCTCTAATGCTTTTAACGCAGACCCAACTATCATAGGCACTTCATCACCTGGAAATCCATACTTACTCAGCAACTCTCTCACTTCCATTTCTACCAAATCTATCATATCAGCATCAGCAACATCAGCTTTATTTATATATACCACGATATATCCAACACCCACCTGTTTTGCCAGCAATATATGCTCTCTCGTTTGTGGCATCGGCCCATCAACCCCTGACACTACCAATATCGCTGCATCCATCTGTGCTGCACCTACTATCATATTCTTTACATAATCAGCATGTCCAGGGCAATCAACGTGTGCATAGTGTCTCTTTTCTGTTTGATATTCAACATGCGCTGTTGCTATTGTTATACCTCTCTTTCTCTCTTCTGGCGCTTTATCTATTTGATCATATGCTACAAAATTACCATAATGCTTTGTTATCGCCGCTGTTAACGTTGTCTTCCCATGATCCACATGTCCTATCGTTCCCACGTTTACATGCGGCTTTCCAAATGCTTCTACTATCGCTGTCATAATTACTAACCTTTAATTATACTTTAACTTTAACTCATCAACCACATATTGTGGCACTTGTTCATAACAAGAAAAATGCATACTATACTGAGCTCTTCCCTGAGATATAGAACGCAAAACATTTATATAACCAAACATATTGGCAAGAGGAACCGAAGCAGTAATTATTTTGCTATTATTACCTAAATCCAGCATATCAACAACACTGCCTCTTCTACTATTTATATCACCCATAACATCACCCATATATTCTTCAGGAGTAATGATTTCCACTTTCATTATAGGTTCTAGCATTTTTGGACCAGCTTTATTTGCCATTTCCTTAAAAGCACCTTTAGCAGCAAGTTCAAAAGCCAAAGGACTAGAATCAACATCATGAAAAGCACCATCAAGAAGAGTAGCCTTAAAATCAATCAATGGAAAGCCAGAAATTATACCACCTTCTTTTATCAACTCTAAGCCATTTTGCACTCCAGGTATATACTCTTTTGGAATAGCACCGCCTACAATTTTACTTTCAAACTGAAAGCCAAAACCAGGCTCAAGAGGTTCGAATTTTATTTTAACTTTAGCAAACTGACCAGCACCACCTGATTGTTTTTTATGAGTATAATCAATTTCAACAGATTTAGTGATAGTTTCACGATATGCAACTTGAGGCGCACCAACGTTAGCTTCAACATTAAACTCGCGCTTCATTCTATCAATAATAATCTCAAGATGCAGCTCACCCATACCTTTCAATATAGTCTGCCCACTCTCCGCATTTACTGACATCCTTAAAGAAGGATCTTCTGCAACCAATCTATTCAAAGCAACACCTAATTTTTCCTGATCTGAGGTAGTTTTCGGTTCTATAGCAGTTTCAATAACAGGATCAGGAAATTCCATACGCTCTAATAGTATAGGAAAATCAGATGAACATAAAGTATCACCAGTAATTGTTTTCTTTAATCCAACTAAGGCAACTATATCGCCAACTTTAGCTTCGTTTATATCTTCTCTGTTATTTGCATGCATAAGCAACATTCTACCAATTCCTTCAGTCTCATTCTTTCCAGCATTTAACACAGCAGATTTAGATTTTAACTTACCAGAATAAATACGAATAAACGTCAAGCTACCTACAAATTTATCCGTCATCACTTTAAACGCAAGAGCAACGAATTTCTCTTTTTCTGAAGGTTTGATCTCAATTTTCTTTTCTGAATCTTTAGGATCAGTTCCAATAATTACATCAATATCAATAGGAGAGGGTAAAAAATCAACCACACCATCTAAAAGTGATTGCACGCCTTTGTTTTTAAAAGCTGACCCACATAATACAGGGACAAATTTTCTTTTAATGGTCCCATTTCTCACACACTTTTTCAATAAATCAATTGGCAGATCGTTAGATTCAAAGTAAGTATTTATCGCCTCATCATCCATTTCAGCTGCAGCATCTAATAAAAGATTTCGATACTCTTGAGCCTTATCAAGCAAATCGGAAGGAATATCTTCATAAGAAAATTTAGCGCCTAATGTTTCTTCTTGCCATATAATAGCTTTCATAGAAATAAGATCGATTATGCCTTTAAAATCTTTCTCACTTCCTATTGGCAACTGAATAACTAAAGGTGATGCGCCAAGCTTTGTTTTTATCATATCGACACATCGATAAAAATTTGCCCCGATTCTATCCATTTTATTAACAAAGCAGATACGAGGAACGGTATATTTATCAGCTTGACGCCAAACTGTCTCAGACTGAGGCTCAACTCCAGCAACTCCATCAAATACAGCAACTGCACCATCCAAAACCCTCAAAGATCTCTCAACCTCAATAGTGAAATCAACATGACCAGGAGTATCTATTATATTAATCCTATGATCATTCCAAAAACATGTTGTTGCAGCAGAGGTAATTGTAATGCCACGCTCCTTCTCTTGCTCCATCCAATCCATAGAAGCCGCACCATCGTGCACTTCACCAATCCTATTTTGTTTACCAGTATAAAATAAAATACGCTCTGTTGTGGTGGTCTTGCCAGCATCTATATGAGCCATTATTCCTATATTTCTATACCTAGATATTAAAACTTCCATACCACAATCAATCAGCTAATATTAAAAACGAAGATGAGAAAATGCCTTATTAGCTTCAGCCATTTTATACTTTTCTTCACACATCTTAAATGCACCACCACATTTATTATAAGCATCTAATATTTCAGACTGCAAACAATAAATAGTAGTTCTACCGCTCTTTTTTCGAGCAGCAGAAGTTGCTCTAGCAATCCACCTTAATGCCAAAGAAATTGCTCTATCTTGACGAATTTCAACAGGGACTTGATAAGTTGCACCACCAATACGCCGAGAGCGTACTTCTATAGAAGGGGTAACATTTTCTACTGCTGTTTCAAAAATTGATAAGGCATCTTTGCCTATTTTCTTTTCAGCTAAGGACAAAGCACTATAAGCAATCTTTTCTGCAATAGATTTTTTACCACATTTCATAATTATATTAATAAAACGCATAAGCAAGACACTACCATAACGAGAGTCAGGGCTTGTTCTTTTTTTTGCTTTATTACGACGTGCCATAAATTTTAACCAGATTTCTTTACACCATATTTTGAACGAGCTTTCTTTCGATTTTGCACACCACGCAGATCAAGAGCACCTCTTATTATGTGATAACGTACACCCGGCAAATCCTTAACTCGCCCACCACGTATTAAAACAACGGAATGCTCTTGTAAATTATGACCTTCGCCAGGTATATAAGCCGTCACTTCACCGTATCCACTAATCTTTACTCTAGCTACCTTACGTAGTGCTGAATTAGGCTTTCTAGGAGTTGTAGTATATACCTTAGTGCAAACACCCCTTCTTTGAGGATTGCATTTTCCCAAAGCTGGCACCTTCTTCTTGCGAGTTAACCCTGATCTACCTTTACATATTAATTGATTTATCGTAGGCATATACTGTAAATTTAAAACTCTGAAAATAACTAAGTCTTAGTTATAAAATAATAAACCTCAATAGTCAATATAAAAATAAACATTACTACTCTAATAATCTCAGCCTAATTGCTTTGAAAGCTACCGATAATTATATGCTAAAGCGCATATTGGTTTTAATATTAAGAAATTATCACTTGCTGTGGTCGAATTAATATAGATATGGAACAAGTAATATACTGTGATAGCTATCAAAGAATATGCAGAAAATAATCCTTATAATAGAGCCAAGAGCTTCTAACATTAATGCAAAAATACTAACCGAATTACCAGTAAAGCCAGATGATTTTTACAATCCTACTCTTGACACTTAGATTTAATGCAGCTACCCTAAGTTCAAAATTCTATACTCAATTTTGCTGTTCTTGTATACAAGGAACACGTTTTTAGAATAATGAAAACAATCAGCGCTTTAATTAAAGAAGGGTCAAAGCTACTATCATCACATAGAATTGAATCACCACATTTGGATTGTGAAATCATCATGCAGTACGTACTTGGAGTAGAAAGATCATTCACAATCATGAATCACACCAATCAGGTACCAAGAAACAAAGAACTTCTATTCTGGAAATTAACAAAAAAAAGAGCAGAAAGATATCCAATATCGCAAATAATAGGTAATCGTGAATTCTGGAGTAAAAATTTTATAGTTAACCAACATGTTCTAGATCCAAGACCAGATAGTGAAACAGTAATTTCAACAGTGTTAAAATATTACCAAAATAAGAAGCAAAAAATAAAAATTGCAGATTTTGGCACAGGCACAGGCTGTTTGTTGATCTCCATACTTAGTGAGTATGAATATGCTATTGGAGTTGGTTTTGAAAAAAGCCTGGAAGCATACAAAATTACCTGCCAGAACACAAAGAAACATAATCTTCTCAACAGAGCTAAAATATTTCCAAATTCGTGGACAGAATGTAGAGATTTATTTGATCTCATAATAAGCAATCCTCCATATATCAAAAGAAGTAAGTTAAAAGATCTGCAAGCTGAAGTACAAAAAGAGCCAAGAATTGCTCTTGATGGTGGTATCGATGGATTGAGCTGTTACCTGAGTATTTTTCCAATATTGAAAAAGTGCCTTAAAAAAGATGGGTTTGCGATACTGGAAATAGGCGAAGATCAAAGCAATATTGACAAAATAATACCCTTATATGGACTGGCTTTTCAGGAATACGTATACGACTTGGCTGGAATGAAAAGATGCATTGTTGTAAAGCAAGATAAAGAACATGACTAGTAGAACGCTAGCTTTCTAAGAACCTGTTCATAATCTCAAGAAAGGCATAAAGTAAGAAATAGAGTGTATAAATTAGGATATATGAGGAGTGTATACCCAAGTGACATAAGTCGAGAGAAGTTTGAGATTATTTCACCAGATCTGGAGTCTTGTGGAAAAAACAAAACCAAGAAAACTTGATTTGTATGATATATTTTGCGGAGTATTGTACACCCTAAAAAGTGGTTATCAATGGAGGATGCTACCAAAAGAGTTTCCAAGACGGCGCAATTGTTATGATTATTTCAAAAATGGAGTGAAAAAGTAAAAGGAAAGAAAAAACCAGCTTTTGCATAATTGACGCTCAGAGTGTAAAGAACGCAGACACTGATGAAGAAAAAGGCTATGACTCTGGTAAAAAAATCTCAGGAATAAAACGCCATATCGCACAAGATATAGATGTTTGCTATTTATTCTTAAGCTTATTTAAATAGCATTTTACTTTTTTTAGTATGTAGAGATTTTCTAGGAATTATTCTATTGAATTCTATGATATTATTTTTTGTAACATTGTTATACATACCATAAGAGTGAACTGACGAAATTTCTAAAGGAGTTTTATGGCTTAGCTACATGATACTGACACTCAAGTAAATTTTCATCAATGACGCAATTTGCTATGTCTATATCTCACATAGCTTACAACTTGCTTTACTCCTTTTACTTTTCTTGCAATTGCTATTACAGCTTTTAATTCCGCCTTATTTTGAGCTATACCCATCAAATAAACGACTCTATCAACTGTATTAACGCTATAATTAATTGATTTAATATTTCTTTTTCCCAGAAGCCTCGTGCTTATCTCTGCTGTTATCATACCATCCACAGTAACATCTAGCATAGAAGACATTTTAATTGGTGTAACTCTTATTTCATTTATCACTTCTTTAATCTCTTTTTGCTGCCAAGCTATTTTCTCTGCCGTGAGTTGCTTTTCATGATTATCAACATTTCCAATGAGTAATACTCTTCCTTCACTCACTTTAACTTTTATAGATGAGAATAGTCCGTGTTTTAAGAGTCCCTTATTGATTCTTATTACTATAGTTGTATCATCAATAATGTTTCCCAAGGATTTATCTTGCATTGTTATTGCTGTAGCCGCTGCAGTTGCTGTTACCACTATACCACTCACAAGAGTCGTACAGCCACTCTGTGTAATCAGAAAAATTGCGAGTAAGAAGCTTGCTATTAATCTCATTATTAATCTCCAGAGTTTAGAGCTTTAATTAAAGAATATTAATAAGCTTTTTTTATTGTGTAAATACTATAAATTGAATAAGCCTTGAATATTTCTAAGACAGTACTTATCTTAATAATGTTAGTTAAAGTAATTCAGGCTTAGATTCATAGTGGAGTTAACCAGTATTATAAGTTCAGTCTGTAGTATTAAAATCTAATCTTTAAATTGCATAAGATGACAGAAGCGGTTATCTATAAGTTAATGAAGGGTTCTTGCGGATATGGCGAAATTGGTAGACGCGCCAGGTTTAGGTCCTGGTGAGCTTGCTCGTGGGGGTTCAAGTCCCTCTATCCGCACTTAAAATCATGTAACTCAGGTTTTAAGAGAAAATTTATAATTACTAAGTACACTTTTGTTTGTATAAGAACCTGTTCTTAAGGATTGTATTTAACTTAAATTCTGGTAAAATGGCTTTATTAAAACATAAATAAAATATTGATAACAGGTTGTAATGTCTAGTAATATAACTCAAAATGCAGTCGAAGCAGATACATTAAGTAATATATATACCTATAAGGAACTTAGTGTAGATAAACTAAAGTATGAGTATGAAATCACAGTTAGTAGTGATTATATAGAACAAAAGATAAACTCTAGATTACAAGAAATAGCGAAGGATGCAAAACTGCCTGGATTTAGATCTGGAAAGATGCCTTACGATCTTGTTGTTACAAATTATAAAAACGAAGCTTTGGAATATGTGATAAAAGATACGATTGACTATTGCTCAAGTGATTTAATGAAAAAAATCGAAGTTAAGTCTCACATCCATCCTAAGGTTGATATTATGTCATTACCAAACCTGGATAAAAAGGATGAAAAAGGCGACTTTCTGTACAAATTATCTTTTGAATCGATGCCAAAAGTGCCAGTAATAGATCTTGATAAAATAAATTTGAAGAAAGTTAAGGCAAAAATCAAAGAAGGAGACATAAAAGAATTTATTGATTCTATAAAAACAAAATTTCCTAACCTTGTCTCTGTTAATGATGCTTCTTATCAAGCAAAAAACGAGGATAAACTGATAATTGACTTTGAAGGGCGAATTAGAAATAAGCTCTTTCAAGGTGGAAGTGGCAAAAATTTTACTGTTAATTTAGGATCTGGAACATTTATAAATGGTTTTGAAGATCAATTAATTGGCATGAAAAAAGGGGAAACAAAAAGCTTTAAGTTGAGATTTCCTGAAGATTATCAGGTAATTTCCCTTGCGGGGCAGGAGGCTGCTTTTTCTGTTCGAGTTAATGATATTCAGATTGCCAAAGATTTGCAAAGTGATAATGAAATAGCTAGGAGAATTGGTTTTGAAGATCATTCTTCGCTAATAAATCATGTAAAAGAAGTAATTGATAATCAGTGTAAAGAAATGGGAGATCTCTTAATTAAGAAAGAGCTATTTGATTGTTTGGATGCTAGTTATAGTTTTGATTTGCCTATAGAAGTAGTAAAACAGGAACAGCAGAGAGTGGAAAGAGAGTTGAATGCTAAAGATGATTCTTGTAAAGAAGCTGAAAGACGCGTAAAGCTTGCAATGCTATTTATGGAGTTCAGTAAAGAACATGAAATATCATTAACTCAAAGTGATATTATGAATGTTATTGTAAATCAATATGTCAGTAAAGATGTATCATTTGACAGAGTATTTAAACATTTTAAATCAGACGGACAATTTCAGGAATTAGTTAGAGGGCAAGCGCTTGAGTATAAAGTGACAGATTATATGATAGAAAAAGCTAGTAAAGAAGAACAGATTGTTTCTGTGAAAGAATTAAAGGAATTATTTGATAATATTTGATAGGAAAAGGTATGACTCTTATACCAATTGTAGTTGAACAAACTAGTCGCGGTGAGCGGGCTTATGACATATATTCAAGGCTAGTAAAAGAAAGAATAATTTTCGTAACTGGCCCTATTGAAGACAACATGGCCAGCGTAATAGTAGCACAGCTTTTATTTTTAGAATCGGAAAATCCCGATAAAGACATTTGTATGTATATTAACTCACCAGGTGGTGTTGTAACTGCTGGTTTGTCGATCTACGATACAATGCAGTATATAAATCCAGACGTTTCAACTTTGTGTATAGGTCAAGCTGCATCTATGGGTTCTTTGTTGCTTACAGCTGGTGCAGAGGGTAAACGTTACTCGCTACCTCATTCAAGAATTATGATACATCAGCCATCTGGTGGTTATCATGGGCAAGCAACTGATATAGAAATACATGCTAATGAAATTTTGCGAGTTAAGAAAAAATTAAATCAAATTTATGAAAAACATACTGGAAATTCACTAAAGAAAATTGAAGAAATGATGGAAAGAGATAAATTCATGGATCCTGAAGAAGCAATGAAAACTGGCTTAATTGACAGAGTAATAGCTGAGCGTAAAGATATGAAGATTGAAAATATTAAAGTTAAACAAAAGGTAGTTTAATGGATAACAATAATGATTTACACTACTGTTCTTTTTGTAACAAGGCACAAAACGAAGTAGATAAATTGATTACTAACTCTTCAGATGGTTTAAAGGTGTTCATTTGTAATGAATGCATAGAGTTATCCCATAAAGCAATAAGTCAAAAGAAAGAGAGAGCTTTTAATTCAGATCATATATCTGATATGAAGCTATTACTAAAGAAACCTGAAGATATAAAAAATTTTCTTAGTAAGCATGTTGTAGGTCAGGAACATGCGCAACACGTTTTATCTGTGGCTATGTATAACCATTGTCAATCCATGGTGCAACTTCATTCTATAAGTGATATTGAAATTGAGAAGTCAAATATAATGCTTATTGGCCCTACTGGTTCTGGTAAGACTTTGCTAGCAAAAACACTTGCTAAAGTTTCAGATGTGCCATTTGCTATGGCCGATGCGACAACTTTGACTGAGGCAGGTTATGTAGGTGATGATGTAGAAAGCGTGTTGTCACGTCTATTACAAGCTGCAAATTATGATGTTGCAAAGGCACAGCATGGTATAGTGTTTATCGATGAAATAGACAAGATCACAAGAAAGTCTGAAAGCGCTTCAATAACCCGTGATGTTTCAGGTGAAGGGGTCCAACAAGCTCTACTAAAAATCATGGAAGGTACGGTTGCTTATGTTCCTCCACAAGGAGGGCGAAAACACCCGCAACAAGAGTTTATACAAGTAGACACTAGTAACATACTATTTATTTGTGGAGGAGCTTTTGAAGGCCTAAATAAAATTATTGAGGCAAGAAAAAAGGGAACATCAGTTGGCTTTGGAGCGGATATAAGTCAGTCTAAAGCACAAAAGAAAAAAAATGCTTTACGCGATGCTCAACCTGAGGACTTAATCAAATTCGGTTTGATACCCGAATTTGTAGGACGGGTTCCAATAACTGCCGTTCTAGATGAGCTTGATCACGAGGATTTAATACATGTGTTGACAGAGCCAAGAAATGCGCTAGTAAAACAATATAAAGCATTGCTTGCATTTAGTAAAGTAAACCTTGAGTTTTCAGATGAAGCAATATCAGCTATTGCTAAAAAAGCTATAAGCTATAAAACAGGTGCAAGGATGTTACGTGCTATCTTAGAGTCACTTTTGCTTGATGTTATGTATATATCCGGCAACGGAGGTTTTGAAGGTAGCACTATAACGGTTACTAAGAAAATGGTAGAATTAGGCAAAGCGACGATTAATCATAATAATAAGGGTAGTGTTATAACGGTTAATGATTAATTTGAGGCATATATTATGAATATTGGACATGCTGTAAACTTTAATTCTACTGTATTACCAGTATTACCTCTAAGAGATGTAGTAATTTTTCCAAATATAATGTTGCCTTTATTCGTAGGTAGAGAAAAATCTGTTCATGCACTAGAGTATGCAATAAGTAGCAGTAGTCACCAAAACGAGATTTTTCTCATAGCACAAAAAGATGGTTCTATTGATAATCCAAAGCCAGAGAATCTTTATGAAGTAGGCGTGTTAGCAAATATTATACAACCATTAATAAAACTGCCTGACAATGCAGTAAAAGTCATGATTCATGGGGTAAGAAGGGGAAGAGTTATAGAATATATTAGCTCTCACACTTTGTTAGAGGCCAGAGTAGCGTTGGATGGTCATTATGAGTATGGAGAAAATGAAGACAATATTGATTTAGAAGCTTTAAGGCGTTCTGTTATAGATGCATTCGACAATTGGTGTAAACTAAGCAAGAAAAGTCGGCCCGAGATTATTATTGACCCCATTGATCAAGTTAAAGAGGTTAATCAAATTGTAGATATGATAGCTTCGCACTTAAATATAAAGGTATCAGATAAGCAAAACATACTTGAAGTTTATAACCCAAAAGAGCGTTTAAAAAAAGTTTTTGCTCTTATTGAGAGAGAAATAAGTATTTTGAGTGCACAAAACCGCTTGTATAAGACAATTAAATCACAGGTTGAAAGTACTCAAAGAGTTTACTACCTTAATGAGCAATTAAAAGCTATACAGAAAGAATTAGGTGAGTTTGAAAATGGAGATGAAGGGAATATACTCAATGAATTTGAAAAAAAGATAAATGAAACAAAGCTTTCTGAAGAAGCAAAAGAGAAAGCCATAACTGACTTAAAGAGATATAAGAAAATGAATCCCATTTCTCCTGAAGCAACAGTTATATCTAGTTACTTGCATTGGTTGCTTGATTTACCATGGAGAAAGTACAAAGATGCAAAAATTAACTTAAATGCGGCTAAAAAAATCTTAGATGAAAATCATTATGGCATAGAGAAAGTAAAAGATAGAATAATAGAATTTTTAGCAGTATTAAAGAGAGTAAAAGAGATAAAGGGTCCTATACTTTGCTTAGTTGGACCACCTGGTATTGGTAAAACTTCTTTAGCTAAGTCTATGGCAAAAGCAGCAGGAAGAGATTTTGTTCGCATATCTCTTGGTGGTATACGTGATGAGTCTGAAATACGAGGACACAGGAAAACTTATATTGGCTCAATGCCTGGTAAAATCATTCAACACATGAAAAAAGCTAATTCATGCAACCCGCTTTTCCTTCTTGATGAAATAGATAAGATGGGTTCTGATTCGCGTGGTGATCCTGCATCTGCATTACTTGAGGTTTTGGATACTGAGCACAATAAACATTTTACAGATCATTACTTGGAAGTTGAGTTTGATCTTTCAAGTGTAATGTTTGTAGCCACAGCAAATAGCTTAAATTTACCGCATCCTTTGCGTGATAGGATGGAAATTATACAATTATCTGGGTATACCGAAGACGAGAAGATCAGTATTGCTACACATCACCTTATTCCAAAATTAAAAAAAGAGCATGGTTTGCATCAGAAGGAGTGGGAAATAACCAATGAAGCATTATACGAGTTGATACGTTTATATACACGTGAAAGCGGCGTGCGAAGCATGGAAAGGGAACTTGCAAAACTCATGAGAAAAGCAGTTAAAGCAATATTAACTGATAAAAATAAGAAAATATCTGTAGAGATTGGTAATTTACAAGATTATCTAGGGGTACGTAAGTATACCTTTGGCATTGCAGAAAATGAGAGTTTGGTAGGGATAGTAACTGGTCTTGCCTATACTGAAACAGGTGGTGATATTTTGATGATAGAGTCAGTCCTAATTCCTGGTAAAGGGGAGATAAAATATACAGGAAAGCTTGGAGAAGTTATGCAAGAGTCTATAAAAGCTGCGTATAGTTATGTGCGATCAAATTGTTTATTTTTCGGTATAAAGCCCGAAAAATTTCAAAATAATGATATACATTTGCATGTACCTGAAGGTGCTGTGCCAAAAGATGGTCCCTCTGCTGGCAGTGCAGTATGTACGTCTATTGTTTCTCTCATGACAAATATATCAGTTAACAAAAGTGTTGCTATGACAGGCGAAGTAACATTGCGCGGTAGAGTTTTGGCTATCGGGGGCTTGAGAGAAAAATTGCTTGCTGCGCTAAGAGGATCAATCAAAACTGTGATTATACCAAGTGAAAATGAGAAAGATATGCAGGAGATTCCCGCAAATATTAAAGAAGGGATCAACGTAATTTTTGTTAAGAATATTGATGAAGTTATAAAAATTGCTTTAACTCGCCCTATTACTTCAATTGATGGTGATAGTCAAAATAGTCTACCTTCCTCCATAGAAAATAAAGATAGTACCTTCTCTGCGTTAGAAACATTAAAGCACTAAATTGAAAAGGTTTATGCAATTTTCGTTTCTTTTTTTTTAACCTCAAAGCTCTGATTTAAATACATAAATTACAAGTAACATATATGGCAATTTCATAAGTTCATTTTTCAAGCATATATTGCAATATCTCACTAGCAATTGCAACATCTTGGCGTGGAGTTTTGCCATGTTCTATAAACACTGAGATTGCATAGCGCGGATCATGGTAGGGGCCATAAGCGATAAACAATTTATGACTTTCACCTTTAGAGTTTATCTCTGGTGTACCGGTTTTGCCAGCAATTTGTATACTGCCTAGTCCTTTTCTATAGTTAGAATTCACCACGTCAAACATAGCTTTTCGAACCACACTAAGATGCTCATGATTCACATCAATATCAAGAAAGTCTTGCCCTGGTTTACTCATCTCAATGTGGGGAATTACCTCCTTTCCTGTTGCAACCCTCGCTGCAAGAACCGCAAGCTGTAATGGCGTTGTAAGTAAATACCCTTGTCCTATAACTAAGTTAATGGTATCACCTAAATACCACTCTGAATATAGCTTGCGTGCACGCCAATCCACATCAGGCAACAATCCCGGAGCTTCTTCCTTAAACATTCCAATTAATGGTCCACTTCCTATACCAAATTTGCTAGCCATTTCTAGTAGAGAATCTACATTTATTTTTTTTCCTATATTATAAAAGTAAGTGTTGCATGAGAAGGCCATTGCCTCGTTTAAAGATACATATCCATGGACTTTGCTTTTTAGGCAACGAAATTTTCGTTCACCTATTTTCATATATCCCCTACACGAGAACTTTTCTTCTGGTGTTATTATTCCATCTTTTAAACCCGCAAGCGCATCTATTATTTTAAATATTGAACCAGGTGGAATTTGATATGATAATGCACGGTTTACAAGCGGTAATGAAGGATTGTTTAAATTTTTCCAAGTTTCATTTGATAATCTGCTAGTGAAAAGATTATTATCGTAAGAAGGTGAATTATATAATGCTAAAATTTCTCCGTTATTTACATCAATTACCACTGTGGAACCTTGGTGGTCTTTAAATATCTCTGCAATTTTCTTCTGTAAATCAACATCAATTGTTAGCTGTATATCTTGTCCATCTTGCTGCGGTATGCTAGATAACTCTCTCATGATACGCTTCTTAGAATTTATTTCCTGCTCAGATTTTCCGGTCTTGCCTTTTAATACATGATCATATGTATATTCAATTCCACTAACCCCTGCTTCATTTATGTCTTGCTGTTTTTTTGTATATCCGATTATATGAGAACATATCGAACCAAACGGGTAATAACGTTTATAAAGAGCAGTTATTTTTGTATCTGATGATTTTGTTGTATCAGGTTTAATTTCTGATAACATCTGCAAATCAACTTCCCTAGTAAAGGTTTTTTGCCCATCAAATAAAACAATATACGAAATTTTGTTTACTGCGAGTTCAACGCTATTCCTATCCAAAATCCTGCCTCGTTTAGGCACAATAGTAACAACTTTTGTCCTATTATTATTGGATAGCACTTCATATTTTTGTCTATCTCGTACTTGTAAAGTATACAACCTATAACTAAAAATAGCAGAAATAGTAAGCTGAATACCACCTAATATGAATGCCCTGCGGTTGAAGACCTTGTTTTTTGTCCACATAGAATTCCTTTAGAATGCACTCCTTCTCCTTTTATTGGCATATTTCTAGCTTTCACCACATCACAAATCCTCTTTTCCCAATCACTTAAGGTAACAAGCTCATAACCCCATTTTTTTAGTATTTTAATAATCTGAGGTAAAGCTTCAACTGTATTTGATTTGTTATCGTGATCATGGAACAATATAATCGCTCCATTATGTACATTGCTTAAAACTCTTTCAACCAGAATCTCTGATTTATCGCCTTGCCAGTCCAGAGAATCAACTGTCCATAGTATGGAACACATATTTAATCGATTAGTATTTTCGATCAAATTATCATTGTGACATCCATATGGTGGACGAAACCATTTTACATTCTGTTCTGTTGCATTTTTAATTGCCACATTTGTCTTTTCCAGTTCTTGCAATTGCTCCTCACTTGAAAGTGATGTCAACTTCCTATGCGACCAAGAATGATTACCTAATTCATGACCTGCTTTATGGATTTTGTTTACTATTTCAGATGTTTTTTTATTTATACGCTCACCAAGCACAAAAAATGTCGCTTTTGTTTCATTGCTCTCTAGAATATTAATAATATCTCCTGCTCTATTATAAGACGGTCCATCATCAAACGTAAGTGCAACGAACTTATCTTTGTTATTCAATAATTTCTTTATATTACTTAAATTTCTATATGATAGATCCAAATCACAACTGAGCCCACGATATGGTAAGTTAAAGTTACAATCACTACAGAAAACTGCGCTTGAATATAGCAAAAGAAAAGCGATTATTCTTATAAACATATATAATCAGCAAAGTGATAGAGTACTACACTTTTTTGCTAAATTAAACCACTTTTAACAGCTACTGTTTACTTCGTTACTTTATCAATATATTATATTAATAACTTTATATAATATAGTATGATTGCAAATATAAATACCGTTGCACTTCAGGGAACCAGCACAGTAAATGTTAATGCACAAATTCACATGGCAAATGGTATTCCAGCTTTTAATATTGTTGGCTTGCCGGATAAAACTGTTGCAGAATCCAGAGAGCGTATCAGAGCAGCGTTAAATTCAATCAATCTTCTGTTACCTCCAAAAAGGATTACGGTTAATCTTTCCCCTGCGGATTTGCTTAAAGAAGGTAGTCATTATGACTTAGCTATTGCTGTTGGATTACTTGTTGTAATGAATGTGATACCAGTTGAAAAAGTTCAGTCTTATATCATTATGGGTGAGCTTGCACTAGACAGCAGAGTCATACCAATCTCAGGAGTACTTCCAACAGCAATCAGTGCAAAACAGGTAAATAAAGGAGTAATTTGCCCAAGGGGAAATGGAGTAGAAGCTTTATGGGTAAAGAATGTTTCTATTCTGGCTATAGAGAAATTAACGGATATTATCAGACATTTTAAGGGTGAGCAGTTAATTCAGCCGGTAACTTTTAACTATAGCGCTGCACCCAAAGAAAAAAATTCAGTTCCAGATATAAAGGATATTAAAGGTCAAGTTGTTGCAA
This sequence comes from Wolbachia endosymbiont of Spodoptera picta, assembly GCF_018141665.1. Taxonomy (NCBI): domain Bacteria; kingdom Pseudomonadati; phylum Pseudomonadota; class Alphaproteobacteria; order Rickettsiales; family Anaplasmataceae; genus Wolbachia; species Wolbachia endosymbiont of Spodoptera picta. The sequence continues at coordinate 547,401 of NZ_CP067976.1, forward strand.
AAAGAGCAGCTGAAATTGCAGCAGCAGGTGGACACAATATGCTTCTTGTTGGACCTCCTGGTACTGGAAAGTCAATGCTTGCTAAGCGATTTATAGGGCTATTACCCGATTTGACTGAACAAGAGATGATTGATGTTAATATCATCTCTAGCATAACAAAAGCCGGTAACGAAACATTTAAAGTAACTCGTCCCTTTCGTGAACCTCATCACTCATGCTCGATGTCAGCGATGATAGGAGGAGGGAAAAATGCAAAGCCTGGGGAAATTACCATGGCTCACAATGGTGTGTTATTTCTTGATGAGCTACCTGAATTTCCAAGGTTTGTGCTTGATTCTCTATGCCAACCACTTGAAGATAGAAAAGTTACTATTGCACGTGCAAATGCTCACATTACTTATCCAGCTAATTTTCAACTTATAGCTGCAATGAATCCCTGCAGGTGCGGTTACTTAGGTGATGCAAGTAGATCGTGCAACAAAGCTCCAAAATGCGGCACAGATTATAGAAATAAAATATCAGGACCTTTGCTTGATAGAATAGACATATGCATTGAAATGCCAAACGTTAGAATACTTTCTCCTGAAATCTCTGTGGAGGGAAAAAGTACCGAGGTTATAAGAGGAAGGGTGATAGCAGCGAGAAAAATTCAAACTGAGCGTTATAGTAAATTTAATATTCGTTGCAATGCAGAAGTCAGTGGTGAAGCATTAAATAAATTCACTGAACCAGATCAGGAAGGGTTAGAATTGCTAAAATACGTACTGAAAGAAAATTACATTTCCAATCGAGGCTACACACGCGTATTAAGAGTCGCAAGAACCATTGCAGATCTTGTAAAAAGTGAAGAGGTAAAGAAAGCACACATTGCAGAAGCGCTGAATTACAGAATAAGAATGTATAAATAAATTAATCTGCTTGACAGAAAACTTTTTTTTGCCATATACTACCATTAGTGAAATTTTAATATTTTAGGAGTACAGTTATGCCGACAGTAAAAACAATCAAAGATAAAGTTAAAGAAGTTTATAATCAGGGTTATGGTTTTGTAACAAAACATCCGTATAAAACAGCTGCCACTTTTGTAGCAATTGCAACAGTAGCTTCGCTTACGGCTGCTTATTTCTTAAGTCCAGCTTATGCAACTTTTGTTGGTACAGTTGGAACAAAAGCTGCAACACTTGTTAGTCCTGCTATTACTACAATGTCTGCATTTGCAGTTGCTCATCCACTTGTTGCTAGTTTGGTAGTTCTTGCTGCAGTAGCAGCTTTAATAACTGCACCTGTGTATGCATATAAAAACAGTAATAAGGCAGCTCAAATTGAAAAAGTAAGTGAATTAGTTGAGAATCAAGAACCAAGCAGCGAGATAAAAGTAGGTGAAATTCAAAAAATACTTGGGGTCCAGCAATCAACATCTACTGTTTAATTAGTAGCAACTTCCAATAAAAAGGGATAGGCTTCTGTCCCTTTTTACAGTTTTTTTTTGCATCTTAATCATTATATCTACTGGTTAATAATGTTAAGAATAAGTAAATCTTGTTCACTATTTGCATATATCAAAATGAAAAATGTTTGCATATTGTTAAAAAAGCAGTAACTTGTTATCAAGTGAATTCACTAATATTTGAGTAATTTAAATGTCAATTGACCTTAGTTTACCAGAATTACCCATATTGCACCCAAGGATTACCGTTGTGGGAGTGGGTGGTGCTGGTGGAAATGCTGTGAACAACATGATTCAATCCAATTTACAAGGAGTAAATTTTGTTGTAGCAAATACCGATGCTCAAGCGTTAGAGAAGTCATTATGTGATAAAAAAATTCAGCTTGGTATTAACTTAACTAAGGGCCTTGGTGCTGGTGCTTTGCCTGATGTTGGTAAAGGTGCAGCAGAAGAATCAATTGACGAAATTATGGAGCATATAAAAGATAGCCATATGCTCTTTATCACAGCAGGGATGGGTGGTGGTACTGGAACAGGTGCTGCACCGGTAATTGCAAAAGCAGCCAGAGAAGCAAGAGCGGTAGTTAAAGATAAAGGAGCAAAAGAAAAAAAGATACTGACTGTTGGAGTCGTAACTAAGCCGTTCGGTTTTGAAGGTGTGCGGCGTATGCGCATTGCAGAGCTTGGACTTGAAGAGTTGCAAAAATACGTAGATACACTTATTGTCATTCCCAATCAAAATTTATTTAGAATTGCTAACGAGAAAACTACATTTGCTGACGCATTTCAACTCGCCGATAATGTTCTGCATATTGGCATAAGAGGAGTAACTGATTTGATGATCATGCCAGGACTGATTAATCTTGATTTTGCTGATATAGAAACAGTCATGAGTGAGATGGGTAAAGCAATGATTGGTACTGGAGAGGCAGAAGGAGAAGATAGGGCAATTAGTGCTGCAGAGGCTGCGATATCTAATCCATTACTTGATAATGTATCAATGAAAGGTGCACAAGGAATATTGATTAATATTACTGGTGGTGGAGATATGACTCTATTTGAAGTTGATGCTGCAGCCAATAGAGTGCGTGAAGAAGTGGATGAAAATGCAAATATAATATTTGGTGCCACTTTTGATCAGGCGATGGAGGGAAGAGTTAGAGTTTCTGTTCTTGCAACTGGCATTGATAGCTGTAACGACAATTCATCTGTTAATCAAAACAAGATCCCAGCAGAGGAAAAAAATTTTAAATGGCCTTATAATCAAATTCCAATATTAGAAACAAAAGAATATGCTTCAACTGAGCAAACAAACGAAAGAGTTAAGTGGGGCAGCAATGTTTATGATATACCAGCTTATTTAAGAAGAAAAAAATAATGCAATTTTGGCTACTCAAGTCAGAGCCAAGTGAATACTCGTGGCAAAAAATGAGAAAGGAGCAGGTGACGCAGTGGAATGGTGTATGCAATTATCAAGCTCAAAATTACATGAGAGCTATGAAATTAGGTGATCTTGCATTTTTTTATCATACAGGTAAAGAGAGAGTTATACTTGGAATAGTTGAAGTATTAAAGGAGTATTATCATGTTTATAATTCCAAATTTGGACTAGTGAATGTAAAACTTTTGAAACCTTTAAGTAACCAAGTGACGTTAAACAGTATAAAACAAAACCCACTTTTGAAAAATATGGTTATATTAAAACAATCACGTTTATCAGTTTCTCCAGTTTTAGAGACTGAGTGGAATGAAATAATAAGGATGAGTGATGTGTAATACCTGTTGCCAAACAATATTACCTCAGCACACAACATACAGCTGTATGAGTGTTTGTTTCGAAGTAGCCGATTTTTCATCAAACACAAAGCAGTGCTTGACACTGGAATCCAGCTGTAATGCAACCACATTAAAAATGTTGTGTTTTAATATAGCTTTTATATTCACTCACCTAATGTCTAATCAGAATTCCTGGATCCCAATGTTGGAGCACTGGGATGACATATTTCTAGTGTACAATATTCGTATAGTTGTGTGTATGATACGATGTTCTATAATTCTTCTTTTTTGGGTTCCAATGTCAAGTGATGGGATAATGTCCTTTCTGGTGCTTTATTCATGTTAGAAGTAAATATTCTTGATAAGAGGTGGCATAGTATTACGAAGGACCCACAGAGTTTTGTATTAAATATTATTAACGCTTCTCTAAAAGAATTAAAAATAGATCATTATAAACCAAATATATCAATAGCTCTCGCTGATGATAACTTGCTACATCAACTTAATCTCAAGTTTAGAGAAATAGATAAGCCAACTAATGTACTATCATTTCCATGCGAACAGTTATCTAGTGAATGTGATCTAGGAGACATAGCAATTGCAGTAGATACAATAGAAAGAGAGTCTCATGAGTACTGTATATCTATCCTCACTCACACTGCACACATGTTAGTTCATGGATTGCTGCATTTACTTGGCTATGATCATCAAAAAGAAGATGAAGAAATTATAATGAAAAGTTTAGAGAGCAAGATTTTAGCTTTGCTTGAATTTGAAAAGGAAAAGTATGGTAGATAATACCAAAATATGTTATTTACAAAAAAGGGGTTTTAGCTGTAAAAGGTAAGCAATATGGTTCAGTTTTCTTTACCAAAAAATTCTAAAGTTAATAAAAAGGGCAAGGTTTATCCTACTCCTACTGGAGCAAAAAATATTAGAAGATTTCAAATTTATCGTTGGTCTGCTGATGATGATAAAAATCCAAGAATAGACACATTTTTTATCGATATGGATAATTGTGGCCCTATGGTACTTGATGTATTAATAAAAATAAAGGATGAAATAGATTCAACCTTAACTTTTAGACGCTCTTGCAGAGAAGGAATATGCGGATCTTGTGCAATGAATATTGATGGTACCAACACTCTTGCATGCACTAAATCTATACATGATATAAAAGGTGAAGTAAAAATATATCCACTACCTCATATGTATATAGTAAAGGATCTAGTTCCAGATCTAAGCCAATTTTATGAGCAATACAAATCGATTAAACCTTGGTTACAAACAGATAAATCTGCCTTACAAAATAAAGAATACTTTCAATCTCCTGAAGATAGAAAAAAATTGGATGGTCTGTCTGATTGTATACTATGTGCTTGCTGTTCGACTGGTTGCCCAAGCTATTGGTGGAATGGTGATAAATTTTTAGGGCCAGCGGTATTACTGCAAGCTTATAGATGGATTGCTGACAGTCGTGATAATAAGAAAGAAGAAAGACTTGCTTCTTTAAACGACCCATTTAAGTTGTATCGCTGTCATACAATAATGAATTGTACAAAAACCTGTCCGAAAGGTCTTAACCCAGCAAAAGCGATAGCAAAAGTAAAACAGCTCATGGTAGAGAGAGAAGGAATTTGAGTGTTATTTCTGGCACTCTTCGTAAGAAAATAGTAGACCCTCTGAAGCATAGGGTATTGTTAATACTCTAAACGTTCTTCCATTCATGAAATGTATTGTTTCACCATATGATTCCAGTAATCTTTTAAACAATTCATGTCTTTGATTATTAATAGTTTGAAAATCCTTTTTTCCTAAAAGCTTTTTAGATTCAAATAGGTGAAGCATAATCTCGTGATAAGTTGGATAAGACTCCAAAAATTTTGGATCAAACTGAAAAGTTTTTATAAAAGCATTATTATAAAATTTTAGCTTTTGATTCTTACTATATATCGCTACAGCAATCGATAGCTTCTCAAGCAAACTTTCTTGTGCAGCTAAACAATTGCTTAGCTCAGTATGTAATTTTTTTTCATCACTAATATCTTTTCCATACATTACTATGCTATTAGAATTTTGCATTGGAACTTCAACAAAATTAAAAACCTTAGGTTCATTCTTGTAAGTTATTACACACTCTCCTGGTTTTACGTTATAGGAGCCACTTGCAACAGTAAATTTTTTAGAGCTGCCTATATATTTATCATAAAATAAGTTATAAAACCTTACTTTTTTATTCTTATTGTACTTCAGTATTGGAAATGGTAAAGAGTCAAAAATTTTTTTATAGTTCTCCAATTCTCGCATAAGCTTACTATTTTCTAACTCAAGTTCATTAGCTTTTATCTTATAATCGGAGATATTCCTTATCCATAACAACACACCAATCACATTATTAGAATAATCTATTATGCTTTTACCATAACATGTGCAATAAACCTCACTGTCTTTTGACTTTAAATCTAGAGTAAAAGATTTATTTATTTCCTTTGCCTCAGCAAAACTTTTAATTAAGCTTTCTGATTGCTCAAAAAAATTTACAAACTCATTAAATGAATAAAAAACAGTATTAAGCAAAATTAGTAAATTGGGAGAAAATTTTTCTATACGTTTTTTTGCGTCCCAAATATAAAATCCATCATTCACAGTATCTATTAAATTATTTATGATAACATTTTGATGTTGTAAGTCCTTAATTTTATTACTAATTTTTAATTTAGAATATGAGAAAAAGAAGAATACTAGAATTAGTAGTAAAACTATTTCATACAAAAAAAACATAGTATTCTAAAACAAATATAAAAATTTGTAACCTCTCAGCAAAGAGATTGTACTGAAGAGGTATATAAGTGAAGATTGCCCAATACCCTAAAGCCTAATCTCTTATAAAGGTTTACAGAAGGTTTCATGCAATGTGCTACTATGTATTTGCATTCAAATTGCCTAGCTATCTTTATTCTTTCTAGAACCATTTGAGTTCCTATTCCACGACCTCTGTAAATTGGTAAAACTCCATCGCTATAAAAACCAGCTATGCTGTCTTGAATATAAAGACCGCATGTTCCAACAATTTCGTTATTTAGCATTACAAGAAAAAATCTTAACCTTGAGCTCTTATCATCATAATTCGATAATTGGCGAAAAAATGTGCTAACAATACTAATTCTGTGATAAAAAATTTTAGAAGTGTGTAAATCTAATTGCTCTAAGAGCTCACTACTATTTACAACATTGAACTTCAAATTTGGAACAGCATCATCAGGCAAAAAATAATCTTTTATATTGAGTAAAACTTTTTTTGGTGTGCTAACGTGTTTTATTTCGCATTTTTCTAAAATACCCCCTATTTTTATACGTGGACTTATTATCCATGTTGCTTCTATATTTCGTGCTTTGAGATAATCTAGAGTTCTGCATATGGAAAGCTCAGTACATTGATCTTCACAAAACACAAAATTAAATAACGATTCTCTGGTACCATTTACTGTAAATATAACATTATCAAATTCGTCATGTATTTCCCACTTGGACAAATTCGTTGCATAAAGTATATAATCCTTTAGGTTCTGAATAATTAAGCGTGAATAACAAATTTTTTTATTCTGCATAAATCAACAATAAACAATAAAAGTCTCCTATAAAAACAAAGGCTAAAATTGCAGCTACAACATCATCTAGCATAATACCTAAAGGACCTTTTGTATTTTTATCAATCAAATTTATAGGCCACACTTTTATTATATCAAAAAACCTAAAGGAGAAAAAGCACACCAACAATACAGAGCTATTCATTTCTTGTTCTAATAATATTGAAACTAGAAGTACTGTCAGCAATTGACCAACTACTTCATCAATTACTACCTCTTTTGGATCATGCGGAGCTTTGTAATGTTGTATATAATTGCCTGTAGACCATAATCCAACTAAGAATAAAAAAAAAATAATTGCTGTACCTAAAATTCTGTCATTGAGTAATATAGGAACAATTGGGTAAGCAGCCAAGCTGCCTATAGTACCTGGCATGTGTTTTACCGTGCCAGATAGCCACCATGTTGATATTAATTTATATAAAAATTTCACAATATACCGAAATATAAAACTAATTTACAAGAACAGAAATAGTATCTTCTATAGAAGTATTTTCATATAGCAATCTATAGATCGCTTCACATATGGGCATTTTTATCTTTAGCTTTTCTGCTAAATCAAATGCAGACTTAGCAGTGTTAAAACCTTCAATTACTGACTTACCTTCTGATAAAATCTGCTGAGCACTAGAACCATTACTATTAGCTACTTTAGATCCAAAAGATAGATTTCTTGAATTTAATGATGTGCATGTCACAACCAAATCGCCTAAGCATGCTGGTCCAAGTAGTGTATTTATATCTACATTGCCGTCACCAACTTTTGCTGAGTATAAAGCCTTAATTTCACTCATACTTTTCGTAATTAATGCTGCATGAGCATTAAACCCAAACCTACCTAGAACAACCCCACATGCTATAGCAAAAACATTCTTTAACGCTGCACAAACCTGTATTCCTATAACATCGCTACTAAGGTACAATTTAATATTTTCTTGCTGTAGCTCTGATATTAATTTTAAACCTAATACTTCATTTTGACATGCAAGAACCATCGAATATGGTAATTTTCTTGCAACTTCTATAGCAAAGCTAGGACCAGAAAAAACAGCAAGAGGATTATTAGGTAAAACTTCATTGACTACTTCACTAGGTAATTTTAATGTAGATTTTTCTATTCCCTTACAAGCCAAAATTATTGCTACATTTTTTTTTAGGTTACAATCATTCAATTGATGACATATCTCCCTTAGAGACTGTGTGGGAACAGCTAAAATTATTACTGAAGCATTCACTGCATCTTCAATAGCTAATTTTACTGATACATTATCAGAAATTGGACAATCAGGTAGCTTGTCACTTTCTCTTTTCTCTTTAATTGATTCAAACATGGCCTTATTGCGAGTCCACAAAATTACATTTTTCTTACTACTTAATGAAATCGCAATTGCTGTACCCCATGCGCCAGCACCTAAAACTGATATTACCACTCAATATTCCTGAAAGTATTACTTATAATTTAAAACTGTAGAATAAGTAAATTAAAAATATAACATAAAAGTATAAAATAGTTTAAATATCTATTAACCTAAGTATTCTTTTAATAAAAATAGCTTCTATTCAATATTTACTAAAAATAGTATTATTATAGTATATCTATTGTATTTTAGATCTATTTGTATAATTTTGGAACGACACATTAACTATTAATTAATAAGTGTAATTTCTATTATTCATTAATAAAAATTTGATTTGTTACTTTCCTTGGTTATATATATTACTAAAATTATAAATTATTTATGGGGTGTAAAATATGCGTATATTATTAATTGAAGATGATCAAGTAAGTGCAAGGACTGTAGTTAATGCCTTAACTTCTGATGGACATTTTTGCGACGTTGTTACTTCTGCACAAGATTATAACAATAATATGGTTTCCTCGGGTGGAGACTATTACGATCTAGTTATTCTAGATATACACCTGCCTGGTGATATTGATGGATATGATATACTGTTAAGATTAAGAAGTGCAAAAATCAAAGTTCCTGTTTTAATACTTTCGTGTATCTCCGCTGCCAACCATAAAGCTAAAGGACTTGGGTATGGTGCCGACGATTACTTAACCAAGCCATTTCACAAGAGCGAATTATTAGCTCGAATTAAGGCCATAGTCCGACGTACTAAAGGTCATCCCGAATCAGTGATAAAAATTGGTAATATGAATATCAATTTTGATCACAGGATTGTTGAGGTAAAAGGCAAAACAGTTCACCTTACTAACAAAGAGTATTCCTTGATAGAATTGCTGGCATTGCGTAAAGGAGCAGTGTTGACAAAAGAAATGTTTTTAAACCATCTTTACAATGGCTTGGACGAACCTTCAGACAACAAAATAGTTGATGTTTTTATGTGTAAATTACGTAAAAAACTTGAAAGTGCAAATGATGGAATAAGCCACATAGAAACCGTTTGGGGTAGAGGATATGTTCTAAAAGAGTATGTTGACGATGAAGAATACTCTAGTGCTAATATAAGCGAAAGCAGTAGTGACTATCAAGCAGAACAAGTGAAGGACAGCGCATGAAATGCTTTATTTACTTGTTGATTGAAGAAGCAAAAAGGTAGATTTAGTAAGATAAAAACTAATCCTAAAAGTGAGGTAACGTGGTCAGTCTTTTAGAACTTTACAAAGATTTACAACAAAAGATAGAAAAGTTGGAAGCGGAGCTAAAAAGTTATAGGTAAGAAAGTAAGGCTTTAAAGATAGAGAATGACGAGTTAAAGGAAAAGCTCGGTTAAAATTCAAGCTTTGTTAAGTTCAAAAGGAAATAAGAAAAGAGATAAGCCAAGAAGTAAAATGAATATAGGTGGTCAAATTGAGCGTACAGGGTATGTGAAATGTTTGATACATTTACATAGTATGGCTGACATTCATGCATTGCCTAGGTGAAATATAAGCCGAGTTCTGTTTATGTAGCTATTTATCTGGAGTAAATGTTACCATTTACTTCATGCGATTTACCCGAGTAGATATGAGAAAAACATAAAATCTACTTCTATTTAATCTTGCTCCTAGTGTTGGTTACTTGACTACCAATGTTGCCATTGTTATGGTGTGCTCTTACCACACCTTTTCACCCTTGCCTAATAATATTTAGGCGGTAATTTTCTGTAGCCCTATAACTGGAGTTACCTCCGGCGGGCGTTACCCGTCACTACCTTTTCTTGGAGCTCGGACTTTCCTCTGCTGTGTTTATCACACAACAGCAGCTACTTATTTCACCTAGAAATTATACTTTAACATTAAAATCACAAAAGCAAAAGAAAATTTCCTAACAGTCTACATACTAAAAACATTCAGACAAATAGCTAAAGGTGATATTCCGGTACATCATCGCTATCCCAAGATAAGCTTTTTTCACTTTTAGACTCTAGCTCAGTCAGTCAAGATCCTGGTCCACCGCTTGAAGACGATGAGCTACTTCTTGACCGACTACTACTCTCCACCGATATACTGTTTAGCACTGTTTCAGATTGATCCATAGTGCGCATAGATATATGTCTCATTCTGTTATTAGCGATAAAAATTTCTTCATCGCTATTGCCACTTGAAGATGATCGCCTTCTATCATTGAAATTAGTTAGTTCTAACACAGGGGCAGAATTACGACCCTTAACATATTTGTATGCTATGAATCCTATAATTCCAGCAATACTTATTATCGCTCCAACCAAAGACCCACCTATCATTCCTGCCCTATTAGACTCTATAGCAAGCTGAGTGGGCTGTGGTGAAGGAGTAGTTTGAGGAAGTAAAGTTGTAGTGAACAAAGGAGTTGTTACCTTTGTTCCAGTATTTGATATAGTGGACACTGTTTGTATAGTTGCCTCTGAGTTTGTTGTTGGCACATTAGTTGGCATTATAGTGATCATAGTCGATTGTGAGGTTGTAATAGTTTCAGCTACTGTTGTTGATTCTGATGCCGTACTTATTTTAGTTGTTAATTCTGTTAAAGGCTTACTCATCGTAGTACTGCTTGCTGTAAAAGTTGACTCAACAGTCGCTGCTGTAGATTTTACAGTACTTGTCTCAGTTTCTGAAGTTACTATCGGTGCACTAGTTGACGTTGTAGCAACTGTGGTCGCTTGTGGAGTAGTAGTTGTTTTTGCTACTGTTGTTGGCCCCACTGTTACTGTACTTGTTTGAATTGTTGACTCTGTTGAAGATTTACTCATTGTGGAAGTTGGTACAATGATAGTTGATGCTTCTGTTGTTAACTTGGTAGTCTTTACAGTGTCGGTTTCTGTTGTGCTAGTAATTGCAGCAGTCGTCGTTTTCTTAGAAGTCACAACCGTCTCTGTAACAGTTATAGGAGATACAGTACTGCTGGAAATAATACTAGGCATCAATTGGCCGTTAATGATATTAACAAAATCACTGAGAGCTTTGATACTGCTTGTCGATATTATCGTTGCTTCAGAAGATTTTCCAGAGCTCTCTCTATTAAAAGTTATAATACTCTCTCCACTTACCGCAGTGACGATAAAACCTCCTTGGCCATTGTCTTTAACATACAATTGTTCTATAGGATCTTCACATTCACAAACAGTAAAATTTGATTTTGGTACTCTCTTAGCAAGCCTTGCTAAATGCAATTCTTGCGTATTAGAAGATTGTTTTTTCGCAAGAAAAGCAACTAAATCATCACCTTCAGTTCGTCTTACATACTGTAAAAAGTTTATTTTTCCTGGATTATAGATAGTAGATGGTGCTATATTTAATTGGCATTCTTTCTTAAGCAAACATTCATCTTCTTTTCTATCTTTCAGCTTCTGAGCCACGTCAATCAAGTCGAATTTAAAGATATTTGTTCTTACTTCTTGGTTTTTAGTAGTCTTTATCTACGTATAAAGCATCGTATTTTCATCCAATACTAATTGCCCTGGATTATTAAACTTGAATAATTTTCTTTCTATGGTGTGTTTTGCTCCAGGTAAAGCTCTGAACTTTCCATTCGTGTCTGATTGTAAATACCAAGAAACTAAAGCTTGATCCTTTAAGTTATGAGCGATTACAATGACATTACCAGTACTAACTTTTACTGCTTTTGGTTGAAAGTAGCTATTGCCTTTATTTGCATCATTATGGTTATTAATGTTTTTTTGTAATTTTACTTTTCCTGAATGCTCAACTGAGGGTGCATTAGTTGAATGTTGAATTTTATAAGTGTTAAATATTAAACTTTTTATGTATTTTTTTCCTTCTTGGTTAATTTCTTCTGTAGGAAAGATAACTCCAACTTTATCTACTTCAGCTGAATTTTCTATTAGTGTGGAAGATAATTGGCCCTTAAATTCATTTGCTACGTTGACACCTGTATCACACTCGTATGTTTTTGATTGATATAGTGAGCTAATAAGTAACTTTACTCTACTGCTTCCATTGCCGTTATCTTGATAGCTGAGTCCATAAGTAACTCCATTTCCTTCAATCAACCCTACGTTTTTTGGGTTAAAACCTATCGCTTCTTTAACTTTTAGTATAGTTGTATTAACTCCAAATAATCTACTTAATATAGACATAATTTTATTTAAAATTTTAATAAAATATCATTATGATTACTCCTATGTGTTAATGTCAACGAAAATTTTAACTAAAGTTAAGAAATTAATACCTTTATAATCTGCAAAGCGAAATATGGAAAATGAGTAGCAGTAAAGAATTCACAAATTGAATGCACCCACTCTACAAATATAATATTGTAGAGCTCAAAAAACCAACAATTGCAATTGTTAACTCTTCAAGTATAATTTGTTGAGATTTACACGAACCTTATTAGATGAAAGAGAAAGAAGAACAGTTTAGTTTTACATCAGACAACCTCAGAAAAGCGAAAAAGTCTATAGAGATGTATCCTAAAGGTAGAGAAGGTAGTGCCGTCATGCCTTTACTATACCTGGTTCAAGAACAATGCGGATGGGTTCCTGAATCTGCCATGCGCTGCGTTGCTGACATGCTTCATATTCCACATATTCGTGTATATGAAGTGGCAAATTTTTACACCATGTATAATTTAAAACCAGTAGGTAAATATCTCATACAAATTTGTAGAACAACTCCTTGCTGGTTGTGCAATAGTGAAGAAGTGTTAAATACCTTTAAAAAGAAACTAGGAATCAATATCGGTGAAACTACTAAAGATAATCTATTTACTTTAAAGGAAGTTGAATGTCTTGGTGCATGCGTTAATGCCCCTGTGGTGCAGATCAATAATGACTTTTATGAAAACCTCACTCCTGAAAAAGTGGAAAATATCATAGCAGAGCTTTCAAGCAAATAGATGGAAAAGTTTTCGTTTAGGATAACCAAGCAATCAGGTTCTGCAAGAGTTGGTACAATTAAAACTCCAAATGGAAACATAGAAACACCAGCATTTATATTTTGTGCAACCAAAGCTGCCATTAAAGCTGCAGATATCGAAAGAATCAGAGAAGCAGGTACTCAGATAATACTTTCCAACACTTATCACCTAATGCTTCAACCTGGAGAGGATACTGTGGCAAAACTTGGTGGCTTGCACAAGATGATGGGATGGAGTGGACCAATGCTCACTGATTCTGGTGGATACCAGATATTTAGTTTAGGGCACGGGTCAGTTTCGGAAGAAATAAAGGGAATAAGACAGAAGCAAAAAACTCTGATCAAAATTAACGAAGATGGGGCAATTTTTCGTTCTTACATAAATGGTAAAACTTATTGTCTAACTCCTGAAAAGTCTATACAAATTCAACAAAAATTAGGTGCAGATTTAATCCTAGTTTTAGATGAATGTACTCCATTCCATGTCAGTAAAGAATACACAAGAAAATCAATGCTCATGAGCCATAGATGGGCTGAACGTTCTTTAAATGAGTTTGAAAAAAATAATGATGGCAAACAGGCGCTGTATGGAATTAGCCAAGGCGGAGTGTATCAAGATTTACGTGGGGAAAGTTGTGACTTTATCAACAATTTGCCATTTTTTGGTCAAGCAATAGGTGGATCGCTTGGTCAGAGTAAAGAGCAGATGTATGACGTAGTTTCCTTTACTATGGAACGTTTAAAAAAAGAGAGGCCTACTCATTTGCTTGGTATTGGTGGAATTGTGGACATTTTTCGTGGAGTAGAGCTTGGTGTTGACACATTTGATTGTGTGCATCCAACTCGCCTCGCAAGACATGGTGGCGCACTTGTTAAAGTAAAAAACAGAGATTCTATTTCTTCAAAGTGTAAAGAGCATATTAATTTGCGAAATCAACGATTCGAACTAGATGATAACCCAATTGAAAATGACTGTTTGTGCTTTACTTGCAGAAAACATTCAAGAGCCTATATACACCATTTACTAAAAGCGAAGGAATTGCTGGCTTACACACTCGTTACCATTCACAATGTTTTCTTCATGAATAAGTTGATGGAATCAATAAGACAAGCAATATTGAATGATAGGCTAGATCAGGAAAAAAACAATTGGATTAGTGAAATACCGCTGCATTGTGAATTATATACCTAGTTCATATTTTGTACATGTGCGTTGCATTTTTTAATCTTCTTTAAAAACTTGACAGTACCGTATATATACGGGTATACTAGAAATATAATTTTGTGAGGCATTTATGGTTAAAAATAAAGAAAAACATCAAATAGCGTTTTGCGTTTCAGCCTTTACACTCTTAGTAGAAAGCTATTTATTTTTACAAAACAGCGAAAAAACTTTCAATAAAATGATTAGTGGTATACGCGATGAACCAGAAAGCAAACTTTTTATAGAAAGGATTTTGCAACCATTCATTGAACTTTTTAGTGAGCATAAGCAACATAACTAAAGTACACTGAGCATAGAAACCACTTTATCGTAACTTGGCAATGAATTAATTTCTCCAATCGCAGCTAAAGTAATTCTTTCATGCTGAGATAGCAATTCTTCTGCTGCTTTTTTTATATCGTAAATAGTAACAGCACTAATTTTTTCTATTAATTCGTTTTTACTGATGTATTTATTATAGTTACCGTAGTAGTGTCCTAACGTTTCAGCACGCGAGCTAACACTTTCGCGTGACATTAAAATTTGAGATTTTACTCGTTCTTTTACTCTATTTACTTCTTCTTCCTTTAAATCATCTGTAGACAATTTCTTCAACTCTGTCGTTATGGCTTTCAAAAGCTTATCTAGATTATTGCTATCTGTACCAGCAAAAATCGAAAGCATTCCTGTATCAGCATAGCTAGAGTTGAATGAGTAAATGGAATAAGCAAGCCCCTGCTTTTCTCTTACTTCCTGAAACAGGCGTGATGACATGCCACTTCCCAGTATGGCATCAAGAACTTTGAATGTGTGATATCTATTATCATCACGAGAAACACTAGGTAGACCAATTAATAAATGTACTTGATCTAATTTACGATGTTCTAAATACTCACCACCGGTATAACTTGCATTCTCGCTTTTTTTCAGCTCTTTTGAATGAATCTTTGAGAGAAAGTCTTTGATTAATTGAACAACTTCCTCATGTTCAACATTTCCTGCAACAGCAAATATAATGTTCTCGCTAAAGTAATGCTCATTTATGTAGTTATCTAGATTAGCTCGAGTAAAAGATTTGACAGTATCTTGCGTACCCAAGATTGACCTACCAAATGGTTGATCTTTATAAGCTGCTTCAAAATACTTATCAAAAATGATATCGCTCGGTGAATCATTAGTTTGAAAAATCTCTTGTATTACAACACCCTTTTCGCGTTCCAATTCATCCTCTGGAAATGTAGAATTCATTAATATATCTATTAATATATCAATGCCAGTTTTTATATCTTTTCTAAGAACCTTTGCGTAATAACTGGTGCTTTCTCTACCGGTGCAGGCATTGAAAACTCCACCTATATCATCAAAAGCTTTCGCAATTTCAAATGCAGTTCTTGTCTTTGTTCCTTTGAAAGCCATGTGCTCTAGGAAATGAGATATTCCATTTTGACTTGCACTTTCAGCTCTACTGCCAACACCAACTCGTATATTTAAAGCTACGGAATCAACTTCATGCACTCGCTCAGTTATTATGCGCAGACCATTATCTAGTTTTGTTACTTGTGGTATATTCATCTTATATATTCTTCTTTAAATTCTCTTCTACAAAATCCCAATTGATCAAATGATCAAGAAAAACTTTTATGTAGTCAATTCTGCGATTTTGGCAATCCAAATAGTATGCATGCTCCCATACATCCATAGTAAGTAGTGGCACCTGGCCATAAATTAGCGGTAGATCCGCATTTGGAGTTTTAGTGATTTTGAGTTTTCCTTTTTCAAGCACTAACCACACCCATCCACTACCAAATTGGCTTACTCCATAATGTGAAAATTCTTCACAAAATTTGTCAAAGCCACCAATATCATCTTGAATTTTTTTTGCTAGAAGAACATCATCTTGAGGCTTACCACCACCATTCTTTTTCATTGAATTCCAATAAAAAGTGTGATTCCAAACTTGTGCTGCATTGTTAAAAATAGGAACTGTATTATTATTTCCATGAACTTTCGTTACTAATTCCTCAATTTCCATATGTTGATAATCTGTGTTTTCAACCAGTTCGTTGAGTTTATTTAAATATCCCTTATGGTGCTTATCATAATGAAAATCTAATGTCTTTACAGATATATAAGGCTCTAAAGCTGTTTTATCATACGGCAACTCAGGTAAAGTAAAACTCATGCTGACCTCTTTATTTTCGATGGTATAGTAATATGTGCTTTTGCGCAACAGATAATTTAGTTAGGTAGTGATTGCATTTATTCTAAAACAAGCGATATTAGTAAGATAATTATGTTTTTATTTTATAGGGGTAATATGTCAAGTTCATATAGTAATTTTAAGAAATATGTTAAATTCGGAGATGTTCCTACCAAAAGCGTTCGAGGTAACGAAGTTCCACAAAATAATTTCTATAAATCCGTTCATTATATTAATAGTGTTATTGGGCCAGTGAAGAATGTAGCTCTTGGTAGTTACAAAAAAAATCCTCCTATGATTTGGATTATTACTTTTGCGTTAGCTAGTGTAATTCTGCAACCTTTATATCTAGCATTGGCGTATTTGTCATACTGGACGGCAAAAGGGTTAGCGAAAGTAACAGATAGTTATGATCTTAAGTGCAATACAAGATCATTGATAGATTATTCATCTATGTTATCAAATAAGGCACGGAATCACAGTGATACATTAGCTACATTTGTTAACGCAGTTTTGAGTTATGCTGTTAGTACTGTCATTTGGGCTGCTGCGCTTGTTATTACACCACTAGTTTGGACTATTGATAAAGTAGCAAGTAAGTTTAGTGATGCAAAAAGTGAAGGTGTTGGTAGTCCTTCTTTTTCAAAATAGATAGCCTACCAAGTACATGTGAAACCATTGTATCTGTGTGGCAAAATAAAGTAGAAGAGATAAAGACACCTATAGAAGCAAGAGGATGTCATGCCAGTGCGTGACACTGGCATCCCGATAGAATGTTGAACATTTTTTTGCCTTTCGAGAGCGAGTTCTTTCAACCGAAACACTACATGCACGTTATCATCATCAATTTCAATGCGTTGAACTAATTTTCTTATTATCTCAAGTTTAGTTTCCCAATCTGCCTGATTAAGCTCTCTCAGAGGAAAAACTTTCTACACTGTTTGTGATAAAATCTAATTCTCTCTGTAGCCTCTTTTCATCGATAGCTTCTTCCCTTTGATCTCTGATTCCTTTAACTCCTTTTCCATGCTCTCAACTTCTAAGTCATACTTTTCCTTCGTTATATGACCCCTTGCATATACATAAGCTAATCTTTCTATACCTTGTTCTATTTTATCTGCGCTTTTTTCAATCTCATCCTTTGCCTGCTTATTTTCATATTTTAAAAGTCTAACCTTTGTCATTGCCTCTGGTTCTTTGAGTACCATCTTCATTTCTTTCCATACTGCTTCTTCTAGTATATCAACTCGTATTGATTTGCTGTTACACACCCTATTCCCACCAAAACGAATTGATTTTTTCTTTCAGTCCTCGGAAAAATCTTACTTAGCTTAGCTATAGATGTTTACAAAAGAAATTCAAGTGAGTGAAGAAAGAAAAATTATTTTTGCAATACCGTAGGTACGCTCCACAACTATATTGAAGTTTTTATTGCACTCAAAACCTTCATTTTTCCTCATTTCTAGAATTATTAACGCATTATCATTTAACCAGCCTGAGTGAGCTAACTCGTCTAAAGTTGAGTTAACCAGATTGATATTATAAGGTGGGTCCATAAAAACTATATCGCACTTTGAAATAGGTCTTGGTAATCCGTTAGCATTGCAACAAATTAACGTGATATCGTTCGTAATTCCAAGATCTTCTGCTGTTTTTTTAGGCAGTTGCAAATTGTAATAATCTGAATCTACCATGAATGCATGTTTAGCACCTCGAGAAAGTGCTTCAAATGAAAAAGAGCCACTTCCGCAGAACAAATCAAGTACATTTAGGTTATAAATAGGTTTTCTTGAAGAAAGTATACTAAATATTGCTTCTCGGACACTACTCATAGTGGGCCGTGCAGATAAATTCTTGCCTGTAGTTATTTTTCTTCCACGATATTTACCCGCAATAACACGTAACATATAAAACAAGTTCGAAGTTAACTAATTATTTATAATACACATTTAATGTCAACATAGCTTCAGCAGTCTAATAGAAAGAAGGTTGCTTGTGGAGGAACGCAAGATCAATCGCTTTTCTTTGATTTATTTTCTATACTGATTGCACGACCAATCTCGTCTTGTAAATCATCATGGTTGTTTTTTTCATCATGACCCATCCCTTCAATTCTAATTTCTAACTCTAACTTAATTAAAGTATTGATTTTCTCTATACTATCGAGGAAATTGTGACACTCTTCATCACTATATTCCTCACCAGATGCTTTTTTTTCTATAAATAGACTTTTGAACCCTATTAGATCAGAACTCTGATCGGCATTCAACACAATATTTCTCTCTATAAAACTAAGATCTGATAGTAACAAACTAACCTCTAATAGATCTTCACTTTCAATGTTTGCAAGATTATCAAGATCGTCTAAAATAGAGAACATCTTAAGCTCCTTCTGTGCAATTTCTTTGTCTTCTTTGTCAAATTCTGACGATAGCCCTTTATCATCTATAAGTCTCTCATTCAGAGCTTTATTTAGCTTTGAAAGACTAACATCACCTTGCTTAGTGCTATCTAGTAACAAATCTACCCTCGCTCTGCGCGCATTTAAAACATCATTGTAATCGTTTAACTTGATATTACCATCTTCGTCTTGCTGAAGACCATAATAATTTAGCCCTTTGAAATTACGATTCTTCATCATTCTCTATGTTCTCATTCCTTTCATTATCTTGACGCTCTCTATCTTCTCCGGCACGTATAGCTTCTGTAGTGTTTTTTAGGGTTTCTGGTTCCGTACCTAATTTTCGATTTGATTGATTAGGCTTATTTTCTTTTGATGATTCATCTTCTTCTGGTTCTCTCTTGCGGCCAATAGTGTAGTCATGAAGCTTCTCAAGAAATTCCCGTCTATATGTTTTTGCTCTATAGAGTAGATTATGCTGGTAACCATCCTTTTCTCCTGTAGCAGGGTTAATTCCTATAGAGTCGAGACCATGTTCCCAAGTAAACTTCATAGCATCTTCTATTGTATATCCCAAATGTGATCCTACATATCCTTTATAATATTCTAAATATTTATCAATTCTTCTATGTGCAATATCTTCTTTATCAATTCCAAACGCCCTGTAGATTTTTTCCTCAAGCTTATCAATATCATTTTTAGGTGATGTTGCAAATTTTGTTGCTTCAATAGTAGCACCTACAAGCTTACGTGGCACATTAATAGCATATTTCAGCACACCCCCAACTCCTGGTATTCTATCTAGCAAATTAGCTGTACCTCCAGCTAATCTGTCCGGTACATGAGTAGCCCAATTACCTAAAGACTCTAGCCCTCCACCAATTTTATCTTGCATCTGTTGTTTTAATCCCTGCATTAAACCAGTCACAGGTGATGCTTGATACATACTAGATATATTGTAAACACCAAACCCACCACCGGCAATGCTTGAGCCCATCTGCTGTACAAACTCCTTCAAAGAAAACATCAAAAACGAAAGCAAGAACAATACAAAGATCTCTCCTGCGTTGATTAAATAACCTCTCTGTATGTCTTGCACCCTTTGGTAATCACTATTTTCTTTATAATTTTTGCAATCCTCACAATCTTTACATTTCTGACAGTATTCACTGTTGGGATCCTTATATAAATCATGAAGTTTCAGTATTCTACAACCTTGTTTTTTTATCGCACTCCGCACTAAAGATCTTATTTCATTAATTATTTCCCTATAACTATTGCATTTATTTATATCTTGACAGTAGCGTTTTATTATTTCACTAACATCACCTATCCTTTTCTCTATATTGTTGATCAGTAATATAATGTCTGCCCTCTCTGATGCATGAGATAAACTATTTGTTAAGCGTACTAGATCTTTTGCACTACAGCCATTACTAACTATCATATCACTTTCCGCAATATAGTGGTCTGCTGGATTATCTTTAGTTCCAGGAATTGGATTAAAGAAAGGATAATCTATATAACGAAAACCTTTATTAATGTAATCTGGTGGAAGAGGGATATATCCAGCTCCACCAGTAAACTTTACTGTACCACCTATTCTGCTTAGTTTTTCTATACCTTCTATATTCTTATCTACGTTCAATGGAGAAGCCTCTCCAATAGCATAAGGTACAAAAATTTGCCCTGGAGTCCAGCTAAAGTATTCTTTATCAATTATACAAAAACCACCAAATACCCATTTTGGAGCACATAACTTTATTTCAAGCCATTTATTATAGCACACAGTAAAGCCTAACTGTTTATAAAAGGTATTCATTATCATCGCAGCAAGTAATGACAGCAGGGTAAATATCATAATTGATTGCAAACAGAAACTAATACAGAATTTTATCCAACCCTCAAATAGACTTTTCAGTGGTGAAAATAAAATAGAGATTAGGAATAGCGGCATTATAGCTACAAGAAAAGCTATACCCATAAAACCAGAAAGGAATATTATGTAAGCATACATACACAGCAGGAAATATAAGACAATCCCTATAAAAATTGCCGGTATCATAAGGAGACTTGCCCACATTTGATAATGTAAAAATGCTGCAAACTTTTTCCAAACAGAGTAAGCAAAAAACTTATTAAACATATCCTCCATGAAGCTAAACAATTTAGCTTCATTTCCTTGAGCAACGTTTGAATTACCTCCGGTGTTCATGTTGGGAGCAAAATTAGTAATTATGCTTATCAATTGTTCAAGACCTTTAACAAATAAAACAAGAAAATGATCATAGAAAAATCTAAAACTTCCAGGAGATATAAGCACTATTACTAGGGTGATTTTCATCATTCTGATGAGCATATCATGCTTAGTTTCTCTTATCATTCCAAAAAGATAAAGAAGCGATGAAATCACTATAAATAGAACAAGCAAGGAAAGAACAAAATTGTGAAAGCTCGTACTTTTTTCAGCTATATTTTGAAACATCGCTTGTGCAGCTGCAGGATCATTGCTATCAAAATGCTTTTTACAATTTTCGTTAATCAATAATACACATTTTAGATAGTTATAAACGTAATCAAAAAATCCAAAGTTACTTGGTTTCTGCACTCCGCTCAAAAATTCAAAAGAGTAGCCACCTGCATTATCTAGATAATATCTATCTAATATCTTTACATATATTTTCCATCCTTTTTCTAACCTCACCGTGTTACAATTCCTGTCCTGTAATGTGGTGTTATCTCTGTCTAAAGTAAAAAGCCCACTTCCATTTTCCGCTACGGAATTGTAACCTAGATGTACAGTAGGAGACTCAGGGTTACGCATGGATTTTAAATTTTCGTTAGGACTAGAATCGCTAGGCCTTTTAAATAAAAGATAAGCACCATGTCCGTTAGTAAACCAACATGGAACACCGCGTTTTTCTCTGTTATCATCTTCACTAATACACTTGCAATTTACAGTACAACTTGCATTAGGATTACTTGAAATTTTTTGTGTACTAGATTTGTAATCATTACAAATTAAGCGAAAGTCAGGCAAACTATTATCGCCTTGTTTACCTTCAAACTTAGTCGCATATTTTAGCTGTTCCAAGCTTTGCAAATTATAACTACCTTTAGATTCTTTCTTATTACTATTACTCCAAGATGTCCATGCACCATTTACTCGTACTACTAAACTATCTCCATTGGTTTCAAATCCAGTATCTTTCCACTTCACCACTTGATTAGAGTGAAAACCATAATTGACTTCACCAGTATCATAGTCAATAATTTCCTGATCTTCGGGAACAAAGGCATCGTGATCTCTTGAAAAATGAGCACCAACTGCAACCGGTTCAGGACCAAAATAATCAGCAGATATACATCTTGGAAAAGGCATATCATTCTTACTACAACCTGTAACCAGCACACAGATTACCAAAATTAATAACCTAAACCAACATTTGCCTAAGCGTGATTGCATACCTAAACTTTTTCCAATACAGAATAAATTTCTAAAACCTTACTTCAAATATCTTTTTAATTAGTTACTCCATATATCTCATCAATCTTCCTTGACTTGTCCTTTTGTTTTATCAGAATCCT
The DNA here is from genome assembly GCF_018141665.1 of Wolbachia endosymbiont of Spodoptera picta. Taxonomy (NCBI): domain Bacteria; kingdom Pseudomonadati; phylum Pseudomonadota; class Alphaproteobacteria; order Rickettsiales; family Anaplasmataceae; genus Wolbachia; species Wolbachia endosymbiont of Spodoptera picta. Next base: position 569,965 of record NZ_CP067976.1, read on the forward strand.
TTTGCTTATCTGGCTGGCTTAGTGTTTCAGATTTGCTCATTTCTCTGCCAGTACTCGCTTTCCCATCTGCTTGCTTTGGTGTATCAGGCAATTTAGCTTCAATTTTGCTACGATCTTTACTCATTCCCTGCTTGATGTTATGTATCATATTTTGGGTTCTATCATCAAGGCCAACAGTTGACAGCATAGCTTGTGATGCGCTCCTAGAAATATGACTAACACTTTGAGCAACTCCATAACCAGAGCTGAACAACGCCTGCGCCATAGTTTCTGATATAGAAACAAAAGCTTCCATTGCACTAGCAATGATGAGATATATAAATGCCTGGATTAGATCTATAGGTAATGCTGCAAAGTGCCCACCAGCCCTTTCTCCAGTACTGAGCGCAACATCAACACTAGTACCAGGACTATACCCAAGAGGTAATATTGATTTCATAAGACACAGATCATACGATAAAAAATTTACACTAATTAAGCATTGATAGCATGCAGAAAAATTTGTGAGGTTGTATAGAACTGAATACATTAACTGGTTTAAAAGAGACAAGGATGAAAATAAAATGACTGGTTGCAATGAAACATGAGCCAGCGTTTTTATCCAATTATCAAATAATGTTTTAGTTTGTTGAAATAGAATAAATACGATAAATAAAGGTGCTAATGACAATAAAAATGCCACTAAAACAGTAGATATTACATACTTAAACGTAGCACTAATAATGCATCTTAAAAACACAAAAGTAGCATAAAGTATTGCCAAAAATGCAATAAAGCCAAAAGATCCTGATAGCATTAAAGACAAAAATTTCAGCCATGTTTCTCCTGTAAATAATACTCCCGCTGTTAAATCTAAGAATGCAAATTTTTTACCTCCTTCTCCTATATAGCCAGAAAAACTATCAACTAAATAAATGCTACCATCAACAAAAAGCCCAGACAAAGTTGTACCAAAGAATTCCCAACTTCTATCACTAAAAGCAAAAACTATAAATGCTATTTTGAATATTCTTATAATAAAATCGAATTTACTTAATTGTATTGTTCCAAGCATATAGCCAACAACAGTAAATGTAACGTATAGAATAAGCAAAGCTCTTATTCCTTGTAGAAGCCCCTTTCTATATCCTTCATATGGAATTTTAATTCCGTCTTCACCCCCGTCTGTTATGAAATCAAAAATCTTGTTTACAGTTGATGAAATAAAATCGTTTATTTTTCTTTTTAAAAATAAATTTACTGTGTATTTGTTATCTTCATAATATTTGCCTTCTTTGTCCGTAATATCATCTTTCTTTACGTTTTCTACATTAATACCAAAGTATATCTTTTTAGACTCTTTATCCTTTAAATGACTTCCATCTATTATGTAATAGTCTACATTATCCTCTGTTATTTTATCTAATTTCTTTACTTTTTTGAAATTATTAGTCTTTCGAGCAGATGGATCTTCTGGCGGGCTATCACCCAAGTACATATACAATTTTTTGCCACTATCGAAGTTACATGATCTAGTTACTTCAACATGATATCCACCTCTATGAAGAAAGTAATTGCCATTGCTTGCTATAGCAAGCATTACACTACTACCAGGTTTCACCTTTTTATTTATCCCATAGTCATGATTTAACTTTAAGGAAAAATCCCTAAAATTATCACTTATTTTTGAGCATACTAGGCCATCACTTGTTTCTTTTCTTTTTGGAAAACATTGAACAGTATTCTGATCATCAAGATCGCCAATTTTTGCAACAAGAGCTTCGGCCCAGGAGATATCTTCAGTTTCTTCTTCAATGTTTGATATAAAATCAGTGTTATCTTTATTTTCTTCAATCTTTTTAAGTTTATCTTCAACTCCTTTAAGATGAGAATACATATCACATTTGTTGTTCTTATCATAATTTTTGTACCTTACAGAAGAAACACAATTTCCATTAAAATCTATACCTTGTTTAGCATAACATATCTTCTGATAGTAACAATTAAGCTCATAAGAGCTGTACTTGCTTATCTCATTAAAATCACATTTTTTTCCATTACATAATTTATCCAGTCCTATTTTAGTTCGTCGTAAATCTAACAATGCACCATTTATCCATGAATTTTGAATATAATCCTTATTAAAATGTACCTTATTATCATATGGAGTGTAGCCATTACCAACTAGCACTCTTCTTTCTTCTATGTTCTCTTTATTAATCTTAGGAAATTCTACTTTAGTCCTCTTACCACTTTCTCCACAAAAGAACGTTCCTCCATTGAGCATGTCTTTTATTGTAGCTTTGTCTTTTTTATCATTTTCTTCAGCTCTATAGCAATTGTCATCAAAGCTGATACCTTTCCCTTCCGGATTGTCATAATTAATCGTTATCTCTCTGGGAACTAAGCTAAAGCTTAACTTATCACCAGGATTTGCTTTAATTCCGGTATCTACATAACGTCTATTGCTATAGAATTCATTATTTCCAAAGCCTATATTCCCACATATTTCTCGTTCATCAAGACTAGCATTATCAATTAACTTATTACTGTAATTTGGTATTAAATCATTAGCACAAAATACAGCGGGCACAAGTACTCTCTTTGGATTTTTCCCTTCTTTAAGAGGACAAAAATTTACTGACCCACCAAGAGTAAATTTGATTTTTTCATCCTTGCTAATTACTTGACCAGAATCAACCCAATGAATTTTAACTCCTTCGCCAGCTTCACGAACTGGAACATCTATACTGACACTAGTATTTCTACTCTGCAGCCCAGGTTCAACACAATCCATTGTGCAGCCAGTAATTACAAGACATAGTATCAATAATAATGATTTTCTGCTCATCATTGATTTCCTGTGTTTGTCGGTATTTTAGGTGCTGATCTTTGAGCTGATTGTGGTATTTGAGGTCTTCGACTTGGTGTACCAGATTGCTGACCTGCTCTTCTTTGGATACTTTGTTCATCTAAACCTACTGTTCCCATTAAGCTTTGCTGATATTGCCTTCCTGGTTCGCTTGCCACATAAACACCAAACAACGAATCAGATATTGTTGAAGATGCCTCAACTAAAGCTTTCATAGCATGTCCCAAAATCACAAAAGCCATCATAGCTGTGATGTCAGGTGCATGTTTGGAAGCATAACCATAAATAATACAAGGATTAAAAATCTTTAAGTTAAGATTAAGTATACATGTAGGGCAGACCTCAAAATTAAAGACCGAATACACAATATAATCCATAACCTGGCTTATTAATGATATAAAAATTAAAAGCACTACCGGATGAATTGCAAATCTTGCTAAATTTTTGACCCAATTGTGAAACATCTGTCTAGTATATCCAAATAGAAGGCAAATAATAAAAAGAGGCGCCAAAGAAAGCAATAATGCAACTATTGCTATAGATGTGATAAAAGAAAATAAGGCGTTAAACATCGATAAGCTCACTGTTATCAAACCCCAAATCACCAAGCAAAACGATACAATACCCAAAGGACCGGAGAATATAAGAGATACTATTAGTAACACTGAGTGTGCTGATAAAAACCTATTGAGCGGTAAATCAAGAAATTCAAAAACATTTGATGTTGTACCTCTGAAATTTGCTATTTCTATTAACTGTTTTGGAGCATTAACAAAAATAGAAAATGCATTGTTATAAAAAAAACTCCAACTGTTATCGTTCAGCAATTGGGTAATAACTCCTATCTTTACACATATAATTAAAAATTCATATATAGAAGCATGAGACAATCCAAAAAAATAATAAAGGGTGTATAAAACTATATATAATACTAATAACGACACTATTGTAGATCTGATGGTATTTGTTCTATTTGATGCTACAAAACTTTGATAAAGAGACTTCACAGGGCTAGTATCAGAGTGAATCGCATTAGTGTCTTTGTAGCTAGAACCGAAAAATGCAGTTTTTACTTTTTCATCAAAAAAATTATATATCGCACTAAAAGTTCTTACAGGTGGCTCTTTAGTTGTAAGGTTAATGCTAAACTGACCCTCATTTTTCTTATAATCACAGCCATGATCTCTTATTCCGTAATATATAGTGCCACTCTTGTCCTTTAGCTTTTCTTTTAAGCCTTCCATATATTGAGTATTATAAACTTTGCTAATGTCTAAAAGTACATCTCCCTGAGTTTCATCGGGCTCACGCTCAGGAAATTTGTCAGAAACGCTTATATATAAGCTTTTTTCTAAATTAGGGATTCTTGTTACTCTTATGTTGAAACCACCCTTGCCCTTACCATCACCTAAACTAAAAGTTAACTCTGGTTTTGGATGGTTACGATCTATCTTATGATCACAGTTAATACATATACCGCCTCCTGGAATGTGTTCAAATTCCTCATTATCCATGTGAACACGTAATAGTGTAATGTCAGTTTTTACCCGTTTTTCCTTTAATACGTTATCAATAATTTCAGCAATAACAGATTCACCTCTAGAATTTAAAGTATTGAATATCTCACCTTCTATACTATTGTATTCAATATATAAGCAACCTTTTTCTCCGCTGCCGAAAGAAAATTTACAGATACGTCCGCAGAGTAAATTTAAAATGCGCGTATCTATCTTACTTGCACTGCTCTCTGAAAGCTTGCTACAGTCTACATTTTCCCCTTGCTGTTTTATAGAGTCGATGACATTTCTAATTTCCTCTCTTTCACTTTGATCTAATTCTGAAGACCAGTACTCTTTTCCATTTAACCATTGTGCATTGCCTATTTCATATTTATTAGGACATATTTCACCTTGACACTTCTCTTGATTTAAAACATGTGAAAAATACTCCTTTTCCCCTTCACCGCAATTTTCGTCAATTTTTTTGTAGGTGACCATGCCATTATTGTTTTTACACATTTTACTTCCAACAACACTAAAGCTTATCGCATCACCAGCTTTAAGCGCAAACGGTAATGTAACGTTTCTTACTCCAGGTTCAATTGCAAAATCTTTATATTGCGAACAAAAATTAACCTTATTAGGCACTATATTAATCTCTGTTACTTTTATTTTATCCGAAATATAGACTCCAGAATCAACCCATTTCTGCTCTGTTGACACTATATCCAATTTCTCACGCAAGCCTGATGAATCTTCTGGCTTAATACACCCGCACCCAGATAATAAAAAGAGTATCACAAAACTTATGCATAGCTTAACCAAGTTTTGGTTGCTCAAATGTTCAAACATCTGTTACTCACCTGCGCTCACTCTCCACCTGGTTTTATAGATTCACTAGAGGAAGATCCCGATCCCTTATTATCATCTCCACCTCCTCCAATAGCCCCTCTTGCCTTATTTACAGCCGCAGCAGCAACTTGACCAGCACCTCCAGCAGCAGCTTTGGCAGCAGATAAAGCTTTATTCACCATTTGTGCAGGAGTGCTACCTGAACCAAGTGCTGCTCTGTGATTACCAGCAAGCTCAGCAGCCATGCCGGGAAGAACGTTTAAAAAGTGGTAAAAGAGGAATAATACTAAACACAATTTTAATAATTCTCCGATTAGAGAGCTGCCAAACTCCATGTATGTAAAGTCGAATAGACCAAGTATGCTGCTCTTTTTAAAGCTATAATTTTGCATCATACATGCGAGAGTAGTTTCATTTTTATCACATTCCCCATCTTTCAATTTAAACCACTGTTTTTTCTTACTATATGAGATTTCTGCTTGTTTCTTTTCATATGACTTGTCTGGTTGTTCATTTTTATATGACTCGTCCAGTTTAAAATTTAAATTTTTAAAATAGATTTTATCACATGCTATGAACATAAAAGATAGAAATGCAAAAAGGATAACTGGGTATAAACTGTAGGTAATTAACTCTTTTAGCCAACCATCAAAATATCCCTTAGTATGTTGAAACAAAACCATAGGAATGAATAAAGGCGATAAGATGATAATTACACTAAGCGCAACTAAAGATAAGATAAATACATAGCACATCCACAAAATAACCATCATCATCAAAATGGCCATAAATATACAGACAAGAGCTACTAAGATCTGTCCACCAGCGAAAATAATACCAATCACCGAACCTGCAACTAACAAGACAGGAGCAGCGCCAAGCAAAACCGCTAACGTTGCAACACCTCCAGTACCAATTTTGCCACCAATTCCATCTAAAGGGGCACCTAAATAAAATAAAATTCTGCAATCAAGCCTATCCCAAGGTGCAAGATAACTGTAAGATACCCTCTTTCCTGCGCGATCGTATTCATAATCTGTACCTGACTCATAATTACATATATTTTTACTTTCAGATGACGCTTTAAGCACTATCTCTGACAAACCATTTGAAAGCTTTGTTAATTCCCCGTAATAATGAGACATAGTGCTACCTGTCGTAAAGTAAATCACTAAAGCGAATTTAATGATCAACATGTACATTTCTTGCGGACTACGCACTCCACCAGACATAACTTTTATAGAGAACAGTATTAAAGCTAAAACTAGAACAGCAGTTACAGTATTTTTCAACCTTCCTTGTGCTACAGATAAAAAACTACCCTTCTCCTGTCCTTTTTTTTCTCCATCTTCATATTTTAGCTTATCACCATTTGAGTCAATACCTGCAACTAAATTATCTAACGATTCCTTAATGCATTGCACTATCATAGAAGTTATAGGAATAGGAGATAATGACTTACTTCCCGCTTGATTGTAGCAAGCTTCAGAGACATACGAGCTAAAACAGCTTTTATTGTCATAACCTACAAAAATTTTTCCTTCTTTTTCTTTTTTCCTGATAAGAGTTTTATAATCGTCATCCCTGTTGATAAAACTCCTTTCTTCACCACCTGTACCATCTTTATTTTTGAATAATATCACAGATTGTTCACACATAGGAGCAATCCGATCAGGCGGTAATTCCGTGCATCCTATATCAATTCCTTGCGGCCAAGCAGTTCCAGCTGCCCTAACTTCAGCCAATTCCACACATAACCTACCCATTTTTCTCAGTGCCCTGAACGTTGATCCATATATGTCTTCGCTCTGTCCAGATTTAAGCACTTTACATTCTAGATCGCCATCAACCTTCGGAGACCATGACCCACTTTCATATCCAGTATCTTTCTCTCTGATATCAAAGTCTATGTATCCATCTTCCCCTCTGAAATTAAAGTCATTCGTCTTGAAAAGGTTGCCAAATGTTAAAGGATTGCGATGACATACTTCTATGTATTCACTATATTGCACCCCATTTTTTGGCCAGTAGTAGTGTTCCCTATCAACATTCACAACATCCCAATCAGTAAAGTTTAAAATATCTTTCTCTGTTTGTTTTCCATCTTTTCCTGATCTTTTCTGTAATGCAGAAAAATATTCATCTTCTGTTCGATAATTTTTATCTGTATCACCACTATAACCTGTATCTTTTAGTTTAAAATTTTTATATCTCCCATCATTATCGTATGCAACTGGATGCCTAACAAAACTATGCTGACAAACAATAAGTCCCCCAACTGCCTTCCAGACTCCAACAATTGCAGCTATCATTCCAACGATAACAAGAGCAGTAAATAAACCAGCAGAAGAGACAATCAAAACAATACCAGTAAATATTGCACCAATAGCAATTGCTATCCCAGCAACTGCTGCAGCTGTTTCAAACGCCTTACAGTCAGGATCAGAGGCACGGCTAAAACTACCATTAGAATTAAACCTGCTAACAAATTCTGTCTTTTCAGTACCACTTACTACATCTGCAAATACTGGATATGAGAGTAAAAAATCTATATTTAATAAAAATATCGCAACTAACAGTAATGACAGTTTAGTTTTAAACATTTTTCACCTTTTGATAAAACACAGGCAACCACATCTTTGGATCATCTCCGAGTTCTTTCAATATATCATGTAACAATAGGACACTTTCTGCACGTCCAGATAACACGTTGACCACATCATCCAAATCTTTCAGATCTATTCTAGCTACTACAGCATTAACTCCCTGCTTTACTAAAAAGAATCTAGTACTTGGATCTGTGTGTTTGATCAGTGTATACTCACGTTCAGTTAACATAAAAACATCTCGATAGACACTAGTAGCTTTCAGATTTGGCAAAAAAATTTGTGTTGCTGTCTGCTGTACAAGCGTATCACTAATAGCACTTTTACTTGCATCTTCAACACTCTGAGTAGCAAAAATCACAAAAGCATTTAACTTTCTCAGCACTTTCAACCAGTCTTTTATCTTAGGTGCAAAAACTGGATTATCTATTAACGCCCATGCTTCATCAAGAACAATAATAGATGGAGTGCCATCAAGCGATATACTAATCCTATGAAACAAATAAATCAAGACCGGCCCAAGAGCAACAGGATCTTTTAGCAAGCTAGCCATTTCAAAGCCAAACACTCTTGCTTTTGAAAAATCTAGCAAATCTTCTTTATTGTCAAATATTGCAGCATGAGAGCCATCATCATGCCACATAGATATTGCTCCAGCTAGAGTATCAGGGCCCGCAAGTCCTAAAAATGGTACAAGATTTCTCAAAAATCTGTCTTCTTTTTTTAATTTAAAATTTCCCTCAATTGCATCATTAATTCTAGCAATATCTTCTGAAGTGAATTTATCGTTGTACACTAAAATTAAAGATTTTATCCATTCCATCAAAAATGTTTTATTATCAGGAGTATCGTCAAGTTGCAGAGGATTAAAATTTGTCTTAGTTCTTGGTTCTATTATAGTATAGATACCACCAAGTGCTCTTAAAAAAATTTCTGCACCGCGATCTTTATCAAAAAAGAATATTCTTGGAGAAAATTTCATTGCTTGAGCACATAAAAAATTCATTAAAACAGTTTTGCCAGCACCTGTTGGCCCAATTATCATAGTATGTCCAACATCCCTTATATGAAAGTTGAAGAAAAATGGAGTGCCAGATGTTGTATCAAAAACTGTAACAGCATCTCCCCAGTGGTTATTGAATTTTTTACCAGTAGGATAATTATGTTGAGATGCAAAACCGGCCAAATTAAGACTACTTATTGTACCTTTTCTTACTATATAATCAAAATTACCAGGAATTTGCGCCCAAAATGCTGGTTCTAGATTAACCCTCTCACGAACAGGATAAACACCACAATTAGAAAGCTCCGATTCAACCAATGATAAAGCATTGTCCAATGATTTAGGACTTTTTTCTATACATAAGATAGTTAAATGGTGTTCACCAAAAGCAATTTTACCACTCATTGCATCATCAAGCGCATGAGAAATTTCTGCTATTTGAGAAATAGCTTTATCTGCAGATTGTATCATACGATTTTGCTGTATCTGCATTTTCGCAATTGCCATTTGCCTATTTGTAAATTGAAAAGACTGCGTGATAATAAATTCATAAGGAAGTTGTAAAAAAGAATCAAGCATTCCTGCAGAAGTATTATTTCCATATTCTTTGATACTAACTATTCCAGCATATTTACTTTCATTATGAGTCACAACCTGTATCATCTTATGGCCAAAAAATAACCTATGAACTGGTAAGTATCTTGATATTTCAGTTTTTAGTGGAAAAAGCGTATTTGTAACAAAGCCACAATTTACAATTCTAGACAGAAACTCCATTATTTCACAAAACAGTCCGTTTGGAGTTTCTTTTACTCCAAGGACTTTAGGCGAATAATTCCTAAGGCTTGTTACTATACGATTTGTCGTTTCCTCTAAATCTTCATAGGTATCACGCATATCACTTTCCCAAGCATGTTTTGAAGTTACATGCCCAAATTTTTTCAGTAGATGTGATAAAAATTCTACTCCCTTTGTATCTGCCCTACGAATAATCGTAATGTATAAATCATTAATAAAAGATTGCCTAGTTGCGTGTTTTTCTCTCCATTTTAGATTTACATGGTTAGCAAAAAAATTTGGTAAACTCTGATTTGCAAATTCATCAGAAAAAATATTTTTCTTACGTCTGATGGTATGAAAGTACAAACTAAATGCTGGAGATGAAATGCTTCTTAGCATCTGATTTCTGATATTATTTTGTATCACCAAGTCTTCATCATCGGCCGTTTCAAACGCAAAGCCATTTAATTTTATAAATTTAACTAACCAATTCTGCTTTGTTATCAAGGTTGTACTATTCCAATAGCAAGAATAAGGTATAAATTCGGCAGCGTGAACCTCTCTACTTAGAATAGATTTATTCTTTGATTGAATAGCTCTAAATCTCAACATTGCATAACATCAAGTAATGTCATAAGAATTGGCTCCATGATAAAATCGATTTAAACATTTGGAGCATTTTCCCAACTTTACCATAAATAACTCAATAAACAACGGTTCCTTTGCAGAAGCTATATAGCCAAGTCCATGTATACCTGGTAACATCAGGAGAATTACTCTAAGATCATTTGTATTAATGAAAATTAGCATGCAAATTAGAACGTTTAATATTGCAAACATATAACTCACACCAAAGAGCATTGCAGGTCTTGTAAGACCTTTAAATAATTGATTCGTTTGTACGCTGCCAGTAGACATATCTTTAACCTTCTAATAAGAGCTCTAACACTAATACTACATCATTAATTAAAAATCTATTGAAATGAATAGCACTTTAGGTAAGATAATTAATTTAAATTCAATGATTATAAGCTGGCCATTTCAAGAAGCAGAAAAAATACTACAAGAATTCCCTAATAAAAAAGAGATAATATTTGAGACTGGTTATGGTCCCTCGGGTTTACCACATATTGGTACTTTTGGGGAAGTTTTTCGTACCACAGTTATTGCAAACGCTCTAAAAAAAATAGCTCCTAGTATAAAAACCAAAATCATTGCAGTTTCCGACGATATGGATGGTTTGCGAAAAATACCAGATAATGTACCAAATCAGGAAATGCTAAGAGAGAATCTGAACAAGCCATTAACCATGATACCTGACCCATTTGGCACTCATGAGAGTTATGGTCATCACATGAATTCGTTGTTGTGTAAATTTCTTGATTTGTTTGGATTTGAATACGAATTTAGGAGTGCAACAGAGTGTTATAAATCTGGCGTTTACGATGAAAAACTTTTACTCCTGCTGAAAAATTATGATAAAGTGATGGACGTAATGCTTCCATCATTTCGGGAAGAAAGGCAGCAGACTTACAGTCCATTCTTGCCGATATGCCCAAAAACTTCCCAAGTTTTACAAGTTCCAGTAATTGAAACAAATACAGATAAAGGAACAATCACGTATGAAGACCGAAACGGGGAAAAAATAGAAGTTCCAGTGACAAAAGGAAAATGTAAACTGCAATGGAAACCTGATTGGGGGATGAGGTGGGCTGCATTCGGAGTTAATTACGAAGCTCATGGAAAGGATTTGACTCCATCTGCTGTGCTTTCAAGTCAAATATGTAAAATACTTGGAGAAAAGCCACCGCTTTTGTTTTGCTATGAGTTATTTCTTGATAAAGAAGGAAAGAAGATATCAAAATCAAAAGGAAATGGTATTTCAATTGAGGAGTGGCTAACTTATTCACCCACAGAGAGTTTAGCGTTATACATCTTTCAGAGTCCTAAAAAAGCTAAACGTTTATATTTTGATGTGATACCAAAATCAACTGATGAATATTTAGAGTTTGCTAAGCGTTACAATGAGAGTGAAGAAAAGGATGTAAATAGCCCTGTATGGCACATCCACCAGGGTAAAGTTCCAAACGTAGAAACTTCAGGCATAAATTTTTCGTTACTTTTAAACCTGGCAGCAGCTTGTAATGCTGAAAATAAAGAGATTCTTTGGGGTTTTATATCAACTTATGCACCAAACGTTACACCAGAAAGCAACAAAATGCTAGATAGGCTTTCGGATTTTGCAGTTAGGTATTATCACGACTTTATCAAGCCAACAAAAGCGTATAAAGCTTCAAACGAAAAAGAGAAAGAAGCGTTACTAGATTTAAAGAACAACCTACATTCCCTGCCTATTACAGCCACTGCTGAAGAGATTCAATCTCAGGTTTTCTCCATCGGAAAAAAACACAATTACAATAACTTACGCGATTGGTTTCAGTTTTTGTATGAAACATTACTTGGACAAAAAACCGGTCCTAGAATGGGATCTTTTATCAAGCTTTATGGGATAGATAATACAATCTCTCTTATAGAAAGTGCTACTGAACGTACACTTTAGAGTTTACCTTCTTCCATTTGAGCTCTCTAGTGTTATTACTTGACAAACTTTCCCACTTTTCTTATCATATCAACAAGAGTATTTATCCTTGTTTTCGATACACGCGGTCTCAACGACAAAATTCAGTAAAAAACTCAGATATTTATTGGCAAATTACATAAAATTATAGCGGCTTTTTTTATTTTTCTACATTCAGCCAAATCGCGCTTGTTAGCACATTATCAATTTACATTATTAAAACTCGCTATACGAGGATTCTTTTGTCTTTTTTTATTTAGTAAATTTCTTAATATTTACAACTAAAGTAATTTTAGAGAGCCAGCGCGTGACCAACCTGGTCAGTTTTCTGAATCCCAGTACTGGGATGACAAGAAGAGAGCTGACTTGAATGACACCAAATGGACACTGGGACAGAGGCTACTTTAATAATATTTCACCATGTCATTCCAGCACTTGATGCTGGAATCCAGAAGTTTTTTTGAGCACAAAAGTTATGCTAAGTTTTTCTTGGTAAGAAACCAGTGTCAGCTACTTGAAAAGGAAGAAGGGACTTCTTCCTTCTACTTAACTACACTGTTGCGCCTAACTCTGAAGAAACTTCTGATTGTACATTAACTACATTTAGCTGGCTGACTAAGACTTGACGTTTTTTTTCAGCAATAGCCTCCTTTAACTCATCACAAGGCTTATACACTTCATACGTAATACCACCAGCAACAAGTCCTGTGAGTACAGCAGCAGCCACAGCTATCCCAGCCATAGCACCTACTGATAATGACACACCAATAAAATATGCAGAAGTAACTACTATAGCAGCTACAATAGATGTAATAATAAATATACCAACACCAAAGACTATTCCTCTCATAATCGCGTCTTCAGTAACCATTTCTGCTAGATCTTTGTTACAACGACCTTTTACTAAAGGATCAGCACCTGCTTTTAATAGAGCTCTTACTATCTTGTGATGACTCTTATAAGCAGCAATACACAAAGGAGTGTATCCACATGTATCTGGCAAATTAATATCGTTAGGCCCATTAGCTAATATAGCCTCTACTATCTCCATTTTGCCTTTCTCAGCAGCACGAGATAAAGGGGTGCTTTCACTTTTATCTCGCAAATTCAAACTAGCCCCCTTATTTAATAGAGCTTTTACTATATTCTCATTACCTTTTTCAATAGCCAAATGTAAAGGAGCTTTTCCATATACATCTCGCAAATTAACATCAGCCCCCTTATCTAATAGAGCTTCTACTATTTTTTTGTTACCTTTTTCAATAGCCAAATGTAAAGGAGCTTTTCCATATACATCTTGCAAATTAACATCTATACCTTTTACTGCTAATAGAGCTTTTACTACATTTTCTTGATTATCTAGAAATGCTACACGTAATAATGTTAATTCTTCTTTGCCATAATAATTATTATTACTAAATTTATAATTTATATCACAATTTTTCTTCTCCCATTCTTTATAAGTAGATAGTTCTCTTTCTTGTAGTTGCTTTCCTATTTTTTCAACTATGTTATTACCATTCAAATCATTTTCACGATTTACTATACTTAATATCTGTTTCAACAATTCTAAATACACATCAAACTCTCCTATAAAAATAATAATAATATACTTTAATTATTATATATCTAAGCAATAAAGTCAAGAATTTAATTAACTATCATAAATGTTTAAACAAGAAAAAGGGGCTTTTGTGCGAGCGTTATTAATCTTCAGTTTAATAGGATAAGATTCGTCAACATTTCTGTAAGTACCTGCTATACAGAATAGTTGCCACCAATAAAGCCTAAACTTACTAAATACATTTCTGTAGATTCAGATCTACTTGATTTTGGTTTGAAGTATCTTACTGTTTTGAACATTTTTTTTAGCTCATTGCAGAAATCTTTATCAGACTCTCCTTGAAAAATTTTTACTACAAATTTGCCATCATGATTCAAAAAATGCTTTGCAAAATTGAGCGCTGCTTCGCATAAAAGCATAATTCTGATATGATCTAACGATTTTAAACCGCAAGATTCTGGTGCCATATCAGATAAAATTACATCAAATTTGTGATCCTTGAATTTTTCTCTTAAAATTTCAAGTTCGCTGATAATATCACACTGTATACACTCTACTCCACTAATTGCGTTTATTGGTTTTATGTCAATAGCAATCACACTCGCTCCTTTCTTAGATGCAACTTGTGACCATCCACCAGGAAAAGCGCCAAGATCAATAATTTTTTGCCCTTGTTGGAGTAGTTTAAATTTATCGTCTATTTCTATTAACTTATATGCCGAGCGCGATCTATAACCGTCCTTATTGGTTTTTTGCACATACTGATCATTCAAATGGCGATGTAGCCATCTTGTTGAAGATAATTTTCTACCTCTAGCTGTTTTTACTCTGGTCTTTATACTAATAACCTACTTATTATTGATTATATCTTTGAGCTCTTTTTCAACTACTTCTTTTACCAATGCATGTAGATACTTATTCAGCCACTCTGAAAGCTGAGGTTTTAAAAGAGATACAACTAATTCTTCAACAGTAAGATCCGCTCTTTTTTGTTGTTTATGCCGTAGTTCGCTTTGCATCTTTTCAAGCAATGTTTTAATTTCCTCCATATTTTCTTTTAAAACTAAATGCTCGTTACTTTGTTCTTGATAGCTCACTTTGTTACTACTCATTTGGATATTATTATACAAATTTTTCTCTTCTGAGTTGTAACTATTAAATTGGTTATTCATTTTCTCACTTTGGCAATTATTCTCTTCTTCACTATTTTCTTTTTCTTCGATGTCTTCTGGGTACTCCTCTTCAAGGCATAATACGTCATCATCTTCATCTATTATTTCTGCTCTATCGCCGCTTGGATTTTTACCCGATATAGCTTTTTTTATATCTTCTAGTATATCTTTTACAGATTGATTATCGCTCATACCATTAAATTTAAAGGTTTATACTATTTATCATAAAAAGCAAATTGTAAACACTAATTACATAATTGCTTTTTGCCTGAATTAGATCGGAACGTGCTTTAAATAATTCATCTTCAGTATCCAAAAGATCAGTTGTACTCTTTAAATGCAAGTTTACTTCTTGCTCAACTCCTTCTAATGCTAAAGCTGCCGCTTTTTCTGCTTCTTGACTTGCTTTAATAATAGCTTTTGCTGTCAGCACGTTATTCCAAGCATTTATAACTGCTTGTTCTATATTTTTTACTGCTTCGTAATAATCGTAAGTGGATTGTTTTGCATCCATTTTAGCTCTACTAACACCAAAAACATTAACTCCTCTTTTAAAGATCGGAATATCAAGAGTAAAGACAACATTCACATTTTCTAGTAACGTGTCTAATTTTATATTGTCCTTTCCAAAATTTTTACTTGCGCTTAGATTCAAAGAAGGAAGCCACTTGGAACTTTCAGCAATCACTTCCATTCCAGCAGCTCTTTTTTTATAAATAGCTGCTTTTAGGGACAAGTTGTTGGTTTTTGCTAACTGTAAACATTCATTTAATTCTGGTATAGAAGGTAGTTTACCATTAGTCTCGTGAAGATTATCAGCATCTTCACCAATTAAATGATAGTAAGCAATATTAGCGAGCTTTAATTCACCTTCAGCATCAACTCTTTTGGATATAGAAGATGAAAATTTTGCTTTTGCGAACAAAACTTCAGCATTAGTAACTTCTCCAAGAGAAAAGCGTTCTTTCATAGCTGACAAGTGTTCTAAAGAAACACGTTCTTTATGTTCCCCCAATTTTAATATTTCTGCCTTTTGTAAAACGTTAACATATGCTTTCACAGCCCTGAGTGCAACTTCTTGCTTAGATTGCTGAAATCTAATTTTTGCTGCTTTGAGAAGATGATTTGATCGGCTGAATGTAGCAAAAGTGCCACCACCATCTATTATTCTTTGACTTAATGTTAGACGTTTTCCAGAGTTTTGTAGACCGTTAATAATATTAAAATTACTATCGAAATTATATTGTAAATTGATGTCAGGTAAAAACCCAGCCAATCCAGAAGATTTTAGTTGTTTTTCAGCACTCTTATATTGGTAAAATCGAGACTTTATTTTTGAGCTGTTTTTGATAGCTTTGCTTATAGCTTCCTCCAAATCAATTGCATAGCAACCTATGGTACAAAAAGCAATTACAAATATAATAATCAATCGAAACATTTTGCTTTCTAGCATGTTGTTTAAGTTATTAGCATAAATTACTTTAATAATCAATAACTAATGTTGTTGACACTATCAAGCAACTTAGTATATCATAACCTACTGTTATGTATTGATATATGAAAACTTTTTTCTTAAAAGAGAAACAAATTAATAAAAAATGGCTTGTTATAGATGCAGAAGGATTAGTAGTAGGAAGGCTTGCAGCATTTGTAGCAATGTTATTGCGTGGAAAACATAAACCTGAATATACACCTCATATGGACTGTGGTGATAATGTAATCATTGTTAATGCAGAAAAGGTACATTTTACCGGAAAGAAACTTAAAGATAAAATCTACTATAGGCATACAGGTTATTCTGGTGGTTTAAAGAAAACTACTCCAGATAATATTTTAAATGGCAAATTCCCTGAGCGTGTGATAAAAATGGCAGTAAAAAGAATGCTTGATGATGGTCCTATGGCACGTAGAAGGTTTGAAAATTTGTATGTTTATTCTGGTTCAGAACATAAGCATCAAGGACAGCAACCTGAAAAAATAGATTTTGCCTCTTTAAATCGTAAAAATAAGAAATAATGGAGTAAAAAGTGAAAATAAACAATAATGATCAGCCAAAAAAGGCAATGATTGACTCACTTGGTCGTTCATATGCCACAGGTCGAAGGAAAGAATCTGTAGCAAGAGTATGGATGAAGCCAGGAAGTGGAAAATTTAGTGTTAATAAAAAAGATGATTTAATTTCTTATTTTAAAAGAGAATCAGTGTGTCAAATGATTAAAGCGCCATTCATAGTAACTTCTATGTTAGATAGGTATGATGTGTTTGCAACTGTAAAAGGTGGAGGACTATCTGGCCAAGCAGGTGCCTTAGCTCATGGAATAAGCAGAGCTTTAAGTAGTATAAGTCAAGATCTACACTCTATATTACGTAAAGGTGGATTCCTAACTAGAGATTCACGTGTTGTTGAGCGTAAGAAATATGGTCAACATAAAGCTCGGAAAAAATGTCAGTTTTCTAAGAGATAATTGTTTCATAATGGTATTTTTTTGTAAATATTATACAAGTTCTTACAAGGGTTTATGACATTTTCTCTTTTTATGGCGAATTTAGTTGACTATTGGCATTAGCATAATATGCTGTTTATGTAATTTTTCAATATCAAGGTAATTTATGAGTAAAGAAGATATAGTAAACCAACTGAGTAAAGAGTGCTCTAGTCAAGGTATAGATATAACAAAAGCTAGTTTGGGTAAGCTTCATGATATTTTTATGGAAACAATCAAGAACGATCTAAATCGTAAAGGTGAAATACGTTTACATGGAATAGGGACATTCTCTACTGCTATAAGTAAGGAAAGACAATACCGTAATCCTCAAAATGGTGAGATTATGACCGTTCCTGAAAAGAAAAGGGTAAAGTTTAAAGCAAGTCAAGCTCTTTCAAGTACTTTAAATAACAAAGAGAAAGCATCAGCTATTTAGATATAGTCATTTTCATCTTTTTAGTTACACTGTGTAAGCCATGAAATACAGCCTCGCTGATTAAAGAATGGCCTATATTAAGAGCTGAGATGTGAGGTATCTCTTTTATTCTTTTAGCATGTTTATAATTTATGCCATGCCCTACCTGGCATTCTATTCCTAGCTTATTAATGTATTCTGCAGAGTTAGTAATAAGTTTCAATTTTTCTTCTGATGGATTATCACAGTAATCCCCTGTGTGAATTTCTATTATGTCAGGCTTTCTTTCTAGCTTCTCAAGATATTTTAGTTGATTAATATTTGGATCAATAAACAGTGAGACTTTTATGTCAAAGCTGTTCATTTCCTCTATTATACCAGAAAGTTTACTGTGCATATTCACGATATCCAGGCCACCTTCGGTTGTTAATTCTTCTCTTTTTTCTGGTACTATACAAATCGAATAGGGTTTTACTTCTTTTGCTATGTTGAGCATTTCTTCCGTAGCTGCGAT
The DNA here is from genome assembly GCF_018141665.1 of Wolbachia endosymbiont of Spodoptera picta. Lineage (NCBI taxonomy): Bacteria > Pseudomonadati > Pseudomonadota > Alphaproteobacteria > Rickettsiales > Anaplasmataceae > Wolbachia > Wolbachia endosymbiont of Spodoptera picta. The sequence goes on from NZ_CP067976.1 coordinate 588,285, forward strand.
TTCAAGATTTAACTCAGTGCTAATGTTTTGTTTTAGATTGAATACATCCTCATCTCTGATATGCCTTCTGTCTTCTCGTAAGTGTACGGTGATAAAATCTGCTCCAGCATCAATAGCTATTTTTGCTGCTTTTAATGGATCTGGATAAGAAGCTCCACGTGCGTTGCGAAGGGTTGCAACATGATCAATATTAACGCCCAATTTCACAATTTACCTCAAAAATTATTTATAAATTATACATATTATTAGATCTTATGCATGTCATTGTTTAATGCCATAGCTGAAAGACGGAGCTAGCAGTTATACCAATTCTCATTGTTGACAAGTCAAATAAGAAACATTCAAAATTGTTTGATTGTGGAAGTGGAAAGAGAAGTAATAAATTTGCATACACTTGCCCTTTTTTACAGTTAATCTAGTTTATAGAACTACTCGTGGTAATCCAAATAAGATTTTTTCTCATAATCAAGTTATAGTAAACGGGGAAAATTTTTCGCATCTAAAAAATTTTAGATTTAGGATTGAAATTAATAAGTGGAATGATTATGTAGTTCATGTATTAGTAAAAGGAGGTACAACATGAGTAATATAGTTCATTTAAATAAAAACAATAATCGTGATAATTTTAGTGTAAGAGGGTTACAAAGAGCCGTTGATGACATATTTGATAGCTTTTTTACAGGATGGAACCCAGAGCTTTCCAAAAGAGGCAGTAGTCTACTACCAGTTTGTGATTTTTATGAAACAAAGGAAAGCTATTGCCTATCATTAGAATTACCAGGTATTCCTAAAGAAAGCATAGATATTAGTATATCTGGCGATAGCTTAATAGTGAAGGGTGAAAAAACATGTGATAATGAATCAAAAGATAAGCAGTTTTACCATAAAGAAAGGTACTATGGTTCTTTCTATAGATCTATTCAACTTCCAACAAATGTAGAGCAAGATAAGGTATCTGCCAACTTTTTAGATGGGGTATTGCATGTAACCATACCTAAGTCAGAGAAACACATCAAGAAAATTGATGTAAAGTAACCAGTAAGTAATAGCAGGCTTCTGACCTTGAGGCTTGCTATTTTAATATCTGTTCAGCAAAGTGGCAAAATAAGGTAAACGAGAAAGACAACTAAATGAGTGTCATGAAAGTAGCTGATACTGGCTCCCTTATGAAGGTGTCATCTTAGCACCCAGACACTGATTTTTTAATTGAAAATGTTGTCTTGTTTGTGATAAATTTTGCTCGATGCCAGTGTCGAGCACTGGCATGACATTATAGAAGCTGGAATTACAGTGTCAGCTACTTGAATGACAATATTTGCTGTGTAATTTACCTTAAAAAATGAATATTCCTACAGCTATGTGTAAGCTACTTTCATGATACTCATTTACTTGTCTTTTTTGCCACTTTGCTGAACAGATATGCAAAATATTAACTTAGCAATACAAAAAATTATCTATAGATTAGACACACCATTAGATCTTATGCATAGTCATTTTTTAATTCCATAGCTGAGACGGAGCTACTCTGCCTGCTCCCCTTATCATGAAACTGAAGTCTATATGGTACCAAAGTATAATGATATAATAAAATATGAAAAAAATACCAATAAAAAAAGGCAAAAAAAGCCCGTATTAACTTTAACAATTTAAAATGATTTAATGTGAAAACCATAGGCGCCAATTGTTTTTTTAACTTAAAAATAAAAGTCAAGTATCAGGAATTCTAGACATAAACCCTCCTATATGAATAAAGAGCTAGCAAAAATAAACTTATATATTTTTTGCTGAAATTTGATTATTTGGTGAAAAAACCTGCAGGTGAAGGTAGATTTTGGATCCTAAAAAACCTTCATTCTTCACTATAATAAAGCCACCAGAGTCTGTCAAGTAATTTTTTATTTAAACTGCTCGCAATCTTTTTATACACTCATCTTTACCAAGAATTACCATGATATCGATGATTCCAGGCGCATCCATTATTCCAGTTATTGGGGCGCGTAATGAGTGGTATATATCGCTCATTTTTATATTATGTAATTTTGAAAATTCCTTAATCTGAGAAGATAAAAAATTCTTATTCCAATCTTCATCTCCTATACTCGAGAAAAATGCTGCAAGTAACTTAATTATATTGAGGTTAGACTTGACAATTCTCTCAGCTTCTTCACTAAAATCAACTTGAATATAAAATTTTGCTAAATCCAATAATTCGGTCAGATAGTTTGCTCTTTTTTTCAGCTCTGTCAGTCCCTGCAGTAAATAGCCCTTTTTTTTGTCAGTTAGAGTATTTTCTCTAAGCATTAGAGTCAGAATATCTTCATTGCTCATATTACTAATATAGTGGTTATTCAAATGCTCCAGTTTTTTGAAATCGAGCCGTGCAGGTGAACGACCGATGCTTTCTAAATTAAACCACTCTATTGCTTGCTCATCGCTAATAATCTCATCGTTGCCATGACTCCAGCCAAGTCTTAGCAAGTAATTACGCATTGCCTGTGGCAATATTCCCATCTTTTCATAATCGCAAACACTTGTAGCCCCATGCCTTTTAGATAGCTTATTCCCGTCTTCTCCATGAATTAGCGGTACATGTGCAAAGCGTGGAACATCAAAATCAAGAGCCTGATATATTAGTAATTGTTTGAAGGTATTAGTGAGATGATCAGAGCCACGTATAATATCGGTTATTCCGGCATCATGGTCATCAACCACTACAGCAAAAATATATGTTGGAGTATTGTCAGAGCGCAAGATTACTATGTCATCAAGCTGATCGCTACTTATTGTAACTTGGCCGTATATTTTATCGCCAACAACAATATTTTCTGAGTCTGGCACTTTAAAGCGAACAACAGGCTCTGCATTTGATGTCGAATGAGTACACTTATGCTTATATATTTTTCCTTCTTCTCTTGCTCTTATTTTCTTCTCCGCAACTTCATTCTCGGGGCAGTAACAATGATACGCCCTACCCTTTTCAACTAAAAGATTTGCAACCTCAATGTGCTGCTCTATTTTTTTTGATTGATATATTATTTCCCCATCATAGTTTATTCCAAGCCATTTTAACCCATCTATTATTGCATCAATTGCTTCCTGTGTTGAACGTTTTCTGTCGGTATCCTCAATCCTTAGTAAAAACTGGCCACCATGACGCTGCGCATAGAGCCAATTAAATAAAGCTGTGCGAGCTCCTCCAATATGTAAAAATCCTGTTGGTGATGGAGCGAATCTAGTGACTATACCTGGCATATTTGTCTATTGTGATAACGTAACCGATGATAACTAAAATTTGCACTTGCAACAACGTGGAACTATAGTAAATTTGAAAGATCAATTTACATTTATTTTTAACAAACTGCATTGTATAATTTAATATTAGTGAATGCAGTGAGGTGTATATATGGATAATTTATTTAAAATTGCAAGAGGAGTTGTCACAAAAGAGGATGAAAATAAATTTATTGAAGCTTGCAAGAAAAGAGTTGCTTGTGTAGCTAAGCATAGAATTGATGAAAATGGAAACCCATTTCATATAGCAGCAAGTAAAGGGTTTCTATTATCTGCGTTACAGGAGATCATAAAGTATTTAGAAGAAGATACTGAGAACAAAGTCAAGAAAGCTAAAGATTGGGAAGAAGTAAAAAGATTAGAAAAGGAACTTAAGAATAATAAGAAATATATTAAGGAAGCACTCCTCGATAAAAGCTATATTAAGGATGACGGGAAGAAGGCAGTATCACCCCTTTATTTCTTGGACCCTGCAGAGCGGAAGGAAGTTAAGCAAATTGCAGATATAAAATGTGGCTTTATATGTAATAAGAAGTTTCATATATGCTTATATATAGTAGGAGCTATAGTGTGTGCTATCACTATGTGTGTATCTTTGTATCTTCTATTTTCGGCTTCTCAATCTCTTGCATTGGCTTCAATAGCAACAATAGCTTCTGGAGGATCTTCATATATGTTATTTAAGGCATGTAATGAAGTATATGGCCTCTATAACGAAAGTACTATAGTGACAGATCCTGATGTTATGCAACTTTTAGATAGTGGTTTAGCCCCAGTGTGAAGTATTTGCAGGTAGTAATATAGAAATTTACTTTCTTAACTTAAGAAAGTATACTGATAAGATGATAAGAAAGAAGTATAGTAAGATTTTAGTAGCGAACAGAGGGGAGATTACCTGCAGGATAATCAAAACTGCGCACAAGATGGGCATATCTTGTGTGTCTGTGTACTCAGATGCAGATGCAAATTCTGTGCATGTAAAGCAAGCAGATGAGTCAAGGCACATTGGCCCTTCGCCTGCTTATCTTAGTTACTTAAATATCGAAAAAATATGCGAAGTAGCAGTTGAAACAGGTGCCGAGGCGGTTCATCCTGGCTATGGGTTTTTAGCAGAAAATCCAGATTTTCCCCGTGCTCTGGAAAAACATAACATAGATTTCATTGGTCCAAGTGCAGAAACAATAGAAGTTACAGCCCATAAAATAACAGCAAAAGAAGAGGCAAGAAAAGCTGGAGTAAATGTAGTGCCAGGATATATGGGTAAGATCGAAGATGCTGCCCACGCAGCCATCGTTGCTGAAGAGATTGGTTTTCCCGTTATGCTCAAAGCTGCATCAGGTGGTGGTGGCAAAGGAATGCGAATTGTATATTCCAAAAAAGAAATTGAACTAGCATTTACATCAGCAACAAATGAAGCAGAGAAAAGTTTTAAAGATGGTAGTATTTTCATAGAAAAATATATAGAACTACCAAGACACATCGAAATACAAATTATTGCAGATAAATACGGCAATATAGTGTGTCTTGGGGAGAGAGAGTGCTCGGTACAGAGGAATAACCAGAAAATAATAGAAGAAACACCAAGCCCATTTATTAGTGAAGAAGTAAGACAAAAAATGTATGCTCAATGTGTTTCTTTGGCAAAGCAAGTTGATTATTTTTCAGCAGGTACTGTCGAGTTTGTTGTAGATAAGAACCAAAACTTCTATTTTCTTGAGGTAAATACGAGATTACAAGTTGAGCATCCAGTAACAGAATTTGTCACTGGAATAGATATAGTGGAAGAGATGATCAGAATTTCTTGCGGAGAAAAATTAAGATTTGGTCAGAATGATATTAAACTTATTGGCTTTGCAATAGAAAGCAGAATTTGCGCTGAAGATCCATCAAAGAGATTTTTTCCTTCCAGCGGAAGAATCAAATATTACGACAAACCAGATGAAAATGGTCATGTAAGAATAGATGATGGAGTAGCTAGCGGTTCAGAAATCAGCATGTTCTACGACTCAATGATTGCAAAAATTATAACCTATGGAAAAGATAGAATAGAGGCGATCAGCAGAATGCAAAAAGCTTTGTCTGAGTGCTATATAGGGGAAGTAATAAACAACATAGAATTTCTAGAATCCATCTTCCATAATCCAAATTTTATTGCAGCAAAGCTCCACACGAGATTCATTCCAGATCATTACCCTAGCGGGTTTCAAGGTGATTTTATTACAGAGGAATATATTAAAATATTTATTTTTATTGCACTGTATGTTCACTTAGAAAATGAGGGAAAGTATTACAGTAAGTCAATAGATGAAGCATTCATAGTGAAAATAGACGATAATGAGTACTCCGTAAATGCAAAATATCAAGATAACACATTAACAACAGTATATAACCACAATAAATACTCCGTGGTAGGTAAGTGGAAACCAAGTTACAGGTTGTTATATATAACAATTAATGATGATACCAATATAGCACTTAAAATAGAAAGGCAAGGCAGCAAATACTTTATAAGACACGCAGGTATGAAAGCTAAATGTTGTGTATTGAAACCTCATGTAGCTGAACTAAGCAAATTAATGCTAAACAACAAAACAGAAGGGATTTCAGTAGATGCTGTAAAATCTCCAATATCAGGTTTATTGGTTAAATTACACGTCAATGCTGGAGATCAGGTAGAGGTAGGACAACCTCTATTTGTTGTAGAGGCAATGAAAATGGAAAATATAATATGTGCTGAATCAGAAATGGTGATAAAAAATATCCCTGTTAAAGAAGGAAAAAATATACATGCTGGTGATTTGGTATTAGATCTGATTTCTTAAATAACGCAAGCAGTATAAACCTGATCCAAATAAGATAAATGAAAACATTTGATGGGCTATAGCAATGGCCATTGGTATATGCAGCAACAAAGTGACTACTCCTAGAATTACCTGAATGATGACAGAGAATAGCATAACATATAATGGCTTTATACTGGCATTTTTTATTGTGAGTATTGCTGTCAGAACTAATATCAGCAATGCCAATGCCCGGTGTATGAATTGCACTGTTACTCTATTTTCAAAGATATTTAGCCAAGCAGGCTGTAAGTAAAATAAATCTTCTGGAACAATTTGTCCATCCATTAGTGGAAAGGTATTATAAATTAAACCAGCATTTAGCCCTGCAACAAATGCACCGAAGATTATTTGTATTGTAACTAGGATTAAAATTATCCATATGTAACATGTAATGTTGCTATTAATTTTAATTATCTGTTTTGGTTTGATTTGGTAATCAAAAAATTGATATGACAATAATGCAAAGATAACCAATGCAAGCAGTAAGTGAAGTGCGAGCTTATAGTGACTAACATGAGGATTAGATACCAAACCGCTTTTAACTATATACCAACCGGCAAAAGCTTGTAAAATTCCAAATAATAGTGCTGTAGATAACCTTATTACTGCATTTTTAGGTATTCTTTTTTTTAGTGTAAAGTATATAAATGGTAAAATAAAAACTAAACCTGTCAGCCTTGCAATTAACCTGTGCACATATTCTATTAAGTATATGGTGCGAAACTCTTCCATACTCATACCATAATTAAATGCTTTATATTCAGGTGTAGCTTCATATTTTGATTTTTCTTTTAGCCAGTCTTGTTCACTCAGCGGTGGCAATGTTCCGGTAATTGGTTTCCATTCCGTGATTGACAATCCTGCTTTTGAAAGTCTGGTAAATCCACCAATTCCCACCATGCAAATCACCATGAGAGAGCAGAGAAAAAGCCAAATAGCTACAGGTTTTGCTTCCATAATCCATGCTGAGTTTTATTCCATTGCTGAGGGTGAATAACAAATTCCCACAAAGCTAGAAAAGCTGCAACGCTATGTAGTAGACTATAGACGGGAAAAAATATTGATACTATATAAAAATAAAAAGGCATTTTTTGTTGTCTGATAGCTATTATCAAAAAAATCAAGTTAATACCGTATACTATTATAAAATAATATAAGAATAATTCATTCAAAATTTGAGTCAGCACCAATGAAAGTAACAAAAAAGGAGTCGTGAAAAATATAAAAGCTGAGGAACCAACAAAAAGGTTTAATAGCAAAACTCCCTTAAGCCCAGTGTGCTTAAAAAGTAATTTTATATTTTTTAAATGAACGATATAAGTTTGCATATAACCTTTAATCCAGCGTGCTCTTTGTTTGATCCAAGCAAACACAGTAGTTGGTGATTCTTCCAATGTTTCTGAATCAATAATCCTGGTTTTATATCCCATTTGCGCAAGTCTCAAACCAAGGTCAGCGTCTTCAGTGACATTGTAAGCATCCCAAAAAAGCACTTTCTTTAAAATTTCCACTGAAAAATGGTTACTGCTACCACCCAAAGGTATTGGCATGTTCATTTTTTGAAATCCAGGCAAAAAATATTGAAACCAGTTCATATACTCGAGAGAAAAGAATTTTGTAAGAAAATTGCAACCAAAGTTATAGTAATTTAATTTCGCCTGTACACAAGCCAACTTTTCGTCGCCCTTATTAAATTCAATTAGTGCTTTTTTTAACTGCAACGGATCTGGCTTGTCATCTGCATCATATATTACCACATACTTTCCTCTAGCAAAGCTCATAGCATAATTGCATGACTTAGCTTTTGTTCTAGGCAGAGAATGAGGCACTTTTATTACTTCAAAATACTGTGGTAAAGTGCACTTTTCTATAGCTGCCAACATTTCTTGGTCATCGCTATCTATCACAAGCTTTACATCTAATTTTGATTTTGGATAATCCAAACTTTCAATGCTCTTAATCAATTGCTTTATAACCGCATTCTCTTTAAAAGCAGGCAATAAAATAGTATATATAGGTTCATTCATCTTATCATAATCTGCTTTTTGGTTAGAAATTTTACGCAAGCCAAAAATTTTAGTTACAAATTTGAATAAAGAACTAGAACATCCGATTATAAATATCAACATCAAAGCAAAATATGCATATTTTTTTGTCAGTGTTAAAGTTGAAATCATAACAAAGAAAGAGGAAAAAAAGATTGAACTGAGCCTAATGCTTTTAGCTGAAAAATTAGGATTCTTATAATATAAGTAGTTACTTGCAAATTCTGAAATACCAAAGTGTGAGTTAAGAAGATTTAAAATCTGTTTGCTATCTACTTTTATCAATACATATTCAATACCGTAATGAGATTCGACCCAAAGATTGATATCTTGGCTTATGTCTTCAACCATAAAAAAAGTAGTATCATTTAAATTTTGCCAAGGAATTATATTAAACCTATAGTAGAAAAGTTTCTCTTGTTCTTTGCATAAACTAGAATCAAATTTAATTTTTTCTACATTATCAGTTTGAAGTACAGGCATTAAACTTAATGCAACTTTTTGCTCAAGTCACGTGAAAACGAAGATATAACCTCACTACTACGCTTATCATCTTTACGTTCATGCATTATTTTTTTTACAGCATCAGCAGCTATACTCGCTGTGTTAGCTTGTAAATCCCCAAGAGCTTTTTCAACTTGGTCAGTAACTTTCTTCAAATTAGAATGGGCATTTTCATCTAACGTTTGATCGAGTTGCTGTCTATTATGCTTAATAATACTATTAGCCTTATCAAGTGCTTCATTCATCATTTTGTTAACTTCTACATCTAATTTTTTGTATTTTTCAGAAGATTTTTTGTAATACTCCAACATATCTTTTCTGAATTTTTCAGTTTCTTCACTTGAAAACTTGCTTTTGTTACGTTTATTGTTAAGCGCGTTTTTTATTACCTTCCTTAGCAATTTATACGAGAGGATAAAACCTACTAAAAAAGCAAGGCTTATAACTAGTAATGTAGACATAAAAACCCTAAAATTCTTTGGATACCAAATCAGCAACAAATTCCTCTTCAATCTCAGAATTAGTTAACTTAGTATAGTAAATCAAAGCAATACTAGTAGCCATTTGTTTTAATTCACTAATATACTTAGATTTAAATTGTACTACCTTTTCTTCAACAAGTTTAATCATCTTCTTGTCTTCCTCTTCCAATATATCCTTAACATTCGCTTTCATTTCTTCTACTTGAGCAAATGCATCATCTATGATTTTTTTTGCCCGTACTCTAGCTTGATTTAAAGCTGCATTATACTTGGCAATTTGCTCTTCTGTAAGTCTTAAAAGGTGAACAGAACTATTAAAAGAATCTAATATCCCCTTACTCCTAGTGTTTATTATTTCATCTAACCTTGGTAAGAACAAACAACTTACTACAAAAAAAAGTGAAGAGAAAAAAATTAAAAACCAAAAAACTTGAGAAAAGAAAGTGGAAACATCAAGCTGCGGCATGTGTCAAACACTACAATATTAATATCATCGCAATTACAAACGCAAGAAATCCCATAATCTCAACCATAGCAGCACCAACATAAACGTAAGTTTTCATTTGACCTTCCGATTCAGGGTTTCTCGCAATCCCACTTAGCATAGTAGAGAAAATATTAGCTACACCCAAACCAGCACCTAACATAGCAAACGCCATCAAACCAACCGCTACAAATTTTAAAGCTACTAAATCCATATACTACCTTTAACTATTCCTTAAATAATATTATAAAATGTTCTACAGGTAAGTCAAGCACTCACTTTACTGTATCTGACAAATATACGCACGTTAATATAGTAAATATATAAGCTTGTAAAACTGCAACAAAAACTTCAAATCCTATTAGTGCAATTATAAACAAAAAAGGTGCAGGAGTAAGAAATATGTTCATATTTATGACGAATCCTGCTATCACTTTGATGATTGTATGACCTGCAATCATATTTGCTGCAAGCCTTATTGATAAACTAATCGGTCTTACTAAATAAGCAAATAATTTAATAATGATGATTATAGGTGCAAGCCACGAAGGAGTTCCTTTTGGTAGCAATATGCGTAAAAATTCTACTCCTCTTTCTTTAAAACCAACAATCGTTATATAAGTAAAAACCACCATTGATAAAGCGAAGGTAACTATCACATGACTTGTGACCGTGAAACTATAAGGAAGAACACCAACTAAATTACACGATAAAATGAAAATAAATACTGTAAATATCAAAGGAATGTGCTCCAAACCTTTGCTTCCAGTGTTACTTTCTATTATTGAAATAACAAAATCATATACATATTCAACTGCAGCTTGCAAATATCCTGGTATTACTGCACCTTTTCTTATTCCAAGGAGCAAAAACAGTACCATTAATATCACCGAGATCATCATAAAAAGAGATGAGTTGGTAAAGTTTATGTCATACCCAAATAATTTTGGTAGTTCTATTATTGTATATACTTTAAATTGTTCTAGCGGATTTAACGCCATCTTGATTTATATAATTAAACTATAATAGTAAGTAAAATATAGATTTTATAGGGTAAAGTCAAGAATTAAGATAGAAGATCCATACCATTATGGCATAAATATATCAACAAAGTATGTGATTAGAATGCTAATTATAGCCAGCGTTCCATTTAAAAATTCACTAATCTTATTAAGTTACTTAATACCTTGACTTAACATCTTATTTTAATTATAATTTAACTTTTAGTTGAGGTATTATTATGGATGGAATAGATTTTATTAATCAGCCTTTAAATTTAGAACAGGAGTTTGGTAACGGATATATCAAATTGACAGATGGTTCCTTTAACGAATACACTGGCCATTATCAAATAGGAAGCGAAATACTAGATGAAAGTCATAATATGATAGGAAACTTAACTATTGATGGTTACATTTGTAATTTCTATGAAGATAATCACAATATGAATCTCAAATTTTCTATGGAAGTAGATTTAAAAGGTGATATAGAGAAGATAAGCTTTTTTCACAAAAATATATAAAATTACAATAGCTTCTACATCACTGCTCGTGATGTAGAGGTATTCCACTACAACAAACTTTAAAAGCATCACATTTTACATTACAATAAATTTTTGTTTCTTGTTAGATAGATGAAATTCACATTATCTTGGTTATTAGAGTACTTAGAAACCAATGCCAGTTTAGAAGAAATTACTGATAAGCTAACTCACATAGGATTGGAAGTAGAAGATGTGGTCAACAATACCAAATTGGCCGAGTTTGTTATTGCAAAAGTATTAGAAGTCACACCTCATCCAAATGCTGATAAATTAAAATTATGTAAAGTAAATGATGGAAGTAAAGTTCTGCAGATAATCTGCGGAGTAAAAAATGTTAAAGAAGGCATGAAGACTGTACTTGCACCTCTTGGTAGCACATTGCCAGAAAGCAACTTTACAATTAAGCCTAAAAAAATAAGAGGAGTGCTAAGTGAAGGGATGCTCTGCTCTGCTTTCGAACTTGCGTTGACTCAAAATGAAAGTGAAGGAATAATTGAGCTTTCTGACGATTATAAAGTAGGGGATAAATTTTTTAATTGCGATCCTGTAATTGATATAAATGTCACTCCAAATCGTGGAGATTGCCTAGGTGTTTATGGAATAGCACGTGATCTAGCAGCAACTGGAATTGGAACGTTAAAGACTTTAATCATTCCACAACTTACCTGCTCTATAAATTCACCAGTAAACGTCAAAGTTACCGACGGGGAGAGCTTTATTAGTGGAATATACATCACCAATGTAAAAAATAGAGAGAGCCCAAAATGGTTAAAAGATAAATTGGAATCTATAGGAATGCGCTCCATTTCTGCAATAGTTGATATTACTAATTACATCATGATATCCTTTAATCGCCCAATGCATGCATATAATGCAAAAAAAATAGAAGGAGAGCTCACAGTACGTAAAGCAAACGATGGAGAAAAATTTATTGGTTTAAATGATAAAGAATACTCATTAAATAAAGACATAAGTGTTATTTCTGATGATAAAAATGTTCATGCAATTGCTGGAATTATAGGTAGTAAGTACAGTGAATGCACTCTTGAGACTACTGATATTTTTTTAGAGTCTACTTGGTTTGATCCTATCTCTATCACTAAATCTTCAAGGCAACTAGGCATCTCCACAGACTCAAGTTACAGGTTTGCACGTTCAGTTGACCCTAGTTTTACCCTTGATGGACTCAATCTTGCAGCCCAGATGATTTTAGATTTATGTGGCGGAAAAGTGTCAAGCATAGTGTCTGCTGGCAATTTGAATAAGGCTGATACCAAGATAAATTTTGATTATCAGAATGCAAACAAACTTGGAAGTGTATCTGCATCACCTAATGAGGTATTCGATATTTTAACAAAGCTAGGGTTTAGTATCGATAAAAAAACCGAAGGTAATTGGAATATACAAGTACCAAGCTGGAGACCGGACGTAACCATACCTGCTGACTTAGTTGAAGAGGCAGTAAGAATATACGGCTATGATAAAATAAAGGAAGAGCAACTAGCAGAAGACGTTACAGTAGAAGAAGAGACACAAGATGATTTACGCATTTTAATGACAAGCAGAGGGTTTCATGAAGTGATAACTTGGTCTTTTATGAGTGAATCAATAGCTGAAAAGTTTGGTTACTTGAATAAATTATTTATTATCGACAACCCATTTAATAATGACTTTAACATAATGAGACCAAGCATCATACCAAATTTGTTAAAAGTTACTGCAGATAATACTGCCCATGGTACACCTGATTGTGCAATTTTTGAAATTGGGCCAATTTATAATGATGAAGCTCAGTCTAAGTATGTTTTAAGCGGAATCAGGTCAGGAAATAATCTACCACGAAACCATTATAACACTGACAGGAAAATAGATGTTTTTGACGCAAAGGCTGACCTCATAACAGCTTTGGAACTTTTTAATATCAATTGTGATAATTTAGCAATAAAGAGAGCAGAAAAAGAATATTATCACCCAGGAAAATCAGGCTCCTTATCTTTTAGAAGTAAAATAGTTGGTTATTTTGGAGAATTGCATCCGAGTATATTGGATTTTTTTAACATCAAACAAAAAATTGTAGGCTTTGAGTTGATATTAGAAAATATCGAAAATTTACCTATAAGTAGAAAAAAATTTGTCAATTATAAATATCAAAGTGTAAAACGCGATTTTGCGTTTATTGTAAATAAAGATATAGAAGCAGGTAGTATAATCAATATGGTGAAAAAAAGCTCAGAGCTCATCACAGAAGTTTTGATATTTGATGTATATCATGGAAACAATATAGAATCGAATAAGATGTCTATAGCATTTTCAGTTACTTTCTGCTCTCCAACTCACACTTTAACTGAAGAGGAAATCCAAAAAGAATCAAATATGATAGTCAACTTAGTGTGTAAAAATACTGAAGGAACTTTGAGAGCTCATTATTAAGCCGTAATCGCCGTTTCCTGATTTTGCTGTGTCACGTTTACTTCATCCAATTTATTTTCTATCTTGAATCCAATATCCTTGAAAAACCTATCCCACATTCCATGCAAATGCTCTTCTACTTTAGGCCAGACATCATTTTTAAATGTCGTTCCATCATCAGAAAATAAATTACCTAAAAAAACTCCAATTTCTTCATAACTTGATTGAAAATGTTGAAGAAATGTCTCTACTTCCTTATGAGTATCATGTGCCACACTCAATGCTTTCCCTTCTGTGCTATTATCTTTGTTTACAGTAGCTGACCATCCAATCACATTATAATTAAAACCAACTTTGAGAGAGTTCCAAATCCTCCACAAACCACTCTCATTATCTTTTGGTACATTATTTATTATAAGATTTGCTAATCTATCTACTAGAGGAGACAATAAATCTTGACAAAAGTGTTTGATATTATTTTTTATTTTAATAATAGGAGTTTTTATGCACTTTTCTGCCAAGTAGTACTCAAGTTCCGCTTCTTCTAATAACTTCTTAATTGCTTCTTCATCAAAAGTTTCATGCTCGAATGCTTTCAGTAAAGCATCTTCTATTATTGCAAATTTTATTTTTTCACGAGATTCTAGTTCTTCTCTATAATCATTTTTTGTTTTTTTATTTATCAACAATCCTTCTTTTTCTAATTCTAACTGTTTTAATGCTTTTAGAATTTCTTGGTTATTTTGCAAGTGCTTCTCTATTAATTTTGTACTTGGATGCTTTTCTCCTTTTCTCTTTCGCTCATCTTCTAAGTACTTATTTAAATCCTCACTTTCTTCTATTACTTCTCTTAACGATATAGGTTGATCTAAGCATTCTGCAATTTTCACTCGGTGCACATTAATCCTCTGTACTAAATCCGGCTCCTTTTCCTCTAACAGCTTACATGAATTCTCTATACCCTTTGCTTGACTTTTAAACAAATCTTGCGTTTTACGTTTCGTTATTTCTAAATACATCTTTGCTATAAAATCATTCACTTCATCTAAAGCTTCTTTTAAACTTTTCTTGCTAGAAGGATGTTTTATCTTCTTTTCTAAACTTTGAAACTGATCTATTAAGCTAAGCATGACTAATCGATCTAACTCACTCTTTGCTTTTTTCATTACTGATTTTATTAGCTTTTGCTCAACTTCTTGATCATTATACTCGAACTTAAAAAGATCCTCTGATTTCCTTTTTAAATCATCATTTATTGAGTTATTTCCCTCTTTATCATCATACATTTTTTCTAATTCTTGACGTACACTTTGATACCTTTCATGCCCTGCCTTTCTTAAATTCTCAATCTCTTTTTTAGCACTATTTAGGGCTGTTCCTGTTTCTTCATGATACTTCTCTTTATAAACATCAATGATTGTCCTCTTAGCTATTTTCCCTTCTTCTTTAAGCCGTTCCCATTCTGCTTTAAATACAGGAAATTCACTATCTTCTAAGATATCTGGTACTTTTGCTCCTGCTTCTCTCAGATCTTTTATTATCATCTCTTTCTCATTTGGTAATTCCTTACCTTGACTTTCTAATTTCTGTTTCACTAAAGTATTTTTTAGCTCATCCTCCAGTGAAAAATCTTCTCCCCGTCTATTTTGCTGAAACTTAATTGCTTGTATAAAAGCAACTTGATAAGCATTTTCTATTAAGTGAGTTGTCAACTTAGAATCTATGCTACTCACCACTTTCAGCCTGAATTCACTCAATAATTCCTTCAGTTTATCATGTGTAATATCTTTCTTTTTTAGCTTCATCAGCTCTTCCATAGTTCTTGCGCATTCTTGAATCGAAGTTGCAAGCACATTCTTGATTTCACTATGTAAGGGCTTAAGACCATTTTTTAAATTGATGTTAGTTGACAATTTCAGTACGATATTGCGCTCTGAATCCCGCGTTACACTAAACCACTGATTATTTTCATTATCGCATAAATCTCTAAGTAATTGTTTAAATTGCGGTGGAAACTTTATTTTCATATCATATGCAATGCTTGACTCAGAAACCTCCATTTCATGAAAAGATACCTCTATATTTTGGTGCTTATTAGAATACTGCCCCATAGTTATTTTAAGAGCAGTAACTAAAGAGTGAGGTAAATCTCTATTTAAAAGATAAAAAGTAGCCAAAGCAACTGTTGCAGGAATAACTAAGGCTGTTAGCACAGCCACATTAACAAAAATTGCTATTGCAGCAAGAACGCCATATGCCAGTCTTTTTGGTACACTTGCCTCACTCTTTTGTGTCTTATCTTCTCCTACACCTTCTTGTGTCTTACTGTTTATTCTCAATCTATTGTATATGACCAATCCCAGCGCAGTAAAAGCAATATAAGGAAGCATTAAAACTGACAGAGCTAAATTTAATACTTTCTTCTCTGGACAAGCTCTGTTTATTTCCTTAAATATTTCACTTGACATATTATACCAGGAAGTAAAAAACTCAGAATTATAATCTTTATAATGAAATATACTGAGTGGAACATTAAAAGCAGCTATTTGTTTAATTAACCAATCCTGCTTACTTACAGCATCAAAAAACTCTTCTTCCTCTTCTGAATTAGCAAGACCTAAATCATTCCCTTCTTCTACATTAGAAACATCTTCCATAGCATCAAAAAACTCCTCTTCTTCTTCCGAAGTAACATCGGAAGTAGATTTTACTTCACCTGAACCATCACTGTTGTTATTTAAATCAATAACTTCTCTATGACCATCTGCAACAACTTGATTCATATCACCACCCTACTTAAAGTAATTTAAGTATAGCATAAACATTACTAACTTTGCAACTTTATTAACTTAATACCAACTGTCAAACCTTGGTATTCCTTAGAATAGAAATCGGCCTCGATCTCTTTATTAGTGTCCAAAGATAAGGCAAGGGTCTGCTCTTTTATATACTCATCCCACCTGTTTATTGCCTCTTTAACTTTCTCATCTTCTGCTTTGATTATTACTCTGATTCTATCTGATATATAAAAATCAGCCTGTTTTCTAGTTTCTTGAATAAGCCTCACAATATCTCTTGCCAGCCCTTCTAGAATTAGTTCATTATTTAATTCAGTATTTAGAATAACAACTCCTTTGTTATTATCAAACACAGCAGAATATTCACTGTTTGCTTTTAATAATAGTTCATATTCACCTTTTTCCATAGTATAGCTCTCTGTTTCATCCCCCAGAAATATTTGCTCATTCTCAACTTGCTTCCACTTTCCTTCCTTAACGTATTGAACTAGTTTCTTGATTTTGTCTGGAACTTTTCTTCCAAGCACAGGAAAATTTAATTTTAACTCTAGTGATGCAACCTCTTTCAATTCACTTACTATTTCTAGTTCTTTTACATTCACCTCATCTCTTACCATCTCTTGATATTCATCTTCAAGAAAATTGCAGGAAGACTTATGATAAATAGTCATGCTACCAAGTGGCTGCCTTATACGTATGTTAAACATGTTTCTAATAGAGAGTGCAGCATTACATATTTCCCTTACCAAATCCATATTGGCAATGAGTTCACTATTATATCTATCTAATTGTGGAAAATCAGCCAAATGAACAGATGTTTCTTTATACTTCAGCCCCTGCCATATAGTCTCTGTTATAAGTGGCAACAAAGGAGCTGCAGCCCGTAGTATGTAATAAAAAACTGTGTACAGAACATTATAAGCGTCGGTTTTATCTTGATCTAAGTCACTTTTCCAAAAACGCTCGCGACTGCGACGAATATACCAATTATTTAGCACTTCAAAAAAATCTGTCAAGATTTTGCAAGCTTCCTGAGAGTTATAGTTGTTCATAGAAGCTCGCATACCTTCCACAGCTTCAAAACATTTTGAAATCATGTAGCAATCAATAGTATTCTGATAATCCCTACAAATCTCAGCTTTAATTCCATCTGCATTTGCATACATAGTAAAAAAGTGATAACTGTTCCAAATAGGTTTTATTACGTTTTTCAGAACATCACGCACTAAATTTCCTTCTTTGTCGAGTAGTAAATTACCACCGCAGACAATGGAACCAGACAGCATAAGAAAACGCAGCGCATCAGAACCATATTTGTCAAACACTTCCATTGGGTCCGCATAATTATTCAGACGTTTGGATAATTTCTGCCCTTTCACATCAAGAACCACACCGTGGCATATGCAGTTCTTAAATGGCTCACTGTCAAATAAAGCAGTGGAAAGCACAAAAAGCGTATAGAACCATCCTCTTGTTTGTGCTATATATTCAGTGATAAAATCCGCAGGGAAATTTTTCTCGAACCATTCTTTATTTTCAAACGGATAGTGAACTTGCGCGAACGGCATCGAGCCAGACTCAAACCAACAATCAAACACATCAGGCACACGACGCATAACTGATTTTCCTGTTGGATCATCAGGATTTGGTCTCGTCAAAGTATCGATAAACGGTCTGTGCAAGTCATCTATCTTAACATTAAAGTCTCGCTCTAGTTCTGCTATTGAGCCATACACATCCACTCTTGGATATTTTGCATCGTCTGATTTCCACACAGGAATTGGAGTACCCCAGAATCGATTGCGTGAAATAGACCAGTCGTGCGCTCCTTCAAGCCATTTTCCAAATTGACCATCTCTTATATGATTTGGCATCCAATTAACTCTCTTATTTAGCTCTGTCATTCTTCCCTTAAATTTTGTCACAGCAACATACCAAGAAGGCATAGTGCGGTAGATTAAAGGAGTGTCAGTTCTCCAGCAGTGTGGATAATTGTGAATATATTGCTCAGTTTTAAACCAGCTCCCCTGCCTTTTTAATTTCTTGATTACTGTATCATTGGCATCAAAAACATGAACTCCTGCCAAATCTGAAACTTCAGTAGTAAATTTTCCAGCGTTATCAACTGGACAAACAGCTCGAATATCATGGCTTTGGCAAAGGTAAAAATCTTCTTCACCAAATCCAGGAGCAGTATGCACAACACCAGTACCATCTTCTGCTGTAACATAATCGGCAATGAAAACACGGAACGCATTCTTTGTATCTTTAAAGTAATCAAACAGTGGTCTATAAGGAAGACCTGCAAGATCACTTGCTTTAAGTTTTATATTACAGTTTTCATATTGAATATTGCTTTGTTCACAGTGGCTGACAAATTTCTCTAAATAACTTTCAGCAAAGATGCAAACTTCACCATTTACTAACACCATACAATACTCAATATCCTCCCCTACTGCCAGTGCGAGGTTGCTTGGCAACGTCCAAGGGGTTGTAGTCCAAGCAAGCAACTTACATTTTTGTTTAAATTGCTTTGGGTTTTCTAAAAGTTCAAACGCAACAGTTATAGCCTTGCTAGCTTTTTCTCTATAAGCATTATCTAGTCTTGTTTCAAAATTAGAGAGTGGAGTTTCGCACGCCCAGCTATAGGGAACAACGCGTATTGATTCATACACCAGACCTTTATCATAAAGCTGCTTAAATGCCCACATGACCGACTCCATGAATGACTTATCCATAGTCTTATAGTCATTGTGAAAATCTACCCATCTTGCTTGTCTATTTACATATTTCTCCCATTCTGATGAAAATTTCATCACAGAAGTACGGCAATGATTATTGAATTTTTCAATGCCAAACTTCTCTATCTCAGTTCTACCAGATATTCCAAGTTCCTTTTCTGCACCCATCTCAGCTGGTAAGCCATGGCAATCCCAACCAAATCTACGTTCAACCCTTTTTTGCAGCATAGTTTGATATCTTGCAAATGCATCTTTTATAAAACCAGTAAGCAAGTGTCCGTAATGCGGAAGTCCATTTGCAAACGGAGGCCCATCATAAAATACAAAACAATGACCCTTGGAACGTTTCTTGACTGACTGCTCAAAAATTTTATTTTCCTGCCAAAATTTTATGATTTCCTTTTCTAGCAATGAAAAATCAGGACTGCTGCTTGTATCAGGATAATACTTCATATTCATTTTAACTGGATAAAATCAAAGAATATAGAGCTTTCTGGAAAATTACAAATTCAAAAACTCTGTTTCTATAAACATAGATAGGTATTGACATCATTATACAACATATTAATTCATTAGACTTATTTATTGAGGTTGAAGATGAATAAAGACAATAGAAGTTGGCCTTATCATAAATTTCATGATGCTAACAAAAATAATAGTAAAAGTAGCTTTATTTGGAAATCGCTTTCTTATGAATACAACAATTCTGGAGAGATTGAGAGAATACGCTATCAGTGGGAAAAGAAAAAAAATCCCGCGAATCTATTATATCAAGTCTCATATGATTGCGTAACAGAGAGCTGTAGTCCTTTAAGGATTAAATCTAGATAGCTTATAAACTTATAAAACACACAAAGTACTTCTACATGAGACCATGGGAGCACTTTTCTCTAATTAGGCAGCGCATCCCAACAAACTATTTTGCCGAGCTTCCAATATCCTTACATTTACTATTTTATCTTTGTATTTATCGTCAGGATCATCAACGCATACTGATTGCATGTATGGGCTTTTACCAATAATTTGATTTTGGTGTTTACCTTTTTTATCACTGAATAGAACAGGAATAGTTTTTCCTATCATACTCTGATTAAATTCAAGTTGTTGCTTGCTAATTAATTCCTGTAACCGAAGAAGACGCTCTGTTTTAACCTCTTCTGGTACTTGATCTTTTCTTTCCGCCCCTGGCGTTCCTGGCCTTGGGCTATATTTAAAACTATAAGCCTGAGCGTACTTTACTTTTTCTACTAACTTCATAGTTTCCTCAAAATCTTTTTCAGTTTCTCCAGGAAAACCAACAATAAAATCAGAAGAAAATTCGATTTCAGGTTTCAATTTGCGAAATCTGTCTATTATTTCCAAATACTCCTCTGCAGTGTGTTTCCTGTTCATTGCATGCAATATTTTATTCGAACCTGACTGCACAGGTAGGTGAACAAACGGCATGAGTTTTGGCTCTTCCGCATGCACCAAGTAGAGAGATTCGTGCATATCTCTTGGATGAGAAGTTGTGTAGCGGATTCTTTCTAGGTTTTCAATTTTAGCAATGTGACTAATTAATTTTCCTAAATCCCAGACCTCTTCTTCGCACTCTCCATGATAAGCATTAACATTTTGACCGAGCAAATTGATTTCCCTTGCCCCATTTGCAACTAACTTCAATATTTCACGGAATATTTCATTTACTGGTCGTGAATACTCAGCCCCGCGAGTGTAAGGCACCACACAAAACGTACAAAATTTATCACAACCTTCTTGTATGGCAAGAAACGCAGAAGACCCCTGGCTATTGCCATAACATTCATCCGGCAATTTATCAAACTTTGCAACTTCAAGAAAGTCAGTATTTATTATATGACCTTTACTTCTACTTGCTTTGACTATCAATTCCGGTAAAGCAGCGATACTCTGTGGACCAACAACAATATCAACAAAAGGAGCTCTTTTGAATACCTCTTCCCCTTCTGCTTGCGCTACACATCCAGCCACTACTATGGTCCTTTCTTTTCTTGACGAATGAATTCTTCCAAGCTCTGAATAAAGCTTTTCTGCTGCCTTTTCTCTAATATGACAAGTATTCAATATCACCAAATCAGCTTGTTCTACATCACTAACAACGTTGAATCCTAGAGGCTTAACTATATTCTCCATTAAAATGGAGTCATAAACGTTCATCTGACAGCCGTAAGTTTTAATGTATAGGCCTTTCATATTTAAAATTCTTCACACAAATTCTAGCAAATTATACGAAAAACTGAATTCTAGTACAACAGCCAATAAAGATTGCTTGACAAACCTTCTCGCTTTCCTTACCCTAACAGTAGAGGTATTTTAAGAGCTCAAAAATCTATCTCCGTCTGCAGGCTTTTCAGTCAATTTCTCAATAAAAAGTGTAGCGTATCTTCTTCAGTGTATACTGTAGTATGTGCGCTGTATTTTTTTTCTAATCTTTCAGGGGGATTTTATGTCCAGAATTCCAGATACTTGACCTTTATTCTTAAGCTAAAAACCGATTGGTACCTATGGTTTTTATAAAGAAAGTGCAAAAAATACTTTAAAGAATATGAAATAAAGGTAGAAAAGGTTTGAGTAACCAAAAACTGTTTCCAGGCATAAATTTGCGATGCATACTTAAAAAGTAATTACATTAATATAATGTTCACACTTATATGCCAATATAGATATAATACTAATTAAAGAGCATGTTATGCAAGAAGAAGTATTAGATTTTACAGATGCTCTTTGTCAAAATAAATGTGATTCCTTTCGAGTGACACTCTCTTATATCCTTCTTTAGGTTATACAGAAGTCTAACACAATTATAGAACAAGCTTAAAAGTTCTGGTAAAGTAGTTTTATTTATAAAGAGCATGCTACTTGATATTGAAAAACGCAGCATAACAAATGCACTGTGGAAGTTACAAGAAGCAGATCAAAGGGAGATTTTTACTCTTATACAGAGATTTGAGTTGCCAGAAATATTAGCAAGAATATTAGTTGTTCGTGGTGTTAACATAGAAAATGCACATGACTTCTTACACCCACTAATCAGATCGCTATTACCAGATCCCTTTCACCTCCTTGATATGGATAAAGCTGTTTCTCACATAATAAAAGCAATAAACAATAATGAGAATATTGCAATATTTGGTGATTACGATGTTGATGGTGCAACGTCATCAGCATTGATTAATAGATACCTAAGAGCGATTGGGACACACTCTATAATCTATATTCCAGATCGTGTTGATGAGGGCTATGGATTGAACACAGATGCTTTATTACAACTTAAAAAGAATGGTATTGATTTATGTATTTCTGTTGATTGCGGTACGCTTGCATATCAACCAATAGAAGAGGCAAGGGTTTTTGGACTTGATATTATAGTTATCGATCATCACCTTGGTATAGAAAAATTACCAAGTGCTGTAGCAGTTGTTAATCCCAACCGCCTTGATGAGAGCTCTCCTTATAATAACTTAGCAGCAGTTGGAGTGTCATTTCTGCTAATTGTTGCTCTTAACAGAAGCCTACGTGAGCAAGGATTTTTTACCAACAAAAAAGAACCAGATTTATTTGATCTACTGGATTTGGTTGCTCTTGGAACTGTTTGCGATGTTATGCAGATTACAGGCCTAAATAGGGCTTTTGTTTTACAAGGATTAAAAGTTATGTCAGCAAGAAAAAATGTTGGCTTACGTGTTTTGTTTGACGCTTTGGGAATCCTTGAAAAACCAAGTGTTTCACGATTAGGGTTTAGTATTGGGCCATGTATAAATGCCGGAGGAAGAATTGGAGAAGCATCGCTCGGTGCAAGGTTGCTTTCCACTGATGATGAAGAAAAGGCGCATTCAATCGCGCTAAAACTAATAGATTTGAATAATGCAAGAAAAATGCTAGAAAATGAGGCTATTTTGGAAGCTACAACACAAGCGGAAAATTTTGCCCACTTAGGTGTAAATTTTATAATGGTAAGTGGTAATTGGCACCAGGGAATAATTGGTATCATTGCATCAAGACTAAAAGAGCAGTTTCACTTACCAACGATAGTGATATCTTTAAACAATGGAATAGGAAAAGCAAGCTGTAGGTCAATTTCTGGAGTAGATATTGGTGCTGCGGTTCTTTCTGCAAAATTTACCAACCTAATCATTGAAGGTGGTGGTCACAGTATGGCAGCAGGATTTTCGATTGAAGAAGATAAAATAAGTGATCTACATGATTTTTTTACTGAAAGATTTGCAAACTCTACAAATGACAAAATCATAAAAGCCGATGGCATAGTAACAGCTAAAGCAATAAACTTATCCCTTTGGAATCAATTGCAACGCTTAGAGCCATTTGGTGTTGGCAATCCTGAACCGAGATTCATCATTCAAGGAGCAAAGATAAGAAAGCCGGAAGTTATAGGAGTTGACCATATAAAATGTTTTATTGCTGACGATAATGTTATGGTCAAAGCTATTGCGTTTCGCTGTGCAAATACTGAGCTTGGCTCTGCTATTATGCAGGGTAATGTTAAAGCCATTTTGGGTAAAATCTCTATGAATTACTGGAATGGCAATGAATTTATACAATTTATGATAGAAGATGTCTTAACCATTAGTTAAGTTACTATTTTACAATAATTACCTATCAATCTCACCAAAGACTATGTCGAGTGAACCGATAATTGCTGCAATGTCAGCAAGCATGTGTCCTTTTGCCATGAAATCTAAGGCCTGTAAATGCGCAAAGCCAGGTGCTCTTATTCGACATCTATAAGGTCTATTGGTACCATCTGAAACTATATATACTCCAAACTCACCTTTTGGCGCTTCAACAGCTACGTAAGCCTCACCCTCTGGCACGTGATATCCTTCTGAATAAAGCTTAAAATGATGAATCATAGCTTCCATGGATTCTTTCATTTCCGCTCTTGGCGGTGGAGAAATTTTTCTATCTTCAGTTTTTATTGGCCCTTCAGGTATCTTCTCTATGCATTGCTTCACCAAGCTGATAGATTGCCTAATCTCCGCCATTCTTACTAAATAACGGTCATAACAGTCACCATTTTGACCGATTGGTATATCAAAATCTAACTGATCATATATCTCATATGGCTGGCTTTTTCGCAAGTCCCAAGCAAGTCCAGCAGCACGGAGCATTGGTCCAGTAAAGCCCCAATCAAGCGCCTGTTTTATTGATATTTCACTAATTCCTACAGTGCGTTGCTTCCATATCCTATTTTCTGTTAGAAGCTCATCAACATCATCTATATACCTTGGAAATTGCTCTATAAATTTTGCAATATCTTCAATCAAACCTTCTGGGATATCTGCTGCAAGTCCACCTGGCCTTATATAAGCTGCGTGAAATCTTGCACCTGAGGCCCTTTCATAGAACTCGAGTATTTTTTCTCTCTCTTCAAAGAGCCATAAAAGAGGAGTCATCGCCCCAACATCAAGTGCTTGGGAAGAGATATTTAGTAAATGATTTAGTATTCTTGTCAGCTCACAAAATAGAACACGCAAATATTTTGCCCTAATCGGAACTTCGCACTGCAATAATTTTTCTACACATAACGAATATGCATGCTCTTGTGACATTGGTGACACATAATCAAGGCGGTCAAAATAAGGCAGAGCTTGAAGATACGTTTTATGTTCTATTAACTTCTCAGTGCCGCGATGCAAAAGTCCAATGTGGGGATCTGCCCTCTCGATCACTTCACCATCCATTTCTAAAACAAGACGTAGCACCCCATGTGCAGCTGGGTGCTGAGGGCCAAAGTTTAGCATCATTGTCTTTAGATCTGGCATGTTTGGAAGTTTAAGATATTAAAATTGTATAGGGTAAAATGTGCTTAAAGTCAATAGGCTTCTTGTACAAGCTATAACTCATCGTTACAATAGAAAAACTCTCAAAAACTTCACCACTTCTTCATGATCTGATAGACAATGTTTATGTGTCACATACAATTATTGCACTTATGTTGATCAAGGCAGCGAAATTATGTATAGATAATTTTGATTGAGAAATAGTTTTTCTACTATATAAATTCTACTTTAGAGTAATCAAAATTAATGAAAAACAATAAATATAGTTTAGGCTTAAGGATCATTCATTGGTTAATGTCTGCTCTTATTATTGGTATGCTTTATTCTGGACTGTACATGAAAAGTTTGCCGATTAGCAGTGAAATTAAATTCAGCATATACGCTATTCATAAGGCTTGTGGTATCACCGTTTTTGGATTAATTATAGTACGTATATTTTTTCGTGTCTTTACTTATGTTCCTCAATTACCGGCAAGTTTTTCTCGGTTCGTAATTAATGCGAGCAAAACGATACACTTTGGTTTGTATTTTTTGATGGTGCTAATGCCATTATCTGGTTATGTCATGTCTTCTGCTTCTAGTAAAGAGATCAAATATTTTGTTCATATCCCTTTGTTAATCAATGAAAACAAAGAGCTAGCTAGTGCAGCTAATCAGCTACATTCGATGCTTGCATATCTTATGATAGTCTTTATAACCTTGCATATACTTGGTGCTTTAAAACACACATTTATAGATAAACAAAACATTTTTAAACGTATGATATAGGCTATATGTTGAGCAACCTTTGGAAGAAAGGAACGAATTTTCTCGGTAGTGAGTTTGCAGTAATGGGTGGTGCTATGAGCTGGGTTTCAGAGAGAAATTTAGTTTCAGCAATCTCAAATGCCGGTGGTTTTGGTGTAATTGCATGTGGTGCAATGTTTCCAGACTTACTGAAAAAAGAAATCATAGAGACACAGAAATTAACTCATAAGCCATTTGGTGTCAATCTAATTACTATGCACCCAAATTTGAGTGAGTTAATAGATATATGCATTGAAACAAAAGTAAGCCATGTAGTTCTTGCTGGCGGATTACCAACAAAACCTAATATAGCAAAAATCAAGAATGCAGGCATTAAAGTTATGTGCTTTGCACCAGCATTAAGCCTTGCGAAAAGGTTAGTAAACATGGGAGTAGATGCGTTAATAATAGAAGGTATGGAAGCAGGAGGACATATCGGTCCTGTTAGCACTTCTGTTCTCGCACAAGAGATATTACCTCATTTTAAAAATGAGAAAACACCGGTGTTTGTTGCAGGTGGAATAGGAAGAGGCGAAATGATAGTGAACTACCTAGAAATGGGAGCAAGTGGCTGTCAAATAGGTACATTATTTGTCTGCACGAATGAGTCAATCGCTCACAAAAATTTTAAAGAAGTATTCATCAAATCAGCTGCACGTAATGCTGTATCTTCTGTGCAGATTAGTGCTGATTTCCCTGTAATTCCAGTAAGAGCTATAGCCAACAAAGCAAGTGATGATTTTATGAAGCATCAAAGAGACATTATCGATAAATATCAAAATGGAGAAATCTCAAAAGAAGAGGGGCAACTTGAAATAGAAAAGTTCTGGGCTGGAGCTTTAAGAAGAGCAGTAATTGATGGAGATGTTGAAACAGGATCTTTAATGGCTGGTCAAAGTGTTGTCATGGTTGATAGAGAAAAGCCTGTAAAAGAAGTAATAGATATACTAGTTCAACAGGCAAGCAATTATGTTGAAATGTAAAATCAGTAATCAGCAAAGAAAATAGTTAGCAAATTGCTATAATTATCTGCAATAAGGCATAACTGCCCAGTTTTAATGTAAAATTAACGCTAAAGAGGTATTCATACATTTTGTTATGTATGGAGAAATGTTATGCTAAGTCGTTTTGCAAAACATCAGAAGAGTAAAGAAGATATTAATCAACAATTGTACAATGCTATATACAAAAAGGTCACAAAAAAAACACATAATAATGAAAGTCCAAAAAAGGGAGATGGAACTATCGCAAAATGCATAGAGTTGTTCAACAAAGGAGCTGCTCCCAACGTATTAATTGAATTAGAAAAGTCATTGAGAAAACAAGAAAAATATTATAATTATTACACCGAGAAATTTCTTCCAGAATTGGAAAAAGAAGTAATGGGATCAGAAGTCGGACTTCCAGTATTTAAGAATGAAATAGAACAATCACAAGGATCACCAACAAGAAGAGGAAAAATATTAGGAATAATTTCAAGGATTACTAATAAAAGTAGTGACAAAAATCATTCTAGTAGCGTTATTCAAAATCAAAAAGATAGACAAGGTAATGCTATGGAACTATTTAACAAACAAAGTCTTTCTGGTGAAGTTGAAATTCCCAAAAATTCAGGTATTAATCCTCTGGAAAAGGATTCTTTAGCTAAGGGTGTAAGTGGAAAAGGAACCCCTGGAATATATAATCCCTTGAGAAGTTCAGGTTGTTATGGTGTTTTAACAACTCCTACATCAGAACAATTGCAAGCAAGAGGTCCTGTAGAAGTGCCAAGCGGTGCAAATACTTCTAAACTCAGTAGTAGTAGTGATTTAGATAGTGGAATAAATTCATCTAGCTTGGCATCAAGTAGCAGAAGGAACAGCTTAACTTCAGTAACAAGCATTTCATCTGAGGAAAGTGTACACTTAAAATTAAACCCTGCTGAGGAAGATAATAGTTTGCAACTAGAAGATGAAGGAAAAACAAAATTAGCACATCCGAACAAAACAAGGCCCAAAGGCCCAAGCGGCAGAATATCCCCTTCTAAACATTATAAGAAGACTGAAGAAGGGCCTCATTGTGTGATCTCAGTGACAGGCAGTAAGGTAAAAGATACAATGCAATCCAATAATTATAAAAATAGTAGTAAAAACAAAAATCTTCACGTCGCACTTGTAACAAGTTCTGCTCTCTTAGCAATAGGGTGCATTGTTGCAGGAGCAATGACATCAGGATTAGTAGGAGCAGGACTGTTTGTGGTGGCTGCAGTGTTTGCTACAGCAGCTGCTGCTGAATTTTGTTCAAATATTCTGTCAAGTAAATTGACATCCATTAGTGTGAGTCCTCTTGTTGATAATAAAGAGCTAACACGGTGATAAAAGTTAAATATGAGTTACTTATGGTGAGCAAGTGAATTCGGTTCTTGCCTATTGATGTAAAAATTGTTACATTTGAGGAGTATCTTAAAGGTATTTAGCTGATGCATATTCAATTGGGTAGAGTTTTTGCTATTGTAGCCCTGTTAAGTTTTATCTTCATGTCATGTTCTAGCAAAGCAAGTGATGAATTGAAAAATATACCAGGAACGTTGAAAGAACTTATTTCTTCATTTTCAGTTAAAGATACTGTAGAAAATATGAGTCCCTCAACAATTATAGGTTTATGTATAGCTACAGTGATACTTGCAGTAGTGTTCAGAGGCCTAATTCTTTTCATGATAATATTTGGCGTACTGATCATGATGTTTGGAAGCACAGAAAAGGCAACAGATTACCTGAAAGAAAAATTCAACTTTGCAAAGGACATACAGTTACAATCCAATAACAAAAAAGAAGATAAGGATTAAGTAAGATAGATGATTCTTTATTATCTTTTTATTGAATACGCATGATATTATATGCAACCAAAAGTACCAGCCACTAGCTCTAATTCTGAAAAAAAGAACAATTTAGCGTTACTAGAAAGTATTAATTTAGATTTTATCCCTTATGCTTGCCAATACGATGAAGAAACTATACTAACAAAACAGGGGGAATTATTAAAAATAATCAAATTAGAAGACTATTCTTCAGTTGATAACTATGGTGATCTTAGAACTGAAATTAGAAAAAGTATATCAAAAAATATCAAGAGTTTATATTTTACCGTTTGGATTCACACTGTCCGTAAGCGCAATAAACTGAGCTTACAGTGGAATAAAACTGCAGACTTTTCCGATCAGCTACACTCAACGTGGTTTAATAAACTAGTTGATAGTAAACTACAGTATATAAATGAATTGTACATTGTGGTGTTACTTAGTGATTTTGGCAAACATATTAATAATGCATTTTTTTTTGGCGGGATAAAGAATAGGCACAAGTTATTTTTACAAAAAAATCATCAAGAATTACAAAAAATAACTGACCTGATTCAAAAAGATTTAGAACCTTTTGGAGCTAAAAAACTGGGCCTTAGGTCTAGTGAAGGCAAAATATATTCTCAAATGATGGAATTTCTCCATTACATTATTACATTAACGCACAAAGATTATCCAATATGTGAAAGGGATCTATCGCAGCATGTTAAAAATTTAAAAGTAGCTTTTGGTTTCAATAAATTTCAAACATCGTTTGAAGGTCAACAGAAGTTTGGTTCTATTTTTTGCATAAAGGAATATCGAGAAATCCCCTTAGAAAATATAGATAGGTGTTTGCAACTTGACTCTGAGCTTATCATCACAGAAATAATAATATTTACTAGTAATAATAAAGTAGTAAAAGAATTTAAAAAACAAATTAATATACTGCAAATCAGTGAGGACAATACCTTACTTCAAAACTCAGGAATAAATGAAATAATAGAGCTTGAAAAAATTTCTGCTATGGATTTTTGTCAACAGAAAATTATTGTTACAATCTTTGCAGATGATAAGAATAGGTTAGCTAAAAATATCAGCGATTTATCCTCTGTAATGTCGTTAATCGGGTTGATGATGTTTAGAACTGATCTGCACATGGAAAATCATTTTTGGGCACAGCTTCCTGGAAACTTTGCTTTTGTTACACAACCAAAAAATATATTAGAAAAATATGCTTGCAGCTTTGCTATGTTGCATGATTTTACATCAGGTACGTTAAAAGGAGGAAGATGGAAAGAAGCAGTAACAGTTTTTTTTTCAAAAAAAGGCAGTCCTTACTTTTTTAACTTTCATGGAAAGAAAAATAATGGTCATACCACAATACTTGGAGCTCCAAATTCAGGTAGAACCTCACTGATCAATTTCTTACTTTCGGAATCAAGAAAATTTAACCCTAGGATTGTTATATTGGATAATACTGGAAAATCAATAATATTTACTAAAGCAGTAAGCGGTCAATATTACATAATTGATCCAAAATATAAAGATAAAAGTCTAAAATTCAACCCACTGAACATTGAAAATAGTGCTTCTAATCGCAATATGCTTGTTGAATTGATCAAAAGGATGGTTGCAGATGCAAGTTTGGTAGACGTAGAAGAAAAGACAAAAAAAATTGTAGATTCTATATTTGCTATACCAAGAGAATCGCGATCTATTTCTCAAATTTCTGAAGTGCTTTTACTTCTTGGGGGTAAAATAAGTAAATGGTGTGGTGATGGTGAATTTGCTTACTTATTCCAAGATGGTGATGAGTCAGACATTGACTGGGGAACAAAAACTATATCCCTCAATACTGCAAATCTCACTAAGCAAAAAGAATGTATGTCCGTGATACTTTACTATTTCTTATACTCTTTCGAAGCAAAATGTGATGGCTCACCTGCAATACTTGTTTTGGATGAAGCATGGGAGATAAGTAATATTTTTCCTACAGAGGGAGAGTTTGACGACTGGATGCAAAGAATGACAAAGTTAAATGTTGTAGTAATTCTAAGTACTGAAAACTTAAACCTAGCATTTGCTAGCAAGTTTACTCAATATTTAGATAAGCATGTCGATACGAGAATCCTGATGCCGAACATAAATGCAAACAGGTTATACATGAAAGCATTTTCTCTGTCGAAAGAGGAACTGAATGTCATTTTGCAAACACCAACACAGGAAGGTTTATTTTTGATAAAGCAATACAAAGGTTTAGTAACTTTAAATCTAGATTTGAAGAATATGAAAGAAATACATGTACTTTCAGCTAATAAAGAGACTATAAAGTATATGTATGAAGCAATAAAGGAAAAAGGCGAAAAAGTGAGTAAGTGGTTACCGGCGTTCTATGAAAAATGTAAAGCTTAATTTTTTATTGATATTCTCCTTGATATTTTGTCTTTCTTATCAAGGATATGCTGATTGTCCAACATTTGTAAAAAGTAATACTGAAATTGAAGCTACAGGAAGTAAAGCAGGAAAAGGTATTGCGAATTTTTTTAAAGGCAAGTGGAGCGATTTAGATTTTGACGAAAAATTATTGCAATTTATTAAAGTTACAGCAGTAAATAATCAGGGACCAGAAGGTTACTTCGATCCAAAGATTAAGGTCTGCGATTACGAAGGGAACGACAACTGTTATATATTATCCAGTGGAACATTCTGCCGCCAGATATATGGAACGCAGAGTACAGGAGCTGGAGTTTCTGCAGCAGCTTTTATCGATTGGGAAGGAGATAAAACAAAAGCTGGAGGAGAAATTGCCCAAGGTCTTGGATGGGAATGGGCAGATGGTGTTACTGATGAAGAAAAAGTAAAATTTGCTAATGCCCCTAAAATATGCGCTTGTAGTCAAAAGGGGGCTTGTATGTCAGGAATTTATTCATGGGGCTCTAGAGTATTTTCTGGGGAAAATATTTTTCGTCCTGGAGAGATGGAAAAAGCTTGTGATACATGCTATCAAACAAAAGTAAAGTGTGCCCCTGTGCAACTTGCACCTGGCCCACCTGCATTTTGTGAACAACTTGCGATGTCACCACCACAAGTTAAAATTGTTCCTATAACAAATGAAGAAAATGATTATTTCCATCCAAGAGTTGGAGTCATTATTGGTAAGCTGAAAGAAAGAAGGGAGATATATGTTCCATCTGCTGTTTCAAATCACAAGAATATTCCAAGTTGGGCATATACTATTCCAGATAAAGATACTATCCATTATTTCAAAACCTATAGAAAGAAAGATCAGCTCTGCGCTGAATATTATGGCACTGAAAAAGAAGAATCAAAAAGAAAATTACAATTTCCTGCCCGTTGTTTTCCATCACCAACTGCTCCAAAGCCTGAGGAAATAAAGGTAGTAAATGAAAATACGCTAGAGGTAAAAATGAAGATGGATGAGAGAGTTTGTACTGAGAGGGCACGTGGAACTCACAATAATGGAGTCTGTACTTTTAATGTTAATGCTGACACCAGTCGCTCTATAGAAGTCGGCCCTCTATTCTTAAAAGTAGTAAAGCCGGCAATAGTAGAAAAAACAACTGGTACCGGTAACATAAAAAGCGATATCGATAACATAATAGAAGGTATATTAAAAAATAATTCGCAATTTGAAGTTCTAGAAAAATATGGGTATGTTCCCGATATCGAAGCAGAATGTAAAGAGTTTCAGGGAAATAAGTGCAAACTGGATAATTTAGGATATCCTAAAATAGAAGTAAAATATAAAGAAAATCCTAAAAGCAAAATGCTATGCCTTTCTGGTTGGCAGCCAGAACCGGAGGAATTCGTTCTTGAAAAAGGAAGTGAGCTAATATCACTGAAGTCAATGAGAGCAAGCTATGCTAAACACAATACTGTTTACTCGAAAGAATCAAATCAATCTTATTATTTTCCTTGCAAAAAAGGGGAAATTATTGAATTAGTTGATGTTTTAGCAAAGCCACAAGATGCACTAGATGAAATAATATTCAATAAGAAAGGATATATTTCTATTCCTGAAGAAAATAAGCCTAGAGATAATTGCATGGCAAAAGAGGATAAAGAGGTAGATACAAAACAAAATTGTGACAAATGCAAAATAGTATATGAGTTAACAGATGGAAAGTATGAAGAAAAAAACTGTAATCACGGTGATGATGGTTGCCTATGCTTTGATGGAGTGTGTAGTCGCTCAACACAGCATGTGAACAAGGACAACAAGCCTTTTTACTTAAGAGTTTCACAGGATGAAAATGGAGTTGTAAAGAAGTTAGATCATCCAATTAAAGCAAATAGAACAGAAGTCTTTTTTGCTGATAAATTATGCAGATTCGATTTAGATGGTTTAAAAAAGAGATTGCGTGAAATAATAATAGCACAATTGAAACATAAGAAGCAGATTATTGAAGACAGGGATCAAAAACTTTATGAGCTTGGAGATGGCTATACAGATGATCTGTCAATGTATGATTACGTTGAAATAGAAGCATGGGGAGGTGGTGAAGCTGGTCATATAGCTGATAAAGCTCAGTCTACAGAAAATAGACCAGGAATGCCAGGTGATTACATTAAAGCTAAACTGAGAGTCAACCCTAGTTATCCATATATTAAAGTAAAAGTAACAGGAGGAGGTGGTGGACAAGAAAATGATAAATCTAACAAGGATGGGGGACCTACTTTAGTAAAAATGTGCAGAGACCTTTCAGAAACAATTTGTAAAGATTTAATTACTGTTGCAGGTGGAGGTACATACAGAACCTATGGGGGAAAGAATTACAAAGATACAATAATTCATGAACAAAGTTTAAAATTAAAAGAAGAAATTAAGAAAGGGGACAAGCTAAACTCTAGTAAAGATAATAAAATAGCATATATAGAAAATGGTGAGATTGGGTATAAAGATGTAACAAAATGTAGTAAAAACTACGTGAATAAAACATATGGTGCTGGTGGTTGTATCAACGAAAACAGCAAAAGTTATAGCAAGGGCGCTCCTGGTTATGTGAAAATTAAACCTATATTTGATGAAATTAATAAAGAAAGAGTAAAAAAAATAGATGATGCTATTGAAAAAATGATACAAAATCCAGATGACATCACAGGTATTGATGATTCCTTAATAAATAAACTTGATAAAAAGATTATTGATACAATTAAAGAAGAAATTAGAAAAGAATTGTTAGGTCTATAGTCAAAGAACCCTGATGGTTGCAAATGGGGTAAAGTTGAATTTACATCACTGAGAGTATCTGTTCAGATGCATGTGAAACCAGTTGTTTCTTTTTTTGTATCTCAGTTCTCATAATGTCATCCCAGTGCATAATGCACAGCTGTACAGAACATTGAAGATGTCATTCCAGTGCGTGACACTGGAATCCATGTAAATTTAACTGGACGCCAATGTCACAAACTAGTTTTCCCATCTATCTTATTTTGCTACTCTGCTGAACAGATACGTCAATTTCATCTACTGATGAGCTAGGTCTGCTGTCCTTTATATGTTGTACCAAAAGCTCCATAATTTTTTTTTGCTCATAAAATTGCTGAAATGAATATATTCCATTCGAGCCAACTAACACGAAGAATCCTCCTTGTACATTTGGAGGATTATCATGCCAGCTAATGTTTCTTACGTATTCAGCAGCTTGTAAGGAAGTATCTCCTGAAAGGTTTTTAATATTAGGATCAGCACCTTTTTCTAGCAGTAATCTTGCCATTTTTTCATTACCTTTCATAGCTGCTATATGTAGAGGTGTATTGCCAAGCTGATTGCCAATATTGACATTCACCCCTCCTACACTAAGTAATAATTGAGCTACCTCGTCATGGCCATTATTAATAGCTACACACAAAGGATTCATACTGGTATCACAGCCATTGACTTTAGCACCATTATCAAGAAGCAACTTAACTACTGCTGCATGCCCATTCTGAGCAGCTAGATACAAGGGTGTGACATTATTTTTTTTATCTACTATGTTAACATCAGCATTTTTTGTGCTAATTAATAGTTCAACTATTTCAGTATGTCCGTTCTGAGAGGCTAAGTACAGAGCTGTTATACCAAATTCATTGTCTTTAGCATCAATCTTAATTTCTTGAGTATTAAGTAACACCTTTACAACTTCTACAAGTCCATTTTGAGCAGCAATATGTAAAGGTGTCTTACCATCAGTACAGTCTTTTATATTGGGATCAGCTCCCGCTTTAATTAACTCCTCTACTATAGCTTTGCTTTTAGCTACAACAGCAAAGTGTAAAACTGTACTGCCTTTAGTAGTTCTTGCATGAATATTAGCTTCTTTACTGATTAGTAACTTTACTACGTCTAAATGTCCTGAATAAACAGCAAAATGCAAGGCTGTAAATCCTTTTTTATCCTTGATATTGATATCAGTTTTTACATTAAGTAATAACCTAACTTCATTTATGTTACCGTTATAAGCGGCTTGATGTAATAGAATATTTTCAACCGGAAGCGATTGAGTGCTGAACATATTTACCTCTATATAATAGTATGCCTAGTGGTACTACATCAAAACAAGGAACATTCAAGAAAAATTTTTGCATCTGGCAATCTATTTTCTCTATTCTAATATATACAAACTCTTTAAACCCACCTTGTAATCAGGATAAACTAGAGAGACACCAAGATCTTTTTTAATTTTAGTATTGCTTACTTTTTTTGACCCTAAATAAAAACCCCGTGCGTAATTTGGTACGGAAGAAATCTCAACTGGCTCTGGAGGGCTAATATTGAGAAGCTCGGCTGCATACGTGACCACTTCAGATTGCGTAGCAGGTAAATCATCTGCACAATTGTATATCTCATAAGGCTTTATATTTTGCATGGAAGAAAATAAAATATTCGATATATCTTCAACATGAACACGAGAAAAAATTTTTTTCACATTTCTTGCTTTGCCAAGCTGCAGGTCAATTAGCGCATTTCTACCAGGACCATATATCCCAGCCAAACGAAAAATATGTACAGGCAATTTGCTACTTAGCCACTTCTTTTCAGACTCAAGGCGCTTTTCTCCTCTAATTTCTATAGGCTTTGTTTCAGATTCCTCATTCACCCAATTACCACAGTGGTCACCATAAACATTAGTTGCAGACAGATAACCAAGCCATTTAATATTCTCCAGACAATGACCGTATCTCTCCATAACATCATCGCCGTCTGGAGGAATAGAAACTAAAACATGCGTTACGCTTTTAAGCAGATCTTGATCAACCTTTTCATAATCAAAAAGTTGTATATCTTTATTTCTTGATGTACCGTTAACTTTCCAGCCTAAGTTTAACAATTTTTTCGATAGAAATTTAGCTACATATCCGTAACCAAAGCAAAACAAGTGCATGGAAATTAATTTCCAAAATTCTTCTTGATAAACTCAACCCCTAACCTTATTCCTTCTTCATTAATAATATGGCCTAATCCATGAATTGGGTATCCTTGAGCGTTTACTCCATTTTCTTTCAGAGCTTTAACCGCTAAATCAAGGGAAGAAAAAGGTACCACATCATCAGCGTCACCATGAATAACACATATGCTGGGTTTTGATTTGATCTCCGGTGCAATTTTTGAAGGTGAAAGAAACCTACCAGAATATGCAACAACCGATGCACAAGACTGAAGCCGGGTAAGAGCTACATGCATTGCAAGCATTGCCCCTTGAGAAAATCCAACTAAAGAAAGCTGAGTATCTTTTAAATTAAGCTCCTTTAATTTTGTACCAATAAAATGATTTACAATTGATGCAGCATTTTTCACCCCATTATATAGTGCTTCCTCACTACGATCCTCTAAACTAAACCACTGATAACCATCACCTATTTCTCTTTCAAATGGAGCATTGGGAACTACTAAATATGAATCAGGCAAAAACTTGCTCATAACTTTAGCAAGATGCATGAGATTATCGCCACTTGAGCCCCAACCATGAAAAAAAATAATCAAATTTTTCTTATTTTCATTTGGGCAAATTTCTTGGCTTTGTAGTTTAATCATCTCTTTTGTGTTTATGTTTTTTTGTAAAACTGACTCATGCATCAATATTAAACAAAATTCTATAAAATTCAAGAATTTCCACATCACCCAAAAAGGTAAAATACTATTTTAAAGATAAAAATCCTATTTAAAAACAAAGCAGTATCTCAAAAGAGCTATATCTTTTCAAATACTTTTTTATTGTTATTTAAATCCGAGCTTCTCGTCCTTAGCATACTGTCGGCCAGGTACTCCATTGAATAGTAAGGATATTTTTAAGTGCAGTAACTACTGCTATATCTGGATCTTCACGTTTTTCTCTTTTTACTTTTATAGCTAAATAACCAACTACTGCACCCAATAATAAACCAGTAACAGCTGATGTTGCACACGTTGCAATAGCTGCTTGTGTATTATATGCTACCGCAAAACCTGTAATAAAACCTACTGCACCACAAACGCTAATGCAGACACGCTCCTTCCGAAGTTCTATTTCATTAATTTTTCGTACATGATTTTTCAAGTACTTTCTTACATCTTGAGTAGTACGTGTTAGAGCAGTTGCTCCATAGTAGTTTTTTGTGTTAGCATCTGCTTTTGCTTCTACCAGGCACTTTACTATACCTAAATCACCTCTCTGAGCAGCTAGCATTAGAGGAGTGTTTCCTTTTCTATCTTGCGTATTAACATCTGTATTTCCTTCTTTTACTAGATACTTTACTACATCCAAATGAACCTTATATATAGCTGATATTAGAGCAGTTGTTTCTTCAAAGCGTCTACCATTACTTCTTGCATTAACATCTGCTTTTGCCTCTACCAGGCACTTTACTATACCTAAATGACCCTTTTCAGCAGCAAATATTAGAGGAGTATCTTCACAGTCACTTCTTGCATTAACATTTGCTTTCGCTTCTTTTACTAGATACTTTACTACATCCAAATGACCATTTTTAGCAGCAAACATTAGAGCAGTTTCCCCAAATTCATTTTTTGCATTAACATTTGCTTTCGCTTCTTTTACTAGATACTTTACTACATCCAAATGACCATCTTCAGCAGCAAATATTAGAGGAGTGTTTCCAAATTCATTTCCTGCATTAACATCTACTTTTGCTTCTTTTACTAGATACTTTACTACATCCAAATGACCACTTTCAGCAGCAAACATTAGAGAAGTGAATTCAAACATATCTTGTGCATTAACATCCACTTCTGCTCTTTCTACCAGGTATTTCACTGCCTCTAAATCACCATTTTTGGCAGATGAAAATAATTTAGAAAGTAGCTCAGTACGACTTCTAACTATTCGTGCAATTGATAATGCTTGTAACGTAGAAGGTTGTCTCAATTCTTGAGTATCACCTTCTAATTTTGGTACAAGATTTTTTAGCCAAGGAGCTACATGTGTGAAATAATTAAGATTCTCTTTTGTGAAACAATTCAATAAATTTTTTACAGTATTAGATTTGTCACTTTCTTCAATTTCTCTATTTATACCATAATATTCTAACAAAGCATCAAGTATTGCTTTATTGTTAAAATTATACACCATTTACTAGCCCCCTGAATAAACTTCGAAACCATCTTAACCCCTATTAAGGAATGAAAGCATTTTGTAGACTTTTTCTTTTAATACTTATGCCTTTTATTTAAAATTGGAATGAGAGCAACCTCACTACTGCCATAGCTCTTTGAATACTACTTGTAATAAAAACTACTTAGCTTCAACTTTCTCTATCAATCTCTTGACCAAGCCTCTCAATCTTCTGCTGGAATCATCAAGCTCTTGAATTTGTGAAGGATCTTTTCCCATGAGCTCTTTGTGATTACTCTTTATGTAATCATACATCTCCTTCATCTGAGCAATCATCTTGTTGATATCCATACCACCCATATCAGGTATCATGCTAGGCATATTTCCTTCTAGCATACCACCAGCCATAAGTTGCTGAGACATTTGCATGAATGGCTTTAAGGTCTGTTGAAGCAAATTAGGGTCGCTTGCCAATTTTTCTATTTGCTCTTTGCAAGTATCCATGTACTGCTTCATAAATTCATCATCTTGCACTTTATCTGTCATAATTACACCTATTTGAAACTAATATTATATATTGTTTTTAATTAAAAACAATACAAGAACAACTATATTAATACTTGATTAAATGACAAATTAACTATTTTAAAGGTTCACATACTCTCTTTAACCATTCCTTATCTTTTATGCCATTTTCTATATTTTTATAAACAAATTGGTGATAGCTATTTATCCATTTAACTTCATCTTCAGTAAGCATTTGTATATCTATTAGCTTTTTATCATAAGGAACAGAGGTCAATTGTTTAAAGCTTAAAAAGACGTTTTCTCGCCTTTCAATATACATCAGATTCTCAATTCTTATTCCATACTTTCCTGGAATATAATAACCAGGCTCGTTAGAAAGTATCATGCCTGGAATGAGTTCCACTTTATTTCCTCTTGATATTGCTTGCGGTCCTTCGTGTACCGAAAGGTAACTTCCTACTCCATGTCCTGTACCGTGCATGTAATCCATTCCAAATTTCCATAAATGTATACGCGCTAATATGTCCAATTCCCCACCAGTGGTGCCAGAAGGAAAGACCGCACTTGCTATCGCAATGTGAGCTTTTAATACTATTGTGTAGTGAGCTCGTTGCTCATTGGTTGGACTACCAATTGCTATAGTTCTTGTAACATCGGTTGTGCCATCAAGGTACTGACCACCAGAGTCAATTAAATACAGCCCATCTTCTTGAATGACTTTATTTGTCTTATTGCTTGCACGGTAATGAATGATTGCTCCATTCTCGTTAAATGCTGAAATTGTTGGAAAACTCGATTGCTTAAACAAATTCTGCTCTTTTCTGTATTCTAAAACTTTTTCTTCAGCTTCAAGCTCAGTAATTTCACTGTCAATATTGTTTTCAAGCCAATATAGAAAATTTGTAACTGCTACTCCATCTTTGATGTGCGCACTTATAGCTCCAGTTATTTCAGTTTGATTTTTTACTGCTTTGTGAATCAAACAAGGATCCTCCTTCTCAATTATCTGCTTATTTTCTATTAGACCTCTTTCATTACTTATTGTCATCTCAGTGCTTGACACTGGGATCCATGCTTTTTTATTTCTGGTCAAGCACTGAAATGACACCGAAGCTGATTTTTCATTTAAATAATGGTTATACAAGGAATCTATTGCATTCATAATGCTCATTGGAGTCGTGCTTGGATCTATCACCACCAAATTTAACTTATGTAGTGAATTTTCTAGCTCACTAATATCAAAAACATTTATATGGTTATCAAAATTTGCTTCTATAGTTGAATGTTTTTTATCTTGAATAAATAAATCAACATTGGCATTTTTATACAATATAGCACGACCCAATATACAAGGAGTATATTCCGCACTTTCATTTCTTAAATTTAATAACCACGAAATTGAATTTGGATCAGTCAGAAGAACTGCTTCAGCCTCTATGTTTTTAGCTACTCTTTCACATTTATCCTTACTACTCTCACCAGATACATGTGAGACTATTGTTTGTGCTTTATGACTACTATCTTTTTTAATTAAGTATGGTACTAGTTTACAAATGCCTTCATATTTTCTTATGTCCTTCATAGTAAAATATTGCGGATAGTAACCCAGTGAGGTAGTCAATGTTAAGTTTGCTTTTACCCATTTGTGTGGATCCTCTTCTTGTATATTATATACTCGAAAACTGCCCTGATCGAGCTGACTGCGAGCTTGTGTGATATAGCGTCCATCTGTAAAAAATGGGCACTTATTACTCTTTGTAACGATAAGTAGCCCATTTGTTCCCGTGAAGCCACATAACTCTGCTAACTCTTTTGAATATTCATTTAAATACTCGTCTTTAGTATGCAACATAAATGCATCAACATTTATTTCGTGCATAAAAGAGCGAAATTCTTCGATTTTTGACATGGAATACCTTACGCAGAATTAGCAGCTATTTTCGTTTTCTTATTCCTAAGGTACACTAATATGCTAACTATTGCTGCTGGAGTGATGCCCTGTATTTGCTTTGCAATGCCAATTGTTGCTGGTTTTATTGATTGCAACTTCTCTATCACTTCAGTTGACAAGCCTTTAATCTGTGAGTAGTTGAAATTAGTTGGAATTTGAGTATTAACTTCCTCTTGTAGAAACTTCATATCGGCTTCCTGTCTTACTAAATAAGGCTTGTATTTTGCTTCAATTGCAACTGCTTCATATATTTCATTCTTGGCTATGCTATCAGTTATAGTGTTATTCCACCACATGACGCTGGAATCTACATTTTTTTCAGTGTCAACTGCATCCATTCTATCATCATTCAAGTACTGGATCCCAGTGTCAAGCACTGGGATGACAGGAAGAGGTGCTTTGGTGTTATGCAAGTAGCTGACACTGGAATCCATGTTTAACTCTGGCCATATTTCTCGTAATTTATTCCAGTCAATATTTGGATAACCGAGCAAATCTAATGCTGTTTTTCTTATTCCATCATAAGATATTTTAATGCCATAGGACCTGAGCTGCTCAGGAGTAATTGTTAGGCTCTCTAATTTCTCCTCAAGTTGCTTAATGGATTTAAGTTTACCCTGCAAAACAGAGTATCTCTCATGCGACACAAGAGAGATGTCATAACCTTTTTGTGTCAATCTTCTATCTGCATTATCTGACCTGATTGCCAGTCTATATTCTGCACGCGAGGTGAATAATCTGTAAGGCTCAGCAATTCCCTTAGTGACCAAGTCGTCTATCATTACACCGATATATGAGTCTGTACGATGAAGAACAAAACTTTTTTGAGATAAAGAGAGTGCTGCATTGATTCCGGCAATAATTCCCTGCCCAGCTGCTTCTTCATATCCAGTGGTACCATTAATTTGACCAGCAAAATATAGTCCTTTAACTTTCTTAGTTTCGAGAGTATGAAATAGCTCTCGTGGATCGATATAATCGTATTCAACTGCATATCCAGGTCTTAATATTTCTGCATTTTCAAGCCCTTTTATACTCTTTATCATTTCATACTGCACTTCGATGGGCAATGAATTTGAAATTCCATTTGGATATATAGTGTTATCATCAATCCCTTCTGGTTCTAGAAATATTTGGTGATTATTTTTTTCTGCAAATTTTTTAACTTTAGTTTCAATTGATGGGCAGTATCTTGGTGCAATAACGTTATCTAAATATGAAGAAGCTGATCTGTGAAGATTCTCTCGAATTACTCTGTGTGTATGTTCATTAGTATGAGTAATAAAACATGAAACCTGAGGCTGGTTAATTTTCTCTGTAAGATAAGAAAATGGTGTAGGTGGATTGTCACCCACTTGTTCTTGTAATACCGACCAGTTTATAGTGCCACGATCAAGCCTCGGTGGAGTTCCGGTACGTAATCTGCCCAGTTTAAAATCATACTTCTTTAGCGTGTTTGCAAGCTCTATTGCAGGTTTATCTCCCATTCTTCCAGAAGGAGTTGTTTGCTCTCCTATATGAATCACACCACGTAAAAAAGTCCCTGTAGTCACAACAACTCTACTTGTCAGTATACGTTCACCTGAGTCTGTTATTACAGCTTTTATATAAGATTCTCCATTGCTATCACTTTCGATAAGAAAATCGTCAACTGACTCTTCTTTTACTTTCAAGTTGTGATAATTTAGAATAATTTCCTGTATTGCTTTTTTGTATAATTTTCGGTCTGCCTGTGCACGTGGGCCCCATACCGCTGCGCCTCTGCTGCCATTTAAAACGACCGAGTGTATGCTTGCTCGGTCGATAGCTCTTCCCATTATTCCATCAAGGGCATCCACTTCCCTAACTACAACACCCTTTGCAACTCCTCCAATTGCTGGATTACAAGACATTTCTCCTATAGTTGAAATTTTGTGAGTTATAAGTAGCGTGCTTGCACCAAGGCGTGCTGCAGCTGTAGCTGCTTCACACCCGGCATGACCGCCACCTACTACCACTACGTCGTACTTATGCATCTTCTTGAGTAATTCCTACTCTATAATATTCCAACTATCAGTGATTGATGTCAAATTTTACAGATTCCAGTGTTACACACTAACTTAGCTCAAATTATCGTCTCTTTTACAGAAGAAAATCTTTCAACTGTAGGAGAGGTAATACACTCATCCACTTCTTCTTCCTGAGATATTCCAACATATTTAGAATCTGTAATCGAAGTTGCACTTGCTGCAAATGTAATTGCTGCTTCATCTGCACAATGCACTAAAGATGTGGCTACATAAACCCCCATAATTGTTGCTATTAGCCCTGTTATTGCACTTACTAAGATAATCACTGTTACTACTGGATTAGGAAGAACAGCAATCACACTTGCATTAAGCACTGCCCCAATCATAGTACTTATAGGTATAGCCATACCCAAAAAAATTGCTATTTTTCCATGATCTTCCTCAATAGGATCTCTTTTGCAAAACCTATATAGCAAACATCCTACGTGCAAAACCGCAATCAATACTAGAGCCATAGAACCAGCAATTGCACCCATGGCTAAAGGTGATGAAGTGTCAAAACTTAACCAACAAGCTAATACTCCTAGTGCTGACACTATACTATAAGCTAACAAACAAATATACATACAATCCCTCTCACTAATTAATAGGCATCATTTTTACTCTAAATTGCAAACTTTCCCTCCGCCATCTAAATACTAGAGCAACAAGGAATGCCAACGGCCGTGCAAAAATATCTAATGTTTATATTTATGTAAAGTGGAAATTTTGAGTGGGGCGAGCGACCAGGATTGAACTGGCGACATTCAGTACCACAAACTGACGCTCTACCAACTGAGCTACGCCCGCCAAGATATAAAATTTTTAACATACGAGCACAAATAGTCAATTGATTATTTAAGCTACCTCCTTTTGCAGAGGGTTTTAAATATTTTCATTCATGCTTTTATCATTATACTCAATCGTATTGACACCGTGATATGTTTAAAAGTATTTTCACATTTAGTTTTTTTACAGCTATTTCAAGAATCTCAGGGCTAATAAGAGATGTATTGATTGCTACGGTTATTGGTGCAACCTCTCTTGCAGATATATTCTTTTCCTCGTTTCGCTTTGCTAATTTATTTCGATCGTTTTTTGCAGAGGGGGCATTTACTACCTCATTCATACCATTATACTCTGCAGAGTCATATGATAATAAAAAGGCATTTAATTTCGCAAGTAGTGTAATATCCATTACGTTTATTATTCTAGTAATTTTTTGCCTTATCACACAAACCTTCTTCCCCTACATGATCAAAATCTTCACTCCTGGATTTGACCAAAATAAATTTACCTTTACTGTAACTTTGTCGAAAATTATGATGCCCTACATAATCTTCGTGTCAATCGCATCACTTATTGGTGGAATGTTGCAAGTAAAACAGCATTTTGCTTCAACAGCTATTTCACCAATCATTTTGAACCTCTGTTTAATCATCAGTTTGTTTTTACCTTACATTGAAACACCGGCTCATAACCTTTCTATAGCCGTCCTGATTGGAGGGATTTTGCAGCTACTTTTAATAATATTTAGTGCATACAAATTAAAGGCTTTCTTTTCTTTTAGTTTAGAATTAAGTAACGAAGTAAAATTATTTTTTAAACGTGTGATACCTGCAATTATCAACAATTGTGTAATACAAATAAGTGTATGGATTGACACAATCATGGCAAGTTTTATACCAAATGCAGTTTCTTATATATATTATGCCGATAGACTAAATCAACTACCGCAAGGAGTAATTGGCACTGCAATTGGTACAGTACTTCTTCCTCTGATTTCAAAACGAATAAATGATACTGAGAATATAGTCAAAATACAGAACAAGGCCCTTAATATAGGGTTAATATTAATTATGCCAATAACTGCTGCTTTTATCATTATTCCTGACATAATTTTACTTACGCTTTTTTCTTACGGCCGATTTGATTATTATGCAGTGCAGCAAACTGTTCCT
This sequence comes from Wolbachia endosymbiont of Spodoptera picta, assembly GCF_018141665.1. Lineage (NCBI taxonomy): Bacteria > Pseudomonadati > Pseudomonadota > Alphaproteobacteria > Rickettsiales > Anaplasmataceae > Wolbachia > Wolbachia endosymbiont of Spodoptera picta. The sequence goes on from NZ_CP067976.1 coordinate 632,890, forward strand.
ACATTAGTAGCATTTTCTCTTTCTTTACCCGCATTTATTATAAATAAAGTATTGCTACCCACATTCTTTGCTAGGGGAAAGCTAAAAATACCAACTATGTTCTCATTAACGTGCCTTGGAATTAATGTAATACTAAATCTCATATTAATGAACAAATACCAACATATAGGAATTGCTATTGCTACTTCCATTTCCACTTGGATAAATTCTATTTTATTGATTAATTATTTAACAATAAATAAGATGTATAAGATTAGCCAAGCATTATTACTAAATATTGTAAAAATTCTCACTGCAACATTGGTTATGTCAATAGTTCTTTATCTCTCTAATTACTTATCAGCAGGGTTGTTTTGCGATAGAGGGCTAGCTCGTATTGTTTATTTAGTAACTTTAATAGCTTTGAGTGTTATTATTTATTCTAGCACTCTTTACCTAATTTTTAGAGGAAATTTGAATAATTTGAAATATGTATAAATTACACCCTTTGTATTGCTATATGTCATTTCAGCTACTATTCCAATATCCACTCCTTTCATCCCAGTGTCAAGCACTGGGATGACAAGAAGAGAAGGGATGCTGGAATGAGAGGTCTATTATGAAACTTTCTTTATACGCCATATTATCAATCTCGTTGCTATTAATTCTCATGCACGTTGCTGCAACTTTTAAGGATTGGAGTGGCTACAGAGAATATATCGTAAAAGAGTTAGAGAAGACGCATGATGCTAAAGTACATGTTGGAGGAAAAATTGAAGTTTCGCTCATTACTCCAAAACTTACTATTTACAATGTATATGTACAATATAACAAAAACAAGGAACAAAAATTATCAGATTTAATTAGTGCAAAAAAAATTGAAATAAGGCCATCGCTATTATCGTTGTTTTCATTTTCATTGCAACCAAAGTCAATCTCATTTTTGGGCATGAAAAGCAACAAAGAAAATTTACTTAATATTATAAATACGAAAGCCAATGATAATATAGTTGATATATTAATAAAGGACAGCCAAATAAGTTTTAACGCCGATACTATTAACATCAAGGAAGTTGCTATAAAAAAAAATAAGAAGTTTTTTGGTGAAGTACAGATTGGTGACAACAATTACGATTTTTCTGGAAAGGTTAATGTCACAAAAAATAATGTACACATTAGTGTTGATTCAAATTTTGCAAATTTGCTATTTAAAGGTAATAGAAATCAAGAAGAGCTCAAGGGCAATTTAGTATTGACGATTAATAATAATTCTGATTCTATGAGCGACTTGGCAAAAATCATTAATCTTAGCTTCCTTTCTTATGTGATTCCCAGCGAAAATATTGAGATATCATCCAATATCAATCTCAATGAAAGCGAATTTACGGCAACTGATTTAAAAATTGAGTCCAAAAGCATGCAAGGCACTGGTATAATACAAAATGATAGAAAAAGTGATCATACTAATATCAATATTAGTTTTAGTAAAGTCGACCTAAAAAACGGCTCACACAAAACAACAGATATGAAGGGTCTTTTAGAATCTTTTAGAGAGGTTGTGCCAAAGAACCTGAGCTTGGATTTTAATATGGAAGCTTCAAATATTCAATATCAAAACAGGATATTGGACAAATTTCATGCTACGCTAAAATTTGCTAATGGCGAAATAAACGTTGATACTCTTCTTCAATTTCCTGGAACCAATAATATATCTCGCTTATCAGGAAGAGTTTCAAACAATGGCAACTTGTCTGAATTTAATGGTGATATATTGATAAAGGGTGAGTCGTTCATTTCACATATTTTACCTTCTATCAAGATGCAAGAAAGAGAGAAAAGTCAATTTACAGCAAGTTCTAAACTATATTTAGCACCTAGAATATTATCTCTTTCAGATATCAGATTGCTAAATAACAAAGAATCTTGGCAAGGATCAATTAAGGTAAATCACACAAAAAAACACAATATGATCGATAGCAAATTTAGCATGCATAACATTAATATAGATAAATATGATTATTCATTATTCAGCAAAGTGCAATGGCTGAAAAATCTTAAATATGATGTAAATATAAGAACTAGTGTTAAAGATTCTATATTCAATGGTACAAAAATTGAAGATTTGGATTTTTCATTAAAAATACAAGAGAACAAGCTATTTGCAGATAAAATAAAGTTATTCGGAGAAGATTTCGACATTACCGGTAGTGTAAAAATATTAGTGGATCAAAAATACACTAAGCCTTTATTAGACGTAAACCTTACAGGTAATAAATTTAATGGAAATATCTTTAAATTACCAAAACTATTAGAGGTAAAAAGAAACTCAAGAAATGAAATAAATCAAATTCAATGGTCAACAAAGCAGCTTAATTTTTTAGATGAGAAAGGAGATTTTGATGCAAACGTGCAAATCAAAACTACAGAATTTAAAATTGGGCAAAACGTCTTAAAAGATTTTAACTTGGATACAGTGATAAGAAACAACACTATCACTATCAAACAGATAAGTTACATACTAGAACATGGACAAATGTTTTTTCAGGGTTATCTAAAAGCAGGCTCAATTCACACAAAATTTTCTATTGCAAATTTGGACACCAAGGAAGTTATAGGAGTTAATAACATAAATGGCAAGATAAGCTTAAGTGGTGAAATCAAAACTCAAGGAACAAGCTTTGATGATTGGGCTAGTAACTTATCAGGAAATGTAAACTTTCAAGCACAGAAAATAGAGTTTACAAATGTGGATTTTAATTCATTCATCACTAAGTTGTTAAGTAGTAAGAATAAACCTGAAATTTCCAAGCTTGCTTACGTTGATATATATAATGGCAGTACGCTTTTTGAAAATATTAATGGAAAAGTAAGTATTAACAGTGGTGTATGTTCAACTAGTTCACAGTTTAGTACCGATCAAGCATCAGGTTCTATCTCTTCTAATTTAATCTTATCTAATTTCTCCTTAACTTCTATATTCAGACTCTTTTTCATACTACCAAATCATAATAGTCCTATTTATATCGAGGCACACTTAGATGGCCCTATTTGGTGCCCTAAGATGAGTTTTGATGTAGACCAAATTTACAACACCTTAGTTAGCAAGAAAAATAGTTAACTCATTTAGATGTAGGATTTAAGGGACCATCTGTCTTTAAGTTAGACCTTAGTAAAAGATGTTCCACTCTCACCAATGATAAAACTGATTGATTGTTTGTACCTTCTCAATGTTTGCGTCGCTGCAGCTTGTGCTTGGACTCTCTGTCTCTCCAAGCAATAAACGTGTTATCTCCCTATAGTCTTTGAGAACAGATAAATGTAAAACAGTAATACAAGAATTACTTGATATATTAATATCTGCTCCTTTTTCAAGCAATAATTTTACCATACTTGTGTGGCCTTCACGAACAGCATGGTATAAAGGAGTATAACCGAAACGATTTTTTATATCAATAACTGCTCCTTTTTTAAGCAATAATTTCACTTGCTCTAAGCGATTTCTTTTAGCAGCGTAATGTAAAGGAGTTTCACCATTACGATCTGCTGCATTAATATTTGCTTTGCGTCTCGATGACAATTCTATATGAGGAAGAATAAATCGAGAATTACCTACTGAATTTTCTTGTTCTTGATACATAAAATACCTCTAATTTCTTACAGCTTAGTATAAATATCTACACTATATAAATATCAATTCAACGCATCACCACCGGGTAACGGTAAAAGTTTCTCCTTTTATAATGAGCATAGGCCTGTGTACATTACTCTAATTATGAGCTTGAGCAGCTGCTTGAAGTTGTTCAGCACTTGGATTATCCAAATTCTGACTTGGAAATGCCTCTATAATGTTCTTTAACTCTTTATCTGTTAAGTGATAAGTTATTTCGTCAAAAACTTGATGTAACACCCGCAAATTAGAATTCTCTATAGCTGCTTTACTTTTATCTAATAAATCCCTTCTGTCCGATGCCTTATCAAATTGGCTTACTATTGTATCAACGTGTTCAGGAAATTCTGATATATATTCCAATGCGTCAGAACACCTTATTTCATCATATTCTCTATCAGACAAATAACCTGCTAATTTATTCTCATCAGTCTCTCGCAGAAACTGATATAACGATATATTGCTGTTACTAAGCCTGACGTTCATCATCTCATTCTGATAATCATCCCAAAATTTGGACAATTCAATATTTTTGACAATACACTCTGGTTTCGTTGTGATACCACTATGTACCACAGCATATGCAATTATAGTTCTTACAACCATCGGTTTATCGCAATACCCTATTTTGTAATCATCACTAGCTACAATAGATAAAGGGGTCCTTCCTGTCTTGTCTACTGCATTAACATTTGCTCCTCTATCAAGCAGCAACCTTACTAATTCCTCCCGATCATACTTAAGTGCAAAATGTAAAGGAGTCATATCCAGATTATCTACTGCATTAACATTTGCTCCTCTATCAAGCAGCAATTCTGCTACTTCCTTATGACCATACCTAACTGCAGTATGTAAAGGAGTCCACTTTCGCCTTTCTATTGCATTAACATTTGCCCCTTTATTAAGCAGCAATTCTTCTACTTCCTTATGACCATACCTAACTGCAATATGTAAAGGAGTCTCCTTTTGCACAGTTGTTACTGCATTAATATTTGCTCCAGCTTCTATCAACTCCGTAATCTGCTGTATATTCTCTCCTTTAGAAGAATTCATTAATAGTTCATCCAATTCTCTTTGTTCCCTTTCATTCATAATTTACCCCACAATTTCATTGTAGTTAATTTAATATGCAAAAAAATAATATCAACCCAATTTATCACCACCGGGTAACGGTTGCAAGCCAAAAGCTTCTCTTTTTTCATTAAGCGTCATGAAGCTTGCGTTTTGCACGTATTTCCACATCTTTTGTCTTTTCTCCATTAGAATTTCTATCGCGTCTTTATCATATGACAAACATAAATCTTTGCCAAACTTGGGCACTAGCCAAGAATTTAAGTGACAAATAATATTTTCTAGTGTTGGTAAAATCGTCTGTTCCCAAAGGGAAAGATGTGCTTCGATCAAATTGCTATAAGTATTATCACCTGGTATGCCAAGCAACTGCGGCGGAACGCCAAAAGCTAGAGCAATATCACGAGCTGAGCTATGTTTTGACTCAATAAAATCCATATCCCTCGGTGATAAGCTCATTTCCTTCCACTCTAGACCCCCTTCAAGCAATATAGGTCTTCCAGCATTGACAGGACCTGAGTAATGATCATTTATCTGTCCTTTTAAGCGTTGGTACTGCTCTTGACTTAAGTTTCCACCACTTCCATCCTTTTCTGATTTTACAACTATTGCACCACTTGGTCTTGCTCCATTTTGCAGCATTGCCTGATTCCAAGCTCCCGCTTGGTTATGCTGATCTATACTATATGCAGCTGCCTCAATTGGTGATAGTCCATACCAATCATTCAAAGGGTTAAAGGTTTTAAGATGCAGTACTGTTGAACGCCCAGTCAATTTATCAACTTTAAAGTCATAACTGTTGTTATTTACGGTATAACGATAGGCATAAGGAACGTTACTTCTCCCCGGAACAATTTCAACTCTATCAGGGCGCAGAAGATAAAGCTCTGTTGGTTTGTTCTGCGCCTCAATCATCAATACATAAGAATTGCCATTAACTAATCGATAAGTCACAATCCCTTCAATAAATTCCGATTTTGATGTCATTGGATTAGGAGAATAAAGTAACTTCAGTAATGGATGCGCTTTTAGTTGTGATTTTCCCTGGTCAGTAAGCTGGCAGAGAGTAAAAGGTACCGAAGATGCAGCACTTGCGATCATATTAATTGCTCGAAAGGCAATGACATTTTTTATGTAGCCTTCCTCAGCAAAACTTGCATAATCGCGCCTACTCCAACTTGGTTCCATCATTAGTTGCAAAGCAGAGTATTCACTGCTTTTCTTTCTTTGAAAAATATTAAAATTCATATGTGCCTCCTGAAAAATTGAATTTGTTAAAAGATTGAAATTGTAGTTGAATTATATCAATTAGTGTTACAAGAATGATGTCATCCCAGTGCTTGACACTGGGATCCAAGAATTTAATTGTAGATAGCCCACTTAACTGGTGAGCATAGCTGTTTTATACCAGAACGAACACCTTTGACTAGATTGTATGAAAAGCTAGATCCCAGTGTCAGCTACTCGGATGACAAACATGGACTACTTCAACTATACCATCGTTAAAGAAACCAGAAAAGCTATTATCAAAGCTGAAGCTCTCCTTGAAACCCCTCAACTTTTGGATCGTTAATTTTGCTATTGCAGCTACTCATTGCATAAACATTAAGACAAATGTTTGTCACTATTCCAACAAGCATACACATTCCTGTAATCATTGCAGCTACAGTAAAAGCTGTGCCTAAGGTTCCACTTGTAAATATAGCTGCTATTAACGTTGGAACAAATAGACAGAATGAAGGTTTGATTACGTAACTATAAATCTTTTCAATTCTATCGAAATTTTTCCATGGTCCAGCAAGATCTTTCAATGGACCAGTAAGATTTCTTGCCATTTTAACCTGGGTTTCTAAGTTTTGTTTAAAGTAATCACTAAAACTAGTACTTGGAGAATCGTTATCAAGAATTGAAAGAGAAAAAGAAAAACCTACCTTCTTCATCTTCTGGCCTTTAAATTCTCCTTTCATGTACTTAAAATTCCTAACATTCAATATGGATCCATCAATATACCTAAGGTTAAATTGCATGTTAGGATTCAATACATGATTTAAAGTGCTTGCCTTCCTATCTATTAAAGCTTCAAATTTTTCTTTATTCTGATCATAATAGTCAATAAAATCCTCTAACTCTTTTGATAGCTTTTCTAGATCTATTTTTATGCCATAGCTTCTCAATGTGGTCAGAAAGGTATAAAAGTTTTGTAAATAACTTTTGGTGCCACTAAAGATCAAATAAAATGATCTACCATGATCAATTTTTGCCCAGAGTTTTTCTTTTACTTTTTTACCCTTTGCATTTTCATACTCCTTTTCTATTACACCAAAATTTTCTGGGTTCACAATATCAGCTTCTACAAGTAATATTTGAGCAGCCAGTATTTTCTCAAAACCTTTTGCATCTTGGTGGTTTTTGCCTTTTTCTTTAAGATCCATTAATGTTGTAAATTTGTCCAAAAACTTTGATCTCAAATGAAGTTGCCCTTGATTTTTCTCTTGCTCAATGCGCTCTTTAAATTGATCATTACCATTAGCAAATCTTTCCTTTGGCAAATCGTTATTTGTTACCAATTCAACAATTGGAGCTCTATCATATAAAAACAGCTTATATAAATCACCAGCAACATATTCCCTGATAAAATCAGCAATATTAAGGTCATCATAACATATATCGCTTTCTACTGACTGCCATAATAAATCAAGATTATTATTTATCACAAAATTTGGCAAATTAAGGATTTTGCAATTTTGTAGCTTTTCTTGATCCTTTGCAAAAAGATTCTTTGAATTGTGCTAACTTAGACTGTTCTTCCTCTTTTGTAAGCGTGTGATTTAGAACAGACTTAATCATGAAAGCTGCCTTATCACCTTCATTGTCGCTATACTCGTGCTCTGCTTGAAATCCTGAACTGCAGACTACTTCTTTCTCTCCTACTTTCTTGAACTCGCTCATAGGCTGGAGTGTTCTATCATGGAAATGTTTTTCAAGAAGTTGAGTTTTTTGTTTAAACTCTGTACTTATATTTGGCATAATTACTCCCTAGCTAAAAATATAAATGTTAAATATTTATTAATGATGTTAGCATATCTAGCAACATATGTCAAATTTTTCATCATTAGGCGATAGCTTCCCTTTTTTGTTACAAAGCCTTATATAGCTTTATATGGAACGCTTTAAAAGCTCACTAACAACCTAAACTTGCTTGAAAATCAAGTAAGTATTATAAAATTAAATAAAAGAAATTGAATATGACAGAATGGCTAATATCTAACCAATTTGCTGATTATAACCATTCTGTGAAATTCATGGAAGCAAAAATTCAACAAATTCACAATAATTTATCTGATGAGTTAGTATGGCTACTCCAGCACCCTCCACTTTATACTGCAGGAATCGGTGCAACAGATGATGACATTATTGAAAAATTATTTCCTATATATAAAACAGGTAGGGGTGGTAAATATACATATCACGGACCAGGGCAGCGCATTATATATTTAATGCTAAATCTTAAAAAAAGAAACAAATGTGACATAAAACTATATATCAGAGACCTAAGTAATTGGATCATAAATGTTTTAAAACACTTTAATATATTTGGGGAATTTAAGGAAGATAGAATAGGCATTTGGGTGAACAACAACGGAGTAGAAGAAAAAATAGCAGCTTTTGGCATTCGCTTGAGAAAATGGATAACTTATCATGGCATAGCACTTAATGTCTCTCCAAACCTTTCCCACTATGAGGGTATTATTCCTTGTGGACTAAAAGATTACGGCGTTACATCAATGGAAAAACTAGGAGTAAAAGTTTCTCTTTGCGAATTAGATGATATATTAAAGCAAGAGTTTCATAAGATATTTTAATGTATTCCTTTATTCTTTATTTTCTATGCCTTTTACTCACTAATCCTGCACACACAATCAATCAAGTTGATATTATTGCTCCTTCTTCGAAAGGAAAAGAATCAGATCTGCCTACTATAAGAGAATACGTAAAAACTTTGGGTTTTAATCCCCATATTTCGGAGAAAATATACAGTAATGACAACCCATTTTATTCTAACTCTGATGAGTTTAGAGCGAATGATTTGGTTAATGCGCTCACTGATGATAGCAAAATAATTTGGTGTATCAGAGGAGGAGAAGGGGCTTCTCGGCTAATTCCTTACCTAGAAAAGCTGCCCAATGATAAAAAAGAAAGAATTGCTCAAAACAAAAAAATTCTTATAGGCTATAGTGATATCACTGCTTTACATATTTATCTGCAAGTTAAATATGACTGGCAAACTCTTCACGGTACCATGTTGGAAATGATAGTAAATAACTCTGTTGCTGAAAGCTCTGTTGAAAAATTAAAAGAATTAATTCTTAACCAACACAACTCTATCAGATTTGACAACTTAAAGATGATAAATAATGGAGTTAGACTAAAAAATGGCATATTAGAATCTAAAATCATCGGTGGTAATATGACTTTGGTTGAAAATAGCATAGGAACTGCTTGGCAAATAAACGCAAAAAACAAAATTCTATTTTTAGAAGACATAAGAGTTTATCCATATTCAATTGAACGCAGTTTAGATCACCTAAAACAAGCTCATATTTTTGATGGAGTAGATGCAGTAATATTCGGTGACTTTGTTAACTGTTATAATGATAATCTTGTCGAAATTGTAAAAGAAAGGTTTGCAAAAAGTGTCAACTTTCCAGTATTTACAATGAAAGGAGTAGGCCATGGAGATATAAATGACCCTTTACCTTTCAACACTCACGCTACCATTAGCGTTCAAGACGAGAAGGAGTTTATGGATGTGCAACAGTTATACAAGTAGCTTTATCTAACACTCCTTTCATTCCAGCACCTTCGTTGTCATCCGAGTAGCCCTCTTTCTTGTCATTCGAGTAGCCTCTTTGGTGTCATTCCAGTGCTTGACACTGGAATCCAACTAAGTTGGTAAACACGAAAGCGCTTTTTTTTGACGGAATTGCACAAAAAAAACTGGATGCCAGTGTCAGCTACTTGCATGACATCATCTTTTTTATCAGATGCATATGAAATCAGTGCTTTCTTGTCATCCCAGTACTCCTTATTCTTGTCATTCGAGTAACCCCTTCAGTGTCATCCCAGTGCCTAGACACTGGGATCCAGAAAACTTCACTTTAAATGAGTGAACTAGATTGCCTTTATATAGATTCCAGTGTCAGATAATTGCATGACATCTTCAACTCTGTACAGATGTGCGCAACGCGTTCCACTATGAAGAAATGACAGTAACTCCCTGCTGTTCATTTGTTAAGTTGACAATTGGTTTTTCTGCTCCATCAACTTTAGTACTAGGCTTTAACAATTCATATGTAGCACAACCAACTACCAGTGCTGCTGCTGTAACTGCAACCACTGCTATAACGATAGGTATCAACTGAGCTGCAATTGTTCCAGTTGTAAAAAGTGCCACTGCTATAGCAGTGCCTAATAATGTATTCACTCCACCAGCAATCATTGCCTTATTACGTGCTTTCACAAAAGAACCTCCTACTTCATTTAATAGAACTGTTACTACGTTTTGACTTACAGCATAATCTAAAGGGGTCTCTCCATATTGATCTGCTGCGTTAACATCTGCTCCTGCTTTGATTAAAACCTCTACTGTCTTTTCGTGACCATTACAAGCAGCGAAATGCAAAGGAGTCATATCGTGGTAACCTTTCTCATTAACATTTGCTCCTTTTGCTAGTAAAAACTCTACTGTCTTTTCGTGACCATTCTCAGCAGCTAAATACAAAGGAGTCATATCACACCAATTTTTCCGATTAACATCTGCTCCTTTTTCTAGTAAAAGTTTTACTATATCTACGTGACCATTCTCAGCAGCTAAATGCAAAACAGTATTACCCGAATGATATCTCTCATTAACATCTGCTCCTTTTTCTAGTAAAACATTTACTATATTTGTGTAACCATTCTTAGCAGCTATCTTTAATAACATACACTCAATACAGAAGGAGAGAGAAAATACATAATTTACATCAAAACTACCTATCTCCCACAACAAATATAGAAATAGATTCTGTTCCTTTAGTTCTTCTTGTATTTTCTTAATTATATTATATTTATCTAAGCCTTCCTTAACCTCAATCGTACTCAGTACTTTTTTCAGTGATTTATATTCTCCTGTCATAATTCTACCTTCAATATTAAACAATATGTTTAATTATTTCATAATTATGATGAAAAATCAACTCAAATAAGCTAATAACCGGGATTGTGAATAGTAAATTAGATTCAAATAGCCTCTTTGTGTTATTTCAGTGTTAGACCTTTTCATATCCTTACAAGCAAATTAATGTTATCCTTTTATTGCTAATCTAAAGTTTTTCATGTTCATACACTTGCGTGTTCATAGCGTTTATTCTCTGCTTGAGAGTTCGGTTAAAATTGAGGAGCTGATTGGTCTTTGTTTGCAGAACAAAATGCCGGCAGTTGCAGTTACTGACTCAGGTAACTTATTTGGCTCACTTGAATTTGCAGAATATGCAGCTAATAGGGGAATACAGCTAATAATAGGATGTAATATTATCGTTCGACACTTAGAACAAAATTTATCAATACTGCTACTTGCAAAAAATGAACAAGGGTACACTAATTTAGTCACTTTGGTGAGTGAGTCTTTTAAAAAGCGTAAAAATAGCAGCGATATTCCCTACGTTGATTTTGATGAGCTATTAAATTTAAGTTCAGGCCTAATCGCCTTAACTGGTGGATATGACGGCATATTGGCTCAACTGTTATTGAAGCAAGATAAAGAAACGATAAAAAGACTGCTCTCAGCATTTGATGGTCATTTATATGTTGAATTGCAGCGTCATGGGCTGAATAAAGAGCTAGAGCTTGAAGAAGCTTTAATAGATTTTGCTTATCAGCGCAATATACCACTAGTTGCAACGAATGATGTGTTTTTTTCAAATAGATCTGATTATGAAGCTTATGATATATTAACGTGCATATCGGAGGGCAGTTATGCTCTCGAGAATAACAGAAAGAAGCTAACCACTGAACATTATTTCAAATCTGTGGCGGAAATGGAGGAGCTATTTAGCGATATCCCCGAAGCAATTTATAACACTTTAGTGATAGCTAAGCGGTGCTCTTACATGCCAAGAAGCAGGCAGCCTATCTTGCCTAAATTTCCTTGTCGAGAAAATAAAACTGAGAATGAAGAACTGAGGGAGCAGGCAGTTTCAGGGTTGAAGCTGCGTATTGCAAGTGAAACGGACATAGACCTTAAACAATACTACGATCGGCTGAATTACGAACTAAGCGTAATAACTTCGATGAACTACGCTGGCTACTTTTTGATAGTTTCTGATTTCATTCGTTGGAGCAAAGCAAATGGCATTCCAGTTGGACCGGGAAGAGGTTCTGGTGCTGGGTCGATTGTTGCTTGGAGCTTACAAATTACAGATCTTGATCCAATAAAATTTGGTCTGATCTTTGAAAGATTTTTGAATCCTGATCGTGTATCGATGCCTGACTTTGATATCGATTTCTGCCAAGAGAAAAGGGACCTGGTTATTGATTATGTTCAGAAAAAGTACGGTTATGTTGCTCAAATAATCACTTTTGGAAAATTGCAAGCAAGGGCAGTATTGCGTGATGTTGGTAGAGTATTGCAAATGCCTTACTCTCAAGTGGATAAAATATCTAAAATGGTTCCATTTAATCCAGTAAATCCTGTAACTTTATCGCAAGCGATAGAGCTTGATCAAAACCTACAGAAAGAACGAGATAGTGATGAGGTAATTGCAAAGCTTCTTGATATATCACTAAAGCTCGAAGGAATATATCGTCACGTTTCAACTCATGCTGCTGGAATTGTAATATGCGATCAAAAATTAGAAAATTTTGTTCCCGTCTATTATGATCCAAATTCGGCTCTGCCAATCACTCAATACAGCATGAAATATGTAGAGAAAGCTGGGTTAATAAAATTTGATTTTCTTGGACTTGGTACGCTAACACTAATAGATCATGTATGTCGTTTAATTAATCGTGATGAAAAAAAATTTGATATTTCCTCGGTTTCTTTGATTGATCAAAGAACCTATGAAATGCTCTCAAGAGGTGATTCAATCGGAGTGTTTCAGCTTGAAAGTTCGGGAATGAGAGAAGCTTTAATCAAACTAAAGCCAGACTGCATTGAAGATATCATCGCTTTAATTTCTCTTTATCGCCCAGGGCCTATGGATAACATTCCAACTTATGTTGCAAGAAAGCATGGACTTGAAAAGCCAGATTACATTCATCCATTGCTTGAGGAGGTGTTAAAAGAAACATTCGGAGTAATAATCTACCAAGAACAGGTAATGGAAATAGCGCGTATTCTCTCTGGATATAGCTTAGCAGAGGCGGATTTACTCAGACGTGCCATGGGTAAGAAAATTAAGGAAGAGATGGATAAACAACGTGAACTTTTTGTTCAAGGAGCAACAAAAAACGGTGTTGATTACGACAGGGCAAGTTATATTTTTGATCTTGTTGCAAAATTTGCTGGTTATGGATTTAATAAATCCCACGCTGCAGCATATGCGATTATATCTTACCAAACAGCTTACCTTAAGGCTAACTACCCGCTAGAATTTTTTACGGCCTTGATGAATCTCAACATTGATGATAGAGACAAACTGAATTTGTTTTATCATGCTGCAAAATTCAGTGGAGTTGCTGTTCTTTCGCCTGATATCAGCAAATCTAAGGCTGAATTTTCAATAGAGGGTGAGCACATACGCTACGGAATTGCTGCTTTGCGTAATGTTGGTTTTGCTATAGCAGAAGGAATAGTAAATGCACGCTCAAGTTCTTATAAGGACATATGGGAATTCATTCAAAATTTGGGGAATGTAATAAATAAAAGGGCATTAGAAAGTTTAATTAAATCTGGAACATTCGATAGTGTGCACAAAAATAGAAAGCAGTTATACGAGTCAATAGACACATTGATTTACTTTGCAAATAAAAATAGGCAGTCAAATCAAGCTGCTTTATTTGGTAATCTTGATATTCTGAAGCCAAAACTTGAGAACGTGGAAGATTTTAATGAAGAGGAAAAATTAGAGCATGAGTTATTTTCATTGGGATTTTACTTAACTAATCATCCACTTGAAAAGTTTAGAACTCTCTTGAAAAAATTAAATATTGGGTTTATCGGAGAGAGTAAAACGATAAAAACTGCTGGTGTAATATTAAATGTGCGTATGAGAACCTCAGAACGTGGAAGATTTGTTATCCTAACACTTTCTGATCCCCACAATGTTTCTGAAATAGCATTCTACAATAATGAAATAATAGAAGAAAAAAGGAATCTATTTTCACCTGGAGCATTTGTGATAATTGATCTTGAAATTTCAGAAAACACAACGAGACTATCAGGAAAGGACATATCTGAATTTACAGAAAAGGTTACTTCTCTAATGAAAGGATTAGTTTTAACTGCTGTATGTGCAGACTCGCAAAAAGTTGCTGAGGAGTTGAATGCAGTGTTGAAAAATGGAGGCAAAACCAAAATAATGCTAAAGTTTCTTCTCGAAAAACATAAAGTCAGCATCTTGTTGCCAGGTACATATTCAATCACCCCCCAAGCTATTTATGAAATATCTCACTTAAGTTGGATTGAAGGCGTAGAAATTAATACAAATAACTTGCTTATATAAAAAAGTTTTATATAATAAAGTGTTTAATTGATATTAAAGGAAGATATAGTGAATCTCTATGAATTTACTTTTATAGCACAACCGAACTTATTGCAGCAAGAAGTAGAAGAAATGGTCCAAGAATTGGCTATTTTGTTGAAAAATATTAAAGCAGATGTTATTTCTCAGGAGGTTAAAGGTCTCATAGAAAGAGAACATAGCACAGTTACAAAACAAGAGCTAGAGGCAAGTACTGAAAGCATTAAAAAAAGTCTGATTGTTTACTCTGATTTTTTGGAAACTCTGACAAAAATTTTATGGGTTGAATTGGAAGAAGATTTTTCAAATTTAAAAGAAATAAAGTCAAGAATCGATAAAGAATTGAAAAATGAACTAAGTGATACGGGAATAAAACAAAATTTTATGGACCTTCCAGGAGCTAACACTAAAAGTGCATTTATTTATAATGTAGTAAATGCTTTTAAGGAAAATATTTCACAACATCTAATAAAGCCCCTTCAAGAGGTTTTAAAAAGTTTTAAAATAGTAGACTCAAATCAATTGAATAAAACGCTGGAAGTGCTTTTGAAAAATATTGAAGCTTCAGGATTGATAAAATATGAATATTGGGGTCTATTAGATTTTGCATACCCAATAAATAAGATGAAAAGTGGTCATTACTGTATGATGTGTATAAGTTTTACTTCAAGCATTATGGATGAATTTGAGCGTAGAGTAAAACTGAATGAGAATATTATTCGCCACTTGTCTGTACGGGTTAATGAGTTTTTTAAAGGTAAATCTTACATGATGGATAAACAAATTGAGGAGAAAAGTGCATAATGATGAAAAGACGAAATAGTTTTAATAATTCTTACGTGTCTGTAAATAACAGAACTGGCTTTAGGCGTCCTAAGGTCTGTCCTCTTGCTGCATCTAAAGATGAGGACATAGACTATAAGAATATAGATTTATTGTCCAAATTCACCTCTGACTATGGTAGAATATTACCTAGAAGGTTAACAGGTGTGTGCGCAAGAAAACAAAGAAAGTTGCGCTTAGCAATTATAAGAGCACGCTTTTTAGCTCTTGCTCCTTACTGTACTAAAAAAGTTAGGTAATTTATGTTAATAATTTTAAAGGAAAATATAACAACTTTAGGTAAGATTGGTGAAGTTGTCAAAGTTAAGCCAGGTTATGCACGTAATTTTCTTTTTCCACAAAAAAAGGCGATGAAAGCCACTAAGGAAAATTTAATAAAGTTAGAGGAACAGCGTTTATTATTGGAAGAAGAAAATACCAAAAAATTAAATGTAGCAAAAGTGCTTGCATCATCACTGCATGATAAATTTATTATATTAATAAAGCAAGCTTCAGAGGATGGAAAGATTTTTGGCTCTGTAACCACACGTGAAATTGCAAAAACTTTATTACAAGAAGGATATGATATAAGTCATCATAGTTTATCTTTTGGTGGAATAAGTATCAAAAATTTGGGCGAGTATCAAGTGAATATAGAATTACATAGTAAAGTGATAGTGCCAATTACTATATACGTTGTCAGATCTGAGAAAGATGCACATGAATTAAGGCAAGCAAAGTTGCAAAATCAGAAATCTGAGCAACAAGAGGCAGAGCAAGATGCGAGTAAAGAAACTACTGATGGTGATGATAGCTGATCAAAGATGATCCCTTGTTATAGTCGTAAAGAAATGTCTTCCATTGCTAAGCTGGTATCATTCCAGTGCTCCTTTCATGTCATTCCAGTGCGTGACACTGGGATCCAGTTTATTTCATCATGGACATTATTTTATGCTTCTAGAATCCGTTGTCCATTGAATAATTTGCAAATACTTTTATATCTGGATTCCAGTGTCATGCACTGGAATGACACCATTATTGGAATAAATCAAAAATGATCCCACGCTATAGCAGCAAAGAAATCTCTTCTATTTGGGAAGAAAAAAATAAGTTCAACATATGGCTCAAAATAGAAAAATTAGCATGTGAAGCTCAAGCAAAATTAAAAGTTATTCCAAATGATGTTGCTGAAAAGCTCTCTGGTGCTATTGAATTTGATATTGAGCGTATTAACGAAATTGAATCCATTGTAAAACATGATGTTATAGCTTTTTTGACATATATTTCTGAAAAAGCGGGAGTTGATGTTCGTTATCTCCATTACGGAATGACAAGTTCTGATGTTTTAGATACATGCCTTGCAGTGCAGTTGAAAGAGTCATGTGATATTTTACTCAAGAATCTAAAAAATTTACTTATAGTATTGAAAAAAAAAGCTGAGGACTATAAAGATATTGTTTGTGTTGGGCGCAGTCATGGAATGCATGCAGAACCAATAACTCTTGGATTAAAATTTGCTAGATTTTATGCTGAATTTAAACGCAATTATCAGAGATTAATTAGCGCGCAAAAAGAGATCTCAATTTGTAAAATATCAGGTGCAGTAGGTAATTTTGCAAATATTAATCCATTTGTTGAAGAGTATGTAGCGAAAGAAATGGGACTCATACCTGAAACCATATCGTCTCAAGTCATCCCTCGTGATAGACATGCCATGTTCTTTTCAATTTTGGGAGTAATTGCAAGCTCAATAGAAAATATTGCAATTGAGATTCGTCATTTGCAAAAAACTGAAGTCGGCGAAATCTCTGAATATTTTTCCACTGGGCAGAAGGGAAGTTCTGCTATGCCGCATAAGTGTAATCCTATTTTAAGTGAGAATTTGACTGGGCTCTCACGCTTAGTACGCAGCTATGTTTTTCCTGCATTAGAAAATGTTGCATTATGGCACGAACGAGATATATCGCACTCGTCTGTGGAAAGGTGCATTGCCCCTGATGCTTGTATAACAATGGATTTTGCTTTAGTGCGATTAACAGATTTGATAGATAAATTGGCGATCGATAAGGAAAACATTGAAAAGAACTTAAACTCTTCAAAGGGTTTAATTTTCTCACAACGTGTATTGCTTGAGTTGGTAAGTAGTGGTTTAACTAGGGAAGAGGCATATAAAATTGTTCAGAATAATGCAATGAAAGTAAAGCAAGATAACAGTGATTTTCTGTTCGAATTGAAACAAGATAAATCCTTGCACGGAATTATTGACTCTGAAAAACTTGAGTCTTTGTTTGATTTGAAGTATTATATGAAACATATAGATTACATATATAGCAAGGTTTTTAATTAGGCTGAGTAGCTCAGTGGTAGAGCAGGAGGATCATAATCTCTTGGTCGGGGGTTCAAATCCCTCCTCAGCCACTCAAGCTAAGCTATGGTTTGGCGATAGCAGCGCACTTGACAAAATAACGTGATTCATTGTCAATTAACTGAAGTTTTTTTTCAGTTGTTCATATAGTATATGGAATAATGTATGTGAAGTGATAAAGATACAACATTTGTTGTATCTATTCAGGGGAATGGCTAATGGTATCCGTTCAAGAAAGTGGTAAGGTAGATGAGAAAAGACAACTAAATGAATTTCATCCGAGTAGCTGACACTGGCATCTATATAAAGACAATCTAATGCACTCATTTAAAGTGAAGTTTTCTGGATCCCAGTGTCTAGACACTGGGATGACAAGAAAAGAGTTGACTTGAATGACACCGAATAGGCACTGGGACAGAGGCTACTTGAATAATATTTCACCATGTCATTCCAGCACTTGATGCTGGAATCCAGAAGTTTTTGAGCACAAAAGTCATGCTAAGTTTTTGTTGTTAAGAAAGGCTGGATAGCTACTTGCATGACACCATTTGTTACTGTATTTTTGTCTATCTTATTTTGCTACCCTACCGAACGAATACACAAAATCTAACTTTTTTCTATACAACCAGCCAGATCAAGAAAGGTGAATCTATCTCTTGTTGCAAATGTAAGATTGACTACCTTGCAGTATTGCTCTTTGTTCCAATTAAGATGCTCCGGTAAGTACGGAATTGATAGATCTTCAAATACTTTCTGCAGGTGTTTTGCAGATAGTAAATTTTGCTTAATTAAACTAGAAATATTACTCCATTCTTTGCAAATAATCTCTTGAATTTTTTGCCGCATCATTTGCTTCTGCTTTAGAATTTTTATAAATTCGGTATTACCAAAGCACTGAGTTATATGTTTTACATCTAAAGTGATCGGTTTGGTAATCGGGTTTTGTATTGACAATATCTCCTCTTGCAAGTTAGCCATGGTAATCGTTGTCACAGCAATTTTTTCCCCATGTAACGAGGAGGAATAATCCTGTGTTACCATCTCAATTGCATGAGCTATCATATGTTCTCCTTGACTTGCAGAGTAGCTGCCTTTTGACATCACCATTCCGAGTCCTGAAATCAATAAGGCTTCCATAAGTAATAAAACTACTCTTTTATCTTTTTTAGCAAGTGCCAAGTGTTCTCTGAGCAAAATTTCCTCCAGATTGCGAACAAGTTTAAAGGGTAATTCATTATATTCTGTGCCAAGTAATAGATGAGATAATAGCCAATCGGCTTGTACTGTTGAACGGCAGATGAAATCTGCAAATCCACTTAATGTGAGGCGTGGTGGTGCGTTGGCAATTATATCGGTATCAATGTATATTGCCTTTGGAAGATGTGCTCCGAACGATTTTTTATATCCATCAACTAACTAATATTGAAGCGTTTGCAGAGCTATATCCATTCATGGAAGCAGCTGTTGGAAAGGATATGTAGTCTTTGCCTTCTAAATAGCTTGCGTACTTACAGATATCATTAACAGTGCCACTGCCAAATGCAACCATTAAGTCACTATCTTTTGCTTTATTTCTAACTAGGTTTACAGCTTGGAGAGAAGCAGCACTGTTCAGTCCATTTGGTGTCATCCAAGTAGCGTGACACTGCGATCCATCATAGTCACGCGCTGGAATGACAGGTGTGGCTGGAATAATTAAATGAGAAACTTTATTAAGTATGTTTTTGTTTAAAAGTTTTGCTGTATTTTCATCTGCAATCAGAAAAATGTCATTTCCGTATTGTCTACATATTTCATAGATATTATCAGCAAGTACTTTTACTTCCCTAATAAGAACTTGTTCTGTGTGCTGTAATATTTGTTTTAAATATCGCATAGAATGTTTACAATACGGTAATGTTAGTATTTCAAGATTGATATGAAGATTGACCCTATAGAACTAACTAAGAAATTAATTTCTTTTAGAAGTATAACACCAAAAGACGATGGGGCAATAGAGCATATAGCAGCCATTCTCAAGAAAAGTGGTTTTGAATGTGAGATTTTAGAGTTTGGTGATAAAGTTAAAAATCTTTATGCGAAATATATAAATGGAGTACCAAACTTGTGTTTTGCTGGACATGTTGATGTTGTACCACCAGGTGAGTTAAAAGATTGGATATCTGATCCATTTAAGCCAGAAGTTAGAGATGGAATGCTATATGGAAGAGGAGCATCTGATATGAAAGGCGGAGTAGCTGCATTTATTGCTGCTATCGTAGATTCAGTTGCAGGTAAGTTTCGATTCAGCGGTTCAATCAGTGCATTGATTACCAGCGCTGAAGAAAGCACGGAAGAACATGGAACAAAGGCCGTTTTGGAATGGATGAAAAGCAAGCAAAAAAAGATAGATTTTTGTGTAGTTGGCGAACCAACTAGTAGTGAGAAATTAGGTGATACCATAAAAATAGGTAGAAGAGGTTCTGCAACATTTAAATTGATTTGCCATGGTAAACAAGGGCACGTTGCCTACCCAGATCTAGCAGATAATCCAATATATAAAATGGTATCGATACTAAGTAAGATAAAAGATACCACTTTTGATACTGGTAATAAATACTTTCAGCCTTCACATTGCGAAATTACTACTATCGACGTTGGAAATAATACTAATAATCTAATACCTAGTTCAATAGCAGCAGGTTTTAATGTTCGATATAACAATACACAAACACCAGACGTTTTATATAAGATGATTGATGCAATATGCACCAATGTGACTAACGATTATAAACTGTCTATGCAGAGCAGCAGAAACGTTTTTCTCTCTATTCCTGATAGAAATACTGATATTATGCTTGATGCGATAAATAAAATTACCGGCATTGATGCTGTGCTGAGTACAAATGGTGGCACATCTGATGCTGCGTTTATTAAGGATATTTGTCCAGTAATTGAATTTGGTATGATCAACAAAACCGCACATCAGGTAAATGAATGCGTATCAATAGACGATATACATAAATTAACAGCTATATATAAGGAGTTTATAAAAAATTATTTTTACCCCACTAATAAAATATTAAACCAGATCAATGTAATTGGTAATACGCCTGATGGTCCATTATTAGCTTGAGGTGCAGTTGCATAGAGAAGAAAACTTACTAGACACATTTTACCAGCCCCTTATTATAATATTAAGGGTATTTTTGACTCAAAACTTGTCTTTGATCTGTGTGAGCTCAATAACAAAAATTCAGTAGAAAGCTTATTGGCGAAAATTATCTGTTCAGCAGAGTGACAAAATAAGATAGACAAAAAAGCTATAAGAACAAATAGTGTCATGCAACACTGGCTTTTGTACACAAAACGTTGTAAAGCGCTTTTGTCAACCTGGATCCCAGCTCGGATAACAAGAAAAGAAGCACTGGTTTCACATAGATCTGAATAGATATAATTTCTTAAACATTTATAGCTCACATAAAACCCGGTCTGACTGTCATAAAGGCTACTCATTGCAGCAGACAACTTTCGCACTACTTCAAATTCTAATTTTCAACTTAAAGAGGTACATAATGTCAAATAACTTCAATTTCAAAGAGTTTTTTCACCATCACGAAGCAAATAGCACTTTAGATGATATACAAAGGTACTGCATACTGTGGCAATCAGTGATATCACAGGCAATGATTGATGCAGCAAGTAACTGTAAAAAAACAGAAAGCTTGGTAGAGAAACGTAAAGCAATTTCCTGGCTATCAGACTTCAGTCAAGATTTTGTTGAAACATGTATACTGGCTGATTGCGATCGGTTATACGTAAAAAACAAAATACAGCCAATTCTAAAAAAGATAAAGCCCTTTTAATGAGGTTTACCCCTCTCACCAAGAAAAATATCATTTAATCTTTTTTCTATAGCTTCATCTATATCTTGGATTAATAGCTGCTTTATCATATTCACTTTCCGTTCTGCCTCTTGAAGATTATTGTTACCGTAACTGTTCTTATTACTATAACCATAACTACTGCCATTTGGTTTATTACCCATTTTTCTTCTTGTGCTGAGTATCTGAACTATCTTCTCCTTGAAAAAAGACTTCCAGCCTGTGCCAGAAAATAATTTGTAGAGAAAATGCGGAGTAAGAAACGCTACTAATATTCTAATAGAAACTCCATAACCCAAATCATCTCTATTTTCATAATACCATTTTAAATATTGATATAAATGGTAAAATGCATTTTTGAAAGAGCTAAATTCTACAGCATACCAAAAGCCACTGGTGAGAAACATGAGCATAATGTTCGATGTATAAAGATACAAAGTGAAAAAAAATAGCTTGACAACTATATCTTTCAAACTGCCCAATATGTAATTAAATAACCTTAATTTATAAAAAAGTGATATCATTTCACGCACACTTCAATAAAGCTGGGGTGGAAGGATTCGAACCTTCGCGTGGCGGTATCAAAAACCGCTGCCTTACCACTTGGCTACACCCCAATATTGTTTATATCAATAACATTATTAACCCAATTAGTAAAAGATTTATTCGCTTTTCCTATGGGTATTATCAAAACGGCTGGTTGACCATAAGAATGCATTGCCTCGATTTTTTCTACAATCTTATCAGCCTGATCATTCCTACTTTTCATAATTGCCACTACTTCACAATTACTATTAATTTTACCTTCCCATAAATACAGAGAATTTACTTCAGGAAATATATTTACACACACAATTAACTTCTCGTTTAACAATTCTTCAGAAATAGCCTGAGCCTCTTTCAAGTTTGAAAAAGTTATATAGACTAAAACTAAATTGCTCATTAATCGCTACATAAATGCATTTTTACTATACTCTACTTAGATTTATTCATCAAGAGAAAATAGGAGAGACCTCTTCAGTACTTGACACACAGAAATTGAAGATGTAATTTAGTAGCTCTCCCCTTGTCATCCCAGTAGTTCTCCTCTTGTCATCCCAGTGCGTGACACTGGGATCCAGCCTTTTTTACCAACAAAAACTTAGCATAAACTTTCGTGCTCAAAAAATTTCTGGATTCCAGTGGGCTTTGTTGCATAGGTCAAATAAAAAGAACTGGCAGTTACTGACAAAATTCACTATAAGACAAGCATTTAACCTACTAAAGAAAAATATGCCACAAAAAATGAGAGTCAGTAACTGCCATGAATATAACAAATTTCTCCAAGAGAGGGGAAATATTTTTTATTACGTCAATGATGCCATAGAAAATTGGTACGAAAAAGGTCCAAAAATGGCTGGTGGCAACTATATTTATAGCGATAAGGTCGTGATTCTGGTTCACATAATAACTTATTTATTTAGAATAGGTCTGAGACAAACAGCGGGATTTATAGCAGGGTACCTTGAGCAAGTAAGGAAAAACTTGCAAGTTATTAGCTATTCCCAGGCCTCAAGAAGGCTTAAAAAACTTAACATCAAAATTAATGATCGAAGACATGATAAAAATAATACAGAAGATATTGAGATTGCCATAGATAGTACTGATCTACAATAATATTCCAGGTCATAGCAAGGCAAATGGTACAGATAGAAAGTATCGCTGCTATGAGCAAACAAGAAAACTGCATGTAATGCTAGAGATAGGTAGCAAAAAAGTTATAGCAGCAAAATACAGTGGCGGAGTTTATTCTGACCACTATGGAGCATGTGATCTTATTGCAAGGATTGATGTTAAATATAATATAAGCACACTATATGCAGACAGGGCATATAATCGAAAGAAGTTATACAAACTGTGCGATGAGCTTGACATAAAGACAAGGATTCCTCCGCAAAATAATGCAATAGAGCATCCAAAGTTGGATTATATGGATGAGAGAAATTCTACAATCAAGCTCATAAAGTCATATGATGAAGATGGTATGAAGAGGTGGAAAAAAGAGATAAATTATGGGAAGAGATCTTATATAGAAAGTTTTTTCTCGCGACTGAAGCAAACATTTGGGTTTAGTTTTAGAAACAAATCTGAGGTTAATCGTGAGAGAGAACTGCTACTCAAGTGTTATTTGCTTAACAAATTTACTGATATAGGCATGGCTAAATTTGAGATAGCTTCATGAATTTATTCCACGTTACCTATTATCCGAAGAGTGATGCAACAAAGCCATTCCAGAATCAAGTGCTGGAGTGGAATGTTATCCAAGTAGCTGACAATGGCATGACATCACCATAAAGGAATCAGTGTCAGCTACTTGAATGACATCATTTATTCCTCTAGTCGTCTTTTCTCTTTTTCTTATTTTACTACTCTGCCGAACGGATACAATTGAATATAGTATAGTCTTCTGTTCTGACGAGAATAGTTTTATTCCATCCATTAAAAAATGCTAAATTGAGGTATGTATCACCCTTATAGGGCTTGTGAATTTCAGTTATAATAAATTCTGAGATTAGGTTATGCTCTAAAAAAAGGTGTGCTATTTGTGCCCCACCAATCACAAAGACTTGAGAACTACTTTGAATTGACAGAAATTCTTGCATGGAAGAGACAACAGTACATTTTGGACCTCTATTAAAACACTTGTTACGGGAGAAAACAATAGGTGTACGATTCTTTAGTATGCTTTGAGGCACGGTTTCAAATGTCTTTCTTCCCATCACAATAATTTGTTTGTCGGTCACTTGACAAAAATGTTTAAACTCACTTGGATAACGCCAGGGCAAATCATTATTTATTCCAATTACCCCATTAGAGTCAACAGCCATAATTCCAATAATCTTCATCCTTTTAAGACAGCTTGGGCTACAAAAAATCTCATGTGGTCGCGTACATTATGCACTCTAAGGAAATCAACCTTATTTTGCAGTACAGCAGATGTAGCAATTGTTTCTAAATCTCTATTAGAGGGAGATTCTATGGAAAAAGAGGAAATAAATGACTTTCTGGAATGGCCAACTAAAACCTTGCAGCCAAAATTTTGTAAAGTTTCTATACTGCGTAAAATCTGAATATTCTGATACATAGATTTGCCAAAACCAATACCAGGGTCAATAATTATTGAATTTTCATCAAAACCCAGGCCTAGTAGTTTGTTAATGCTCTTCTCTGCCCAATTATTTATGATATCAATTGGGTCAGTGTCATGTGGAATAAATATTGTCCTTATGTGGTGGTATCGAAAGTGAATGCATAATAACGACACTACACCCACTGCTAGCAACTTCTTTTAAGGTATTACTACTCAGATCTCCCTTCTGATCATTTACCCAGGCAATATTGTAGTGCTTCAAAACGTTTAAAATAAGGTCTGGCAAAAAACTATCAATGCTGACTTCAATATCACCATTTTTCATATAGTCGCTAAGATTATCAAGTACTGGTTTTAGACGTTCATACTCTTCCTCTGGCGTCTTTATTGAAGCTCCAGGCCTTGTTGATTGAGCTCCAAGATCAACTATGCTTGCACCATCTGATACCAGCTGCAATGCCTGCTTGGTTGCTCGATTCGCATCATAATAAAGACCACCATCTGAAAATGAATCAGGGGTAATATTGACGATACCCATAAGCTTTGGTGAAAGCGTAAAACTCTTTGAAAAACAGTCTTGAACATTGAAAGCAAAGGTTTTGTTAACCATTGCCATCAAGTGGAGCAAAAATGGTCTATTTACTAATTCTGGGTGAGGAATTTTAAGGTCAGGTATATCAAGCGTTAGATCATCCCATAACAAAATATCTAAATCAATAACACGAGGTGCCCATTTTTCGTAGACTTGTGGACGACCAATATCACATTCGATTTGTTTTAAGCCTTTTAGTAGCTCCTCAGGAGAAGAAGAACAACTTCCATAGACAATCATGTTGAGAAATGGCTTGTTCCAATCAGGTGGAGCACCATTTGGTAAAATAGCCTTAGTTTCTAGAATGATCGAAGACTTTAAGTCTTTTAAATAGCGCTTCTTTATTAACTCAGTAGCTCTTTGTAAATGGGAAAGGCGATTCCCTATATTTGATCCAATAGAAATATAGATCATTCTTGCAATTCATTACAGTAAGTAAAAAAAACGCCCCCATGCACACCAGGAACTGGTGGTGCGATTTTGTGAGTAGTCACCCTGACAGAAGAAATAATATGCTTCTTTCGCAGCAAAAGGTTATTAATGGCTCTGTATATCTCATGAGTTAAATGCTCGATTAAATTAAATTGCTTGCCCTGAACAAGAGATTGAATATTTTGCACTACTTCCAAATAGCAGATAGTATCTTTAAGTTGATCAGTTGTAAGCCCTGAAGGAGGAGATTTAAAAGTGAAATCAACGTCAATACTCACCAATTGGGGAGAAGACTTCTCTTCTGCACTACATCCCAAATGAACCCAAAGCCGTAAATCAGATATAAGAAGATTACATGCTACCACTGAATTTAGTATCTACTTATAATTAATGACAAACATCAACATTCATCATGCCATCAAGAAAACCCCATAAGAGTTTTGCTCCTTTTTCAGCGCCTTGCATAACTTTCTCTTGTTCTTCTTCGTTTAAATCTGCAATAAGGTTTGCACATTCTTCAGAATGCCACTCATCAGCTTCCACATGAACGGTAAAAAATTTGAGAGAACGCTCATCATTTATTGAATAGTGTTTTTTCAGACCTTCAATTTTAGATTTAGAAACCTCTGGAGTTTGACGTTCATAAGCGTACAGAGCTCCAAGACCTTCTACAAAACCTGATCTTACAATATCAAAGTAACCGTCAACTAATTCTCGTGTCTCCTTAACCTGTGCATCCTCAAGAAGTTGAGATCGTGCTACTCCCAGTCCTTCAGCAAAACGCTGCCATAATTCTGGGTGATTCTCGTCGCCTTGTTCTTCCTCTATTAAATTACCAAGTAAAACTTGCCGCATTTTCAAATTTGGACACAAGGAATGTATACCGCTGATATAACGAGGAAAAGCAGCAACATGGTGATAATATTCCTTAGCGTAGGTTTGCAGAGCCTGCAGGCTTAAGCTACCTTCATTCCATGACTCGTAAAACGGGTGCTTTAATAAGTGTAAACTATCTAATTGATTATTAAGTGATTGAACAAATGTCATAAATAAATAGTAAATTGTTTTAGGCTACGTTTAGGTTTATCAAATGTCAAGAGGCATTTCTCACTACTACTTTAATTCCAATAAATATAAAGATAGATATGCTATAAGTTAATTTTTTAGTAAAATTGATTTTTTCTAAAATTTCATGTATTATTAAATCAATATAATGAAAAACGCAAAATGAAAGTAACAGAAGAAAATACAATAAAAATTAGGGAAGAGTTCGTAGAAGTTCAAAATGGAATGCGAATTCAAAAGATAGTGATGTCAAACTCGAAGAGCAGTGCAGATAGCAGAAAGAAAAAGCATATAGTTTACTTTCCAGGGCTTACATATACTTTTGAAAAAGAGCCAAATGAAGACAAAAGTGAATGGAATTGGGCAGCTGAAGCAGGTATGGATGTTCACCTTATTAATTTTCCTGGTTCTGGAAAAAGCAAAGGCCATTCTTTAAACGGTCGAAATCGAGTAAATGCAGGAATTGGAGTCATTTCAGATCTTCTAAAGCAAGGCATTCACCCAGACAATATAGTACTGTATGGAAGCTGTGCTGGAGGACCAATAGCTGCGGAGGTTTATAAAAAGTTTAAAAAAGATGACAATATTCATTTAAGATGCATTATCAATAAATCCTTTAGCTCATTCAAAAAACTTGTAGTGAAATTACTACACATATCAAAACCTAAATGGCTATTTCCTCCTATAATAAAATTCATACTCAAATGCTTTGGTTGGCACTTTAAGCCACACACAATAGTAAACGACATTACTCCATACACAATTTGTTTTAACTTAGAGAACGATGGCTTTATTAGTAAGCAGGCAAATATAGGTACTAAAATTGCTGACATAGAAAAAAGTCATAGGAAAAAAAACTACCAAAAAAAAGAAACTTTTGAAGGTTTTGAGCAATATAAAGAGTTTTTTATGGAGCATGCCAACTTAGCTAAAATAAAAAACCTTGAACCTGAAGTTGGAATAATGAAAAAATGCTGGAATAAGTTTCTATCGTTACTACCTATTAAGGCAGATGATATTCACTTTTCTTCGATTACAGAATTGTGCTCATCAAGTGAACACAAATACACTATTCCTGAGCTGATTTCACTCTTTTTAGAATTCACAGATAATTATTTTGAAAAGAAGGGCTCTCTCAATCAAGAGAAACAACCAGAGATAAAAACAGAAGCGATATGTGGAAAGAATAGTGAAAAAGAAATAGAGGAAAAGAAACAGTATTTTACCAATTTAAAGAATTATTCAATAAGTCAAAGTATATCTAAAAAGCTAACATCTCTGCAAATATTGAAATAAGTGTTTCTTTTGTGATTAAAAAAACATTGCATCTAGAGTATCTGCCATAAGTGATAATTTTGTGCTTTCATCATAGAGATTGTTTTCACTAGCTAATAATTTCTCACTAATTTGTGGATAAAGTTTAGAAACGTACTTCTCATAGCATTTATCTAGGCATTCTTGGTCTGTCCGTTTTGTTTTGTAGGAATGGCATTTCTGCTTACATTGATTATATCTAAATTCAATCCCTTTCTCTTTGTTTGATGCTTGTTGTTCCATAATACTCTTCAATTTAAATGATATTAATATTAGCATACAAATATGAACATTATGCTAATATCATTACTTTTTAGGTATACACGGCAAATTTATGCCTGGAAACAGTTTTTGGTTATTTCCTAGATTTTCTTTATAAAAACCAAAGGCGCCAGTTGGTTTTTATTAGCTAAGGTAAAGGTCAAATATCTGGAATTCTGGACATAAAATCCTCCTGTATAAATTAGAAAAAAATGCAGCGCACATATGACAGACGTGTGTATACGCTACGTTTTTTATTGAAAAGTTAATTGAAAGTCTGCAGACAAAGATAAATTTTTGAGCTCTTAAAATATCTCTAATCGCAATTATAATTAGATTGAAAATATGCGGAAGTAATTTTTATATAATGGAATTTTCAAACACTAACAACCAAGTACTTTAATAAGGCAAAAAGCTTATCTAAGAGAGTAGGCCTTGCAATTGTATCAATAGCGGTGGGATTGGTAGGACTCGAACCTACGACCAATTCGTTATGAGCGAACTGCTCTAACCGACTGAGCTACAATCCCTTTTATTAACACTTATAATACACGCAAAAGGAAATTTGTCTACTCGCTTATTTCACTATCAACCCAACTGTGTAAATCATTTATTGCGCCAATTTTGCGTGCAATTTCCTTACCATCTTGAAATATGATTAAAGTAGGTATAGATTGAACTCCATACTTACTTGGCACTTCAGTTTCTCCATCTATGTCAAACTTACAGATTTTGATCTTGTCTTTTCTATCCTTGGCTAACTGCTCGATACGTGGCATCAGACTTTTGCATGGTCCACACCATTCTGCCCAAAAATCTACCAGCACAAATCCTTTGTGGTTAGCAACTTCAGATTCGAAATTTTGATCATTTACCGCTTTAATATCATCACTCATAAAATACCTAAATTTTTATAAATATAGCGTATCAATTAACAGCTGATCAACTAAATTTTTCTGGATTCAAGTGAAGTGATTACATCTGATGATTAAAGATATCTACACTCCCCCAACCCATTGAATCTAGCTCAATACGAGTAGGAAGAAATGCAAAGCACTTTTCGGCTAATTCTTTTCTATTTTCACGTTCTAGCATTAAATCTAGCTTTTCCTTTATTCTATGAAGATATAAAACATCAGATGCAGCATAACTTTTTTGCTTGTCTGTTAAATTTTCATTTCCCCAATCAGAAGATTGTTGTTGCTTGTTTAGTTTTATATCAAGTAGTTCTAAGCACAACTCTTTTAAGCTATGACTATCTGTATAAGTGCGAACTAAACGTGAGGCTATTTTCGTGCAATAGCAAGGCAGTGCCCAGGTTTTTAAATAATAATGTATTATGCTTACATCAAATCGCGCAAAGTGAAATATTTTGGTTATATTTTTATCCTCTAATATTTTTCTCAAATTTGGAGCTGTATAATCGTTTTTGAATTGAATCAAATGAGCGTTGCCATCACAAAAAGAAAGCTGCACAAGGCATAATCTATCTCTGCTATGCAGTAGCCCCATTGCCTCTGTATCAACAGCTATAGATTTTATATCACTTGGTATTGCACTGGCTGGCAGGTCGTCTTTATATACAAATATTCTCATAAATTTAATATGTTTTATGACACATATAATAATCAAAAATGAGCTTTAAGTATACGAAAAGATCATAGAAAATTGGCTCTCATGATTTTCATGCATGTAGGGTTTACAAATTATGATACGCACCTATAATAAGAATAAGCAGAATTTAACTGCGGGAGTAGCTCAGTTGGTAGAGCGCAACCTTGCCAAGGTTGAGGTCGAGGGTTCGAACCCCTTCTCCCGCTCTTCGAGTTTTAATCACATTTAATCATAAAAAAATCAATTGATCTATCTAAGAAATTTAGCTATACTAGAAAAGTTTTTTAGAAATTTATATTTAAGGAGATTATATGAATAATAATACTAAAGGAATACCATTTGGCTTAGGTATAGCTACAACAATAGGAGCACTTACAGGTTGGGGACTCAGTTTTACAGCTTTATCACCATTGGTGATGGGTGGGATTGTTGGTTCTATAGCTCCAGCATTGATTACAGCTCTGTGTGCGGGGGAGCTACTATACAAATTTTGCAAAAAAGATAATATTGAAAAGAATGAAAAATATGCGCCTATCTATTTTGGTATTTCCGCACTTGCAAGTGCTGCAATTGGAGTTGGTCTTGCTGCAGCTGCAATGGCTATTTTCCCTGATGTAACCCTTGGAATGGGATCTGCAGCTTTAGCAGGTGCAGTAATAGAAGTAATAGCACCAGTCGCAGCTATATTTGCAACAAAGCATATTATACAACCAATAGCTCAGAAAGTGAATGAGTATATTATATCACCTATAGTTGAAAAAGTTGGAAAATGTTTTTCTTCAAAAGAGGAAGAGCAAGCTATATAATAATCAATTGACGTTAGCATTTAGTTTTCTTTATAATTTCCTTTGTGAAAGAACAAAAATGCTTATTTGTAACGATAGCTGGCTTGCCAAATGCTGGAAAGTCAACGCTAATTAACAGCATCGTAGGCAAGAAAATTGCAATTGTCACCCCTAAAGTGCAGACAACAAGGACGCAGGTAAGGGGTGTTGCTATATGCAACAATGCGCAAATTGTTTTTACTGACTCTCCAGGAGTGTTTTCAGCAGAAACAAATCTTGAAAAAGCTTTAGTCAAATCTGCATGGGGAGCAGTTAAGGATAGTGACATTACTTTGTTGCTTGTTGATGTAAACAATTACCTAAAAAATATAGAAAGAATAAAAACGATATTTGCACGACTGGAGCGCACAAAAGGCAGATGCATTTTGGTTATCAATAAAACTGATTTAGTAAAGAAATCAGAGCTCAAGATGGCACATGAGCACCTAAATTTGCTTTATAAGTTTGAAAAAATTTTTACGATATCGGCACTGAAGAATGATGGACTTTCTAATTTGATGAATTACTTATCTGAAATTGCACCGATAAGCCCTTGGTTCTATGAAGAAGATCAAGTAACCGATTCCTCAGCTGATTTTTTATCAGCAGAAATTACAAGAGAGAAGTTATTCTTGAACCTACGTGAAGAATTGCCATACTCTACAGCTGTTATAACTGAACAATTTGAGGAAAAAAAAGATAAGAGTTTAGTCATAAAACAGATCATATTTGTATTGAAAGATAATCATAAGAAAATAGTGCTAGGAAAAGACGGCAGTAGCATAAAAAAAATTAATATCGAGGCGCGTACAGAATTGGAAAAGTTATTTGAGTGTAAAGTTCATCTCTTTTTGTTCGTAAAAGTGCGACCTTGGACTGATCGCCCTGAGGAATATATAAGTAATGCTTAATTCTTTGTTGGTATTTGATATTGAAACTATACCAGATGTAAATTCCTGCAAGAATTTACTAAATATTAGTGATGATAGCAGTGTAGAAGAAAAGAGGAACGCATTAACAAAATATCATCTTGAAATAACAAACGGGCAAAACTCTTTTCTGCGTCAGCCCTTCCACCTTGTTGTAGTTATTAGTTTTTTACTTTGTAATATAACACGCCAGAGCGGTTATGAAATGTTCACACTACAAGAAATAAGATCTGGAGGCACAGTAAACTCCAATGAAAAAGAGCTAGTAAAGGGATTTTTTAACTACATATCAGAGAAAAAGCCAAGACTAGTTTCGTTCAATGGGCGCACTTTTGATATACCGGTACTGAAGTACCGTGCTATGGTTCATGGCACTCAAGCAGAATATTTTCACAAAGCTGGCGATAAGTGGAATAGTTACAATCAGAGGTACAGTAGTGATTGGCATTGTGATTTGCTTGAATCTCTCTCTGATTTTGGAGCTTCTGCAAGAATGAAGATGAACGAAGTTTGCGCAGCACTTAATCTTCCCGGTAAGATTGGAGTTGATGGTTCACAAGTTATGGATTTATACGATAGTGGAAAAATACAAGAGATTCGCGATTATTGCGAAACAGATGTGATTAACACCTATTTGATTTACTTGAAGTTCATGCATCATCAAGGAAGAATTACTACAGAAAGCTATAATAAGAGCATAGAAGAACTGCTTTTGGAATGCGAAAAAAAAGAACACCTAAAGAAATTTAAAGAAGAATGGAAAATAACTTCTGGTGAAAATTTTTATATTGAATTTAAATGAGTAGATGCTACAGAGCAATCTAATGATTGCTTTGTATAGTAGTTATAAACTCCTTGTAGTAGAAAAGACATTTTGATGTGCCCTTTGCTTAACTTCTGCTTGTTCAAGCTTAGAAAAATTTTCTAAGTTTTTATCTTGGTATTCCTTTTTTACTTTCTCGAAAAAATTTTGTCCACCAAGAATATAATTACCTAAATTAGCAGCATAATATTGAGCATTACCTAAAACTGCACAGTTAATTCGACTTAATATTCTCGAAGGGTAATAAAAGAGAGAAACGTTATTGTTCGATCGGAAATCCTCTTCATCCATTATTTTAATGGCTTCATGATAACCATCTATTTGATGAACAAAATATCCTTCAGGTACTGATATTCTCAATTGTGCACCTACATGAGCATAACCACAAATACCAGGTGATACCGCTGGTACTGGGTCTTGTCTATGTTGAGTTACTCTAATGGTTTTTTCTTGAAGAACATCATTATAAAATTCACTAGCAGTAAGATCAAAAACTCGTGGATCACCAAAAGTTGCAACATGAACATCTTCAGCTCCTTCTGTTTTATTGAGGCATAAAGCAGCTATCTTAGCAATAGCTCCTCCCATACTGTGACCTGTGAGATTAATTTTAAAATCCTTGATTTCTGATCCCTGTTTTTCAGCATGAGATTTTAAAATGCCATACAGATTAGGCCATGAATCCATAAATGAATTATAGAAACCACAATGAATTCTTCCACCTTCAGGTAAAAATTCCGAAGTAGCAAAAAGTACATTTATATCAGTAATTCCATCATTAAAACTCTGGCTCAGACGAGTACCATAGTAGGCTATTGTTATTTCTTTACCTTTTATAAAAACGTGACCAGCATCTTTTTCAAAGCTATTACCAAATGGAATAATTTCATAACCTTCGCTGATGAGTTCAGCTCTAGTTTTATACATTTTTTCAGTAGATGGAACAATTTCAAAATCTTCTACAATTTCAAATTCAGTTTTGTATACTCTTTGAGCTAGGTTGTTACATCTTTTTTTACTTAATTTACCATCATCATCGCCATAGCTTATCTTGCAGAAATTACCCATTTCTAATAATTTCTCTCTATCAAGTCCTGCAATTTTTACAATACTTTCATCTATTTTATAGTCAGAAGGTAAAGAACATGGCTCATTTGGATCAGCACGATTTATAAATTCATAATCTTCAATGATCTCAAATTCATCGTCATATTCTTTCATCTCGTATTTGCCATCATCTACTGAAATAGAGTCTGGCTGTTCAGTATTACCTGGCTCTGAGCCTGTAGCAGCACCTGTAGTGCTAAACCAATTGCGTAAAAAACTAAAATCCATAAGTACCCCAATCTGTCAAAAATAAAACAATAATCTACCAACTATAATACAAATTAATATTATTGTCAACAATTTATATTAATAATTTAATCTTTTTATGCTTTTACTTTGAGTAAATTTTACTTCCATAGAATAAGTATAGAGTTATAATACACTAACAAGCAAACCTCTGTACTAAATTTTGGTTAATATAAACGTTGAGCGTATTAAGAAAGTTGCTTTTAAAGTATTGCATTTTACTTTTATTTTCGCTATAAGGTTGCTTTAAGTTGGATTTTCAACACCTTTATACTATTTATGTTATGATTTTAAAATTTTTTGGGGGCACTTCATGAAAAAATCTATTTATACTAGAACTGCTCTAGCTTCTCTATTGACTTTATGTTCTTTCAGTGGCTTTGCTGCTGACTTTTCTGACGAGAGTATGAAGGAAGTAAAAAAGCAAGAGAGTAACGAGTCAATCAAAACTTCTGGAAAGATGGAAGTGATGAAGACGTCAAATAAGAAACTAAAAGAAAAAATGGACAGGATATGTAATGCTGATCCAAGAAAAAAAGCCGAGGAGCTTAAGAAAAAAGAAGAACTAAGATTAGCAGCTGAGCAGAAGAAAAAAGAGGAGTTAAAATTAGCAGCTGAACAAAAGAAGAAAAAAGAAGAGTTAAAATTAGTAGCAAAACAAAAGAAAAAAGATGAAATTAGGCTAGCAAAAGAGAAAAAAGCAAAGTTTATAGAGGATTCAAAGGCGAAAGCTCTAAGCACTAAAAATTCTAATGTAGAAAAGTCAAAAATTAAGGGTTCTAAAACTAAGAATGCTAAAATTGAAGCTAAAGATATAAAAAAGGATGTAAAAGTTGTTAACAGCAATACAGAGGAAAAAGGTAAGGCAAGTCCTGTTGTTTCAGTTGGTGGGGTTGATATTATCAATACCAATCAAGGGGATGGTTTAAGAATAACTTTCGGTGGCGTTGTTGATTCTCAAGGTTATGGTAACCATGGGCTAAGTGGCTATAACCATTATAATATTATGCCAGGTAAATCTACAGATTATTTTAACAATACTCCAGATAGTATAAAAGGAGCAAATCCAATATTTCCTAAAGGGATAGGGAATATTGGTGATTACAGTGAAAACATGGGCATGATTTCAGATGCAATATTGCACTTAAGAGCTGAAAATAAAAATGAGGATATTGGTCTTCGTTATGGTGCCGATGTACAATTCCATGTTCCAGTTACTGAAGGTAAAGGAGCTTCACAAGGCGTAAATGCTGCAAGAGGTAGAAGTGCGCATGTATTCTTAAATTCACAATATGGTGATCTGAAACTTGGCTATCAGTTTGGTCCTGAGTCTCTGATGAGACTTGATGCAACAAGAATTGCAACTGTTGATGGAGCTGCAGATAGTGACTGGTTCAGAAAAGTAAACTTAGAAGGAAGTGCTGCAAACTTTCCATTTTACGTAACACCACGTCTTTACACTGAAAGCTTCTCGAGCGAGAGCGAAAAACTCTCCTTCCGTATGGCAGGAAAATACAACAAAGAGGTTATGACCACATTGCCATTTAGAGCTGCTTACTACTCGCCGAATTATATGGGTGCAAGATTTGGTCTTAGCTACTCACCTCGCTACGATAGTGGTTTATCCGTTGTAAAAGAAATAGCTCCAGATTTCCTCAAAGATTCAAATAATAAGGTAACAGGGGTAAAGAATGAGGAAACGTTAAGACATGTTGGACCAGATTACCAGCATATAATAAGTGCTGGTGCATCATATGAATATGACTTTAGTAAACATAATGTAAAAGTTAAAACTTCCGTAGTTGGTGAATATGGGGTTTCAAAGCAACCGAGTAAAGATAAGCATCTTTATAAGGAATTTGTAGAGTACAATGACCTGATGGGTGTTAATTTGGGTGTAAGCGCTGATTATAAGATTGATGAAGGTCAAAATATAAAATTCGCTGCTTCTTTTGCATATTTAGGCAAATCTGGTCAACCGAAGAGTATCAAGGAACTCGACCCTGCTTCAAAAGAATATAAAGAGACTACTGATATTGCTAGAAAAAATGGCTTAAAGCAATTTAATGACAAGGACACCATGTATTGGACTGCAGGTGCTGGTTATCAATATGAGAATGTTTATACAAGCTTGACATACTTTGGCAGTACAATGAATGATAAAGATATGCTTCATGATGTTGCACTTGGTGTTCAGTATGATCTATCTTCTTGCAATAAGAGCAAGTTTGTTCCTTATGCAGCCTTACATTATTTTATGACTGATGAAAAAGGTGCGCTGAAAGACCAAAAAGGTACTGATGTACCTTCTAACCAAGGAATTCTTCTACTAACTGGTGTGAAGTTTTCTTTCTAATTTGTTCTAGTAATACACACCACAACTTGAATGTGGTGTGTGTCTTGTCTGTTAGTGTTTATTTGTCGATCAAATAAACATAAGCCAGTGCGTAACAAACTCTACGGGTATTTATTCTATTCACACAATAAGTAATGTCATCCCAGTCACAGCTGTACGAAAATTGTGGCAATTTGCATAGTAAATGGTGTCATCCCAGTGCTTGACACTAGGATCCATTTTTCCATCATCATCAGAAACGTTGTATTTTAACATTACTTTTATACTCGTAAATTTAACTGGATGCCAATGTATGGGAGCTGGCATGACACCCTATGGCTACTCAGATAATGGATAAATTATCATAATCCCTTACCTATCGAACGTTTTCAAATTCAATCAATTAAGCAGTATGCAAACCAAACTAAAAAACCATTTAACTGGAGAATTACTTACCATCGCTACTTGCTGGAAATTAACACTTGTAAGTGGGGAGGTAATGGGATTCACTGACTATGATGAAGATTTAAATCTCAATAATATACTCTATAAATCTTCAAGCGGTTTTATAGCCAGCAGTATAATATTAAATAGCGATTTGAGAACTGATAATATAGAAATTGAAGGAATATTAAATAGTGCTGATATTAAAGAAAAAGATGTTTTATCAGGAAGGCATGACTTTGCAAATATTGAAATATTTCTTGTGAATTATAAAGATTTGAGTCAGGGAATTATGAATTTGCATGCAGGAACTTTTGGTAAAGTAACATTAAATAGTGGGAGGTTTATCGCTGAAATTAGAGG